>NZ_BSQE01000033.1:0-68077 GCF_030268185.1 Pseudomonas sp. NBRC 100443
GCAGGCGCCGGCCAGGGCGACCACGCAGTCGGCGAACTCGGGCAGGGAGATTTCCATGCCGCCGTAGCACTTGGGCTGGAAGGCGCGGTGCATGCCGATGCCCTTGAGCAGGGCGATGTTCTCGGCGGGCGCGGTGCGCGCCTGTTCGGCCTTGGCGGCGTTGGCGGCAATGGCGGGCAGGACGGATTTCAGGTCTTCGAGCAGGGGGTTTGGCTTTTTCATCTTGGCGGCCCTTGATTGTTATTGGAGGCGCGCCGCCGTCGCGAAGTGCTTGGCGACGGGCGGCAGGGCTCTCGTGGCGAGAGTGGCAGGGCCGATTATGGGAGCCGCCCGGCAACGCCTTGAATGCAACTTCCGCGGACTCGATTGCACTTTTCATGGGATTTAGCGGCCCCTGGAAGCGGCGAAATCGGCGCCGGGCCAGGCGCCGCGCGGCTTTCGTTAACATCTGAACGTTCTGACGGAATTTTTCCGTTATCATGACGCCCTTCCCTCATTCGCCCTCCGCCCGAGCGAGCCGCCGATGTCCGCTTCCCGTTCCTGGCCGAACAGTCTGCGCGCGCTGCGCCACCGCAACTTCCGCCTGTACTTCGCCGGCCATGCGGTCTCCACCCTGGGCACCTGGGTCCAGCAGGTGGCGCTGGCCTGGCTGGTCTACCGGCTGACCGGCTCGGCGGCGCTGCTGGGCATCACCAGTTGCGTGGCGCTGCTGCCGCAGCTGTTCATCGGCCCCCTGGCCGGAGCCTGGATCGACCGCCACGACAAGCGCCGCCTGCTGCTCGCCAGCCAGAGCCTGATGGCCCTGCAGGCCGCGGCCCTGGCCGGGCTGACCGCCAGCGGGCTGATCACCCCGGCGCTGATCGTCGGCATGTCGGCGCTGCTCGGCGTGCTCAGCGCCTTCGACACGCCGCTGCGGCAGTCGCTGCTCAGCCGCTTCGTCGACGACCGCGCCGACCTGCCCAACGCCCTGGCGCTGAACGCCTCGCTGTTCACCTGCTCGCGCTTCGTCGGCCCGCCGCTGGCCGGGCTGCTGCTGGGGCTGACCAGCGAAAGCCTGTGCTTTGCCCTCAACGCCCTGTCCTACCTGGCGCTGGTGGCCGGCCTGCTGCGGGTGCGCCTGGCGCCGGGGGTGCGCGCCAGCGGCAGCATGGGCAGCGTGTTCCGCGAGGGCCTGGACTACGCCCTGCGCACCCCGAGCGTGCGCCGGCTGATGCTCGGCGTGCTGCTGGTCAACCTCACCGCCTCCAGCTACGCGGCGCTGCTGCCGGTGTTCGCCCGCGACGTCTTCGCCGGCGATGCGCGCACCCTCGGCTGGCTGTGGGGCGCGGCCGGCTTCGGCTCGCTGCTGTCGAGCCTGTTCCTGGCCCAGCACCAGGACCCGGCGCGGCTGCCGCGGATCATCCTGCTCTCCGCCCTGGCCAGCGCCGGCGCGCTGCTGGCGTTCGCCCTCAGCCGCGATCTGCCGCTGTCGCTGGCGGCCATGGCGGTGCTGGGTTTCGGCGTCACGGTGAACAACGTCGGCACCAACATCGTCATCCAGAGCAGCGCGCCGGAAGCGCTGCGCGGCCGCGTGGTGTCGATCTACACCGCCACCCGCTTCGGCTTCGACGCCATCGGCGGCCTGCTCGCCGGGCTGCTGGCGGCGCGCTACGGCGGGCCCTGGGCGATGGCCGCGGCCGGCGCCCTGCTGCTGGTCTACTGCGCCTGGCAGGGCCTGCGCCGCCCGGCGCGGACGGAACAGCAGCCGGCCTAGCTCAGGCCGCTTCCGCCAGGGGTTGCGGGGCGTGCCGGCGGGCCAGGAGGAAGGCCAGCAGGCAGCCGATGCCGGTGCCGCCGACCACCAGGCACATCGGCCAGGGGCTGCCATCGGAAAGCGCGCCGACCAGCGCGCTGCACGCCGTGCCCAGGGCGAACTGCCCGGTCACCGCCAGCCCGGCGGCGGCCCCGGCCTCGCGCGGGAACAGCGCCAGCAGGCTGGCCACGCAGTTGGCGCCGAGCAGGCCGGTGACGCTGACGTAGAGCAGCACGCCCAGCACCAGCGCCGGCAACCCGCCCCAGCCGGTGAAGCCGCAGACCAATAGCAGCAGCCCCGCCAGCGCAGCCACGGCAGCGCCGCAGGCGAGCATCCGCTGCGGCCCGAGCCGCCCCACCAGGCGCGCATTGAGGCTGGTGGCCAGGATGATGCCGGCGATGTTCAGGCTGAACAGCCAGGCATAGGCCTGCGAGGACACGCCGAAATGCTCGATGTAGACGAAGGGCGAGGCGGTGATGAAGGCGAACATGCCGCCGAACGAAAGGCCCATGCACAGCATGTAGCCCAGCGCCCTGGGCTGCAGGAGGATGCGCCCGTAGGCGTGGAACACCTGCGCCACCGACTGCCCGCGCTGCGCCGCCGGCAGGCTCTCGGGAATCCGCCACAGCGCCGTGAACAGGCACAGCGCGGCAAAGGCGAAGAGCACGGCGAACACCGCGCGCCAGCCAGCGGCCTGGGCCAGCAGGCTGCCCAGCAGCGGCGCCACCAGGGTGGCGAGCATGGTCACCAGGTGCATCAGCGAAAGCACCCGCGCCGACTGCTGCAGGGGGAACAGGTCGCGCACTATGGCCCGCGCCAGCACCGAGGCCGCCGCCCCGCCGAGGGCCTGGAAGAAACGCCAGGCGATCAGCGCCGAAGCCGTGCCGGCGAACAGGCAGCCGAGGGTGGCCAGCAGATAAAGACAGATGCCGCCCAGCAGCAGGCGCCGGCGGCCGAAGCGGTCCGACAGCGGCCCGTAGAACAGCATGCCCAGGCACAAGCCGGCGAGGAACAGGCTGATGGTCAGCTGCACCTCGGCGGCGCCGGCGGCCAGGTCGGCGGCGATCAGCGGCAGGCTGGGGAGGTAGGTGTCGATGGACAGGGGCGCGAAGGCGACCAGCGCGGCCAGGGGCAGGATCAGGCGCTGGGGGTGGGCTGGGGTGGGCATGGGAGGGTCCGGGTGGGGGCGGAGCATAAAGTTAACAAGTTAACCAAAAGACCGGAAGCCACGGGTTTTCTGTCGGGGCAACGGGATGCTTTTCGTAGGAGCGAGCTTGCTCGCGAACAGCGGTGCCAGGTTCAGCAACGGAGCGGGATAGAAGTCCGTAACCCTCTCCCCAGCCCTCTCCCTGAAGGGAGAGGGGGCTTGTCCGTGCCGAGAAGATGACAGCTTCAGCTTGCAGCCACGGTGCTTGCCGGCTGACTCCAAACTACCCAAATGCACCGAACGGTCCCCTCTCCCTTCAGGGCGGGGCGCGCAGCCGAGGGTTAGGGAGAGGGCGCTCTCAAACCCAGCCCCCATAGTCACCGACGAACCCCGTTCGCGAGCAAGCTCGCTCCTACGAAAAGCAAGCAAAAGCCCCTACCGCCAGGCTTCTTCCTTGTCACCCGCCCTGCGCTGCCGGTACTCCCCCGGCGCCATCCCGGCATTGCGGGCGAAGAAGCGGCTGAAGTAGGCCGGGTCCTTGAACCCCAGCTGGTAGCAGATCTCGTTCACCGAGCTGCCGCTGAACAGCAGCAGGCGCCGCGCCTCCTGCATCAGCCGTTCGTGGACCAGGCGCTTGGACGGCAGTCCGGCGACGCGCCGGCAGATGTCGTTCAGCCGCGCCTCGGTCACGCCGATGCGTTCGGCGTAGGCCGTCAGCGGCCAGTGCTCGGGGTAGTGCTGCTCGATCAGCTGGTTGAAGCGCTGGAACAGGCGCAGGTCCTCGCGGCGCATGGGCTGCGCCTTGAGCGAACGCGCCGACAGGCGCAGCAGGCTGACGAAGATCAGCCGCACCAGGTCGGCCAGGGCCAGCTCGCGGCCGGGGCGCTCGCCACGGAATTCCTCGCGCAGCAGCTCGAACAGACCATCCACCCGTGCCACCTCGCCGGCGAAGGTCTCGTCCAGCTGGTCGAAGGCCACGCACACCGGGCCGATGTCCGGCCCGGCGGCCAGGCCCTGCTCCGGCGCCAGCAGCGGCCAGAGCAGTTGCTGGCGCACGGTCAGCACGTGGCCGTCGGCGTCGTTCTCGGTGACGAAGGCGTGGGGGATGGTCGGCGGGGTGAGGAAGAACAGCGGGCCCTGGCGGTGGTAGAGCTGCTCGTCGAGGTACACGCGCACCGAGCCGCTTTTGACGTAGTGCACCTGGAAGAAGCGGTCGTGGCGGTGCACCGGCATGTTGCGGCCGAAGAAGTCGGCCAGCTTGCCCAGCTCCTCGTAGTGCACCTCGGAATCGCTGTAGCGCAGGTCGTAGACCTGGCCGATGTCGATGTTGGGGATGGGTGCGCGGGCCATGGGGTTACCTGCCTGTGGGACTGTAGGAGCGAGCAAGAACCAGGCGTCCCCCTCGCTCCTACACGAAGAGCCTCAGGGCTTGATCTTCTTCAGCTCGTCCAGCAGCCCCAGCAGTTGCTGCAGCTTGTCCTCGCCGAACTGTTCGAGGATACGCCGGTAGTTGTTCTCCATGTCGCCGCTCATGGCCACGAAGCACTGCTGGCCCTTCTCGCTCAGGCACACCAGCACGCGGCGCTGGTCGTGCTCGGACTTCCAGCGGCGCACCAGGCCGTCGCGCTCCATGCGCGCCAGCACGCCGGTCATGCTCGGCTTGAGGATGCAGGCCTGCTGCGCCAGCTGGTAGATCTCCATCTCGCCCTGCTGGCGGAGGATGCGCACGATGCGCCATTGCTGCTCGGTCAGGTCGTGCTGGTTGAGCGAGGGGCGGAAGAAGGCCATGGCGGCCTCGCGGGCCTGCAGCAGGGTGAGGGTCAGGGACGGACGCGGCGTGGACATGTAGATGGGCTACTCGACTGAAAATAGGAAAGATTTTAACCAGCATAGCCCCTGCATAGGCAAACCCTGCGACGATCCGCGCGGCGCCCTGGCAGCGTCGGTCAAGGCCATGGCAGCGCCGGACAATCCCCACGCCGGCACGCCTGCTCCAATGCCCGTAGCGAAACCAGGCCCCGATGGACGAGGCTTGACCATAGTTAACATATTAACTATAACGCTAACATGTTAACGATACCCGGGTATCCACGGCCCGGGTGAAGCAGGAGAACGAAGCCATGCGTCGCGCTATCAGCGAAGCCGCAGCGGGCACCCTGTTCGGCGTCGCGCTGAACTACCAGGGCCTGTTGCACAGCCGGCTGGAGGAATTCCAGCAGCCGCCCTACCAGAAGCCGCCGGTCAAGCCGGTGCTGTTCATCAAGACGCCGAACACCCGCAACGGCGACGGCCAGGCGGTGGTCTTCCCCGCCGGCGTCGAGCGCCTGCAGCCGGGCCCGGCCCTGGGCGTGGTGCTCGGCCGCGACGCCAGCCGCGTCAGCGAGGACGAGGCCATGGCCTACGTGGCCGGCTACGTCATCGTCAACGAGTTCAGCCTGCCGGAAGACAGCTACTACCGCCCGGCGGTCAAGGCCAAGTGCCGCGACGGCTTCTGCCCGCTGGGCAGCGAAGTGGTCGGCCGCGACGAGATCGCCGACCCGCACGCCCTGCCGCTGCGCCTGCTGGTCAACGGCGAAGTGCGCCAGCAGAACAGCACCGCCAACCTGGTGCGCAGCATTCCCAGGCTGATCGCCGAGATCAGTGAGTTCATGACCCTGCACGCCGGCGACGTGCTCATCACCGGCACCCCCGAGGGCCGCGTCGACGTGCAGCCGGGCGACGAAGTGGTGGTGGAGATCGAAGGTCTCGGCCGCCTGGTCAATCACGTCGTGGCGGAGGAAGCCTGAGATGAAACACGCACGCATCCGCTACCAGGGCGAAATCCACGCGGTGACCGTGGAAGCCGACAACGCCGTGCGCCTGGCCGATGGCCGCCTGCTCGGCGAGCACGAGGTGCAGTGGCTGCCGCCGGCCGAAGGGAGCATGTTCGCCCTCGGCCTGAACTACGCCGACCACGCCGCCGAACTGGCCTTCAAGGCGCCCACCGAGCCGCTGGCGTTCATCAAGTCCAAAGGCACCTATACCGGCCACAACCAGGTCACCTGGCGCCCGGACGACGTCGCCTACATGCACTACGAGTGCGAGCTGGTGGCGGTGATCGGCAAGCCGGCGCGCAACGTCAGGCGCGAGGACGCCCTCGCCTACCTGGCCGGCTACACCGTCTGCAACGACTACGCCATCCGCGACTACCTGGAAAACTACTACCGCCCCAACCTGCGGGTGAAGAACCGCGACGCCACCACCCCGGTCGGCCCCTGGATAGTCGACGCCGCCGACGTGGCCGACCCGTCGAAGCTGAAGCTGCGCACCTGGGTCAACGGCGAGCTGAAGCAGGAAGGCACCACCGCCGACATGATCTTCGACATCCCCTACCTGATCGAATACTTCTCCAGCTTCATGACCCTACAGCCGGGCGACATGATCGCCACCGGCACGCCGGAAGGCCTGGCCGACGTGGTGCCGGGCGATGAAGTGGTGGTGGAAGTGGAAGGCGTCGGCCGCCTGGTCAACCGCATCGTCAGCGAGGCCGAGTTCTTCGCGAACCGCGCCCGTCCCTAATCGAGATAGAGAAACAAGCATGATCAAGCACTGGATCAACGGCCGCGAGGTCGAGAGCAAAGAAGTCTTCCAGACCATCAACCCGGCCACCACCGAAGTGATCGCCGAGGTCGCCAGCGGCGGCGCCGAGGAAATCGCCATGGCCGTGGCCGCGGCCAAGGAAGCCTTCCCGAAATGGGCCAACACCCCGGCCAAGGAACGCGCCAAGCTGATGCGCAAGCTGGGCGAGCTGATCGATGCGAACGTGCCCAACCTCGCCGAGCTGGAAACCCTCGACACCGGCCTGCCGATCCACCAGACGCGCAACGTGCTGATCCCCCGCGCCTCGCACAACTTCGAGTTCTTCGCCGAGGTCTGCACGCGCATGGACGGCCACAGCTACCCGGTGGACGACCAGATGCTCAACTACACCCTGTACCAGCCGGTGGGGGTGTGCGGCCTGGTCTCGCCGTGGAACGTGCCGTTCATGACCGCCACCTGGAAGACCGCGCCCTGCCTGGCCCTGGGCAACACCGCGGTGCTGAAGATGAGCGAGCTGTCGCCCCTGACCGCCAACGAGCTGGGCCGCCTGGCCCTGGAAGCCGGCATCCCGCCGGGCGTGCTCAACGTGGTGCAGGGCTACGGCGCCACCGCCGGCGACGCCCTGGTGCGCCACCCCGACGTGCGCGCCATCTCCTTCACCGGCGGCACCGCCACCGGCCGGAAGATCATGCAGACCGCCGGCCTGAAGAAGTACTCCATGGAGCTGGGCGGCAAGTCGCCGGTGCTGATCTTCGACGACGCCGACCTCGATCGCGCCCTGGACGCCGCGCTGTTCACCATCTTCTCGCTGAACGGCGAGCGCTGCACCGCCGGCAGCCGTATCTTCATCCAGGAGAGCGTGTACGACCGTTTCGTCGAAGAGTTCGCCGCCCGCGCCAAGCGCCTGATCGTCGGCGACCCGCAGGATGCGAAGACCCAGGTCGGCTCGATGATCACCCAGCAGCACTACGACAAGGTCACCGGCTACATCCGCATCGGCATGGAAGAAGGCGCGCGCCTGGTCGCCGGCGGCCTGGAACGCCCGGCCAACCTACCGGCGCACCTGGCCCGCGGGCAGTTCGTGCAGCCCACGGTGTTCGCCGACGTGGACAACCGCATGCGCATCGCCCAGGAGGAAATCTTCGGCCCGGTGGTCTGCCTGCTGAAGTTCAAGGACGAGGCCGAGGCCCTGCGCCTGGCCAACGACACCGAATACGGCCTGGCCTCCTACATCTGGACCCAGGACATCGGCAAGGCCCACCGCCTGGCGCGCGGCATCGAGGCCGGCATGGTATTCATCAACAGCCAGAACGTGCGCGACCTGCGCCAGCCGTTCGGCGGGGTGAAGGGCTCGGGCACCGGCCGCGAGGGCGGCGAGTACAGCTTCGAGGTGTTCGCCGAGATCAAGAACGTGTGCATTTCCATGGGCAGCCACCACATCCCCCGCTGGGGCGTATAAAAAGGCGGCCCGATGAGAGCGGCCGCCCAGGCCGCCTGCATCGCCGGCGTGCAGCCACAATCACAAGAATCCGGGCGCCCCAGCGCAGGCGCCCCGCACCAGGAGAATCACCATGGGCAAACTCGCTCTGGCTGCCAAGATCACCCACGTTCCCTCGCTGTACCTCTCCGAACTGCCCGGCCCGCGCCAGGGTTGCCGCCAGGCGGCGATCGACGGCCACAAGGAGATCGGCCGCCGCTGCCGTGAGCTGGGGGTGGACACCATCGTGGTGTTCGACACCCACTGGCTGGTCAACGCCGGCTACCACATCAACTGCGCGCCGCACTTCCAGGGGCTGTACACCAGCAACGAGCTGCCGCACTTCATCGCCAACATGGAGTACGAGTTCCCCGGCAACCCGGAGCTGGGGCGCATCCTCGCCGAGGGCTGCAACGCCATGGGCGTGGACGTGCTGGCCCACGACGCCACCACCCTCGGCCCGGAGTACGGCACCCTGGTGCCGATGCGCTACATGAACGCCGACCGGCACTTCAAGGTGGTCTCGGTCTCGGCGCTGTGCACCGTGCACTACCTCAACGACAGCGCGCGCCTGGGCTGGGCCATGCGCAAGGCAGTGGAAGAGCACTACGACGGCACCGTGGCCTTCCTCGCCAGCGGCTCGCTGACCCACCGCTTCGCCCAGAACGGCCAGGCCCCGGAATTCGCCGACAAGGTCTGGAGCCCCTTCCTGGAAACCCTCGACCACGAGGTGGTGCGGATGTGGCAGCGCGGCGACTGGCAGGCCTTCTGCGGCATGCTCCCGGAGTACGCGGCCAAGGGCCACGGCGAAGGCTTCATGCACGACACCGCCATGCTCCTCGGCGCGCTGGGCTGGTCGGACTATGACGGCAAGGCCGAGGTGGTCACGCCCTACTTCGGCTCCTCCGGCACCGGGCAGATCAACGCCCTGTTCCCGGTCACCCCGCAGGACGGTTCGGCGATCCCCGCCGCCCAGGCCTCCAACCCCGCCGGCAACCCGTCCGCCAGCCGCCTCTGAGGAGCCCGCCATGCCGCACTTCATCGCCGAGTACACGCACAACATCGAAGCCGAGGCCGACCTGCCCGGCCTGTTCGAGAAGGTCCACGCCTGCCTCGGCGCGAGCGGGGTGTTCCCGCTCGGCGGCATCCGCAGCCGCGCCGTGCGCCTGGACACCTGGCGCATGGCCGACGGCGCGCACGACTACGCCTTCGTCCACATGAGCCTGAAGGTGGGCGCCGGGCGCGACCTGGCCACCCGCAGGCAGGTCGCCGACGCGCTGTTCGAGGTGATCAAGGCGCACTTCGCCGGCCTCCAGGCGCGCCGGCTGCTGGCGTTGTCCTTCGAGATGAGCGAGCTGAACGCCGAGCTCAACTACAAGCAGAACAACGTCCACGCCTTCCTCAACGGCCAGGCGGGCTGAAGCCCGCCGCGCCCCCGGCCACTCGCAGAACAAAGACAAGACCATGAGCACCGCCACCCTGCCCTCCGCCGCACAGCCCTCCGCCGCCCTGCCCGCCGGCAGCGACGCCACCCACGCCCGCGTGGTCTGGCGCCTGATGCCGCTGCTGCTGATCTGCTACGTCTTCGCCCACCTGGACCGCATCAACATCGGCTTCGCCAAGCTGCAGATGAGCGCCGACCTGCACTTCAGCGACACCGTCTACGGCCTGGGCGCCGGGCTGTTCTTCGTCGCCTACGCGCTGTTCGGCGTGCCCAGCAACCTGATGCTGGAGCGCGTCGGCCCGCGCCGCTGGATCGCCTTCCTGATGGTCACCTGGGGCCTGCTGTCCACCGCCATGCTGCTGGTGCAGAGCGCGGCCGGTTTCTACAGCCTGCGCCTGCTGCTGGGGGTGGCCGAGGCCGGCTTCTTCCCCGGCATACTGGTGTACATCAACCGCTGGTTCCCGGCGCGCCGCCGCGCCGGCGTCACCGCGCTGTTCGCCATCGCCGTGCCCATGGCCGGGGTGATCGGCGGGCCGCTGTCCGGCGGCATCCTCGAGGGCTTCCACGACTTCCTCGGGCTGCGCGGCTGGCAGTGGATGTTCCTTATCGAGGGCCTACCGGTGGTGCTGCTCGGCCTGCTGGTCTGGCGCCGCCTGCCGGAGAGCTTCGAGCGCGTGGCCTGGCTCAGCGACGAGCAGAAGGCTGGCCTGCGCGAAGAGATGCAGGGCGAGGAACAGCGCAAGCAGATCACCTCCCTCGCCGGCATCTTCCGCGACCGCCAGGTCTGGCTGCTGGTGGCCATCTACTTCGCGGTGATGCTGGCGGTGAACACCCTGGCGTTCTGGATGCCCAGCCTGATCCACGGCGCCGGCATCGGCTCCGACGGCCGCGTCGGCCTGCTCAGCGCCCTGCCGTACCTCGCCGGCTGCGTGTTCATGATCGCCCTGGGGCGCTCCTCCGACCGCCGCCGCGAGCGCCGCTGGCACCTCGCCGTGCCGCTGCTGCTGGCCGCCGCCGGCCTGGCCCTGACGGGCCTGGCGCCAGGCAGCGCCTGGCTGGTGCTGGCCGGGCTGGTGCTCGCCGGCATGGGCGCCAGCGCCGCGCTGCCGATGTTCTGGCAACTGCCGCCGGCCTTCCTCGCCGACCGCGCCCAGGCCGCCGGCATCGCCCTGATCAGCTCCTTCGGCAGCATCGCCGCCTTCGCCGCGCCCTACTTCATCGGCTGGATGCGCGACACCACCCACAGCTCCAGCCTGGCCCTGTACCTGCTGGCCATCCTCATCGCCCTCGGCGCCGCCCTGGTCCTGCGCACCCCGGCCGCCGTGGTCAACCCCCGCTAAAGAGATATCGCCATGCTCGACTCCAGCCTCATCCAGGAAGCCGCCGCCCGCCTCGACGCCGCCGAGCGTTCGCGCCAGCAGGTGCGGCAGTTCTCCCTCGACTACCCGGACATCGCCATCGAGGACGCCTACGCCATCCAGCGCGCCTGGGTGGCTCAGAAGATAGCCAATGGCCGCGTGCTCAAGGGTCACAAGATCGGCCTGACCTCGCGGGCCATGCAGGTCTCGTCGAACATCACCGAGCCGGACTACGGCGCCCTGCTCGACGACATGTTCTTCGACGAAGGCAGCGACATCCCCTTCGAGCGCTTCATCGTGCCGCGGGTGGAAGTGGAGCTGGCGTTCATCCTCGGCAAGCCGCTGAAGGGGCCGAACGTCACCCTGTTCGACGTGCTGGAGGCCACCGAGTGGGTGATCCCGGCGCTGGAGATCATCGACGCGCGCATCCAGCAGGTGGACCCGCAGACGAAGGTCACCCGCAAGGTCTTCGACACCATCTCCGACAACGCCGCCAACGCCGGCGTGGTCATGGGCGGCCGCGCGGTGCGCCCGACCGAGATCGACCTGCGCCGCGTGCCGGCGATCCTCTACCGCAACGGCGTGATCGAGGAATCCGGCGTCTCCGCCGCGGTGCTCAACCACCCGGCCAAGGGCGTGGCCTGGCTGGCCAACAAGCTGGCCCCCTACGACGTCACCCTGGAACCCGGCCAGGTGATCCTCGGCGGCTCCTTCACCCGCCCGGTGGCGGCGGCGCCCGGCGATACCTTCCACGTCGATTACGATCAGCTCGGCAGCATCTCTTGCCGGTTTGGATGAGTTTGAGCTGGAAGCTGGAAGCCTGAAGCTGGAAGTCAGAGCGACTCCGGCTTCTAGCTTCTAGCTTCTAGCTTCTAGCTTCTAGCTTCTAGCTTCTAGCTTCCAGCTTCCAGCTTCCAGCTTCCAGCTTCAGCCTTCCACCAAGGACCTCCCATGCCCCCCCCCTTCAATACCTTCAAACAACGCCTGCAATCCGGCGAAGCCCAGATCGGCCTCTGGCTCGGCCTGGCCGATCCCTACTGCGCCGAGCTGGCGGCCAACGCCGGCTTCGACTGGCTGCTGATCGACGGCGAGCACGCGCCCAACGACCTGCGCAGCCTGCTCGGCCAGTTGCAGGCGGTGGCGCCCTACCCGGTGCAGCCGATCATCCGTCCGGTGCTCGGCGACACGGCGCTGATCAAGCAACTGCTCGACATAGGCGCGCAGACGCTGCTGGTGCCCATGGTGGATTCCGCCGAGCAGGCCCGTGAGCTGGTGCGCGCCATGCGCTACCCGCCGTTCGGCGTGCGCGGCGTGGGCAGCGCCCTGGCCCGGGCCTCGCGCTGGAACAGCATCCCCGGCTACCTCGACGAGGCCGACGCGCAGATGTGCCTGCTGGTGCAGGTGGAGAACCTCGAAGGCCTGGCCAACCTCGACGCCATCGCCGCGGTGGACGGCGTCGACGGCGTGTTCATCGGCCCAGCCGACCTCAGCGCGGCCATGGGCCAGCGCGGCAACCCCGGGCACCCGGAAGTGCAGGCCGCCATCGAGGACGCCATCGCCCGCATCCAGCGCGCCGGCAAGGCCGCCGGCATCCTCAGCGCCGACGAGAAGCTGGCCCGGCGCTACCTGGAGCTGGGCGCGAAGTTCGTCGCCGTGGGCGTGGACACCAGCCTGCTGATGCGCTCGCTGCGCGAACTGGCCGGCAAGTTCAAGGGCGGCGCCCAGCCCCAGGCCCCGTCCGCCCCCTCGGTGTACTGAAGCCCCGCCGCCCGCCAGGCCCGCGCGGGAAGGCGCGGCTGGCGGGCGGCGCTCAGGCAAAGATTTTCCTGGCCCTTGCAAAGCCCCGCCCCCTTTCGGTCATGATCCGCCCCGCCACCTTCCCACTCGGAGTCCCCTCGATGACCGCTCTCGTCCGCCAGCAGGCACACCTCACCCTGAACCTCGCCCAGCAGGCGCTGCAGGCCGCGCTCGCGCGCGCCGAGGAGCTGGGCCTGCGGCTCAGCATCGCGCTGGTCGACGCCAGCGGCCTGCCGGTGCTCACCGCGCACATGGACGGCGCCGCGCAGCCGTGCCGCGAAATCGCCCTGAAGAAAGCCGGCACTGCCGCCGCCTTCGACAAACCCACCGGCGACTGGCAGGCCTACCTGGAACAGAGCGCGCCGACCGTGCGCCAGGGCCTGCCGCTGCAGACCGGGCTGGTGCTGTTCGGCGGCGGCGAGCCGCTGCGCCTGGGCGAGGTGGTCATCGGCGCGGTCGGCGTCTCCGGCGCCTCCGAGGCGCAGGACATGCTCTGCGCCCGCGCCGCCGTCGAGCGCGTGGAGCAACTGCTGGCCGGCTGAGCCGCCGCTGTCAGTCCCGGACAAGTGACCGGGCAGCCAGGGTCAAGACAGGAATGGGCGCCGCGGCCCCTAATAGGGCCATCCGCGCGGCAGCGGCCGCGCCCTTTTCCCTCCGGTTCCAGGCTGCAGTCATGATCAACATCGAGACCCCCACCTACTACACCGCGACCAAGAAATACGACCTGTCCTTCCCCTCCCTGGAGGCGGACCTGGAGGCCGACGTCGTCGTGATCGGCGGCGGCTTCTCCGGCATCAACACCGCCCTGGAGCTGGCCGAGAAGGGCATCGCCAACATCGTCGTGCTGGAGGCGCGCTACCTCGGCTTCGGCGGCACCGGGCGCAACGGCGGGCAGATCATGGCCGGCATCGGCCACGACCTGGAGAAGATCAGGAAGGACGTCGGCGAGGACGGCCTGCGGCAGATCTTCGAGATCAGCGACCTGGGCGCCGACATCATCAAGGGCCGCATCCAGAAGTACGGCATCGACGCCGACTTCTGCCACGGCTACGGCTACATGGGCTTCAACGCCCGCCAGGCGAAGACCCTGCGGGCCTGGGAGAAGGAGTTCAAGTCGCTCAACTCCACCCACGAAATCCGCTACCTGGACGGCTCCGAAGTGCGCCAGATCATCGGCTCCGACGCCTACTCCAGCGCCCTGCTGCACATGGGTGGCGGCCACGTGCACTCGCTCAACCTGCTGCTCGGCGAGGCCAAGGCCCTGGCCAGCCACGGGGTGAAGATCTTCGAGTACAGCCCGGCGCTGGACGTGACCTACGGCGAGCGCATCACCGTGCGCACCGCCAAGGGCTCGGTGAAGGCCGGCAAGCTGCTCTGGGCCTGCGACAGCTTCCTCAACAAGCTGGAGCCGGAGCTGCACAAGAGCACCATCAACACCTACGCCTTCCAGATGATGACCGAGCCGCTGTCGGACGAACTCATCCAGCGCATCAGCCCGATCCGCGGCGCCTACAGCGATATCCGCCCGGTCATCGACTACTACCGCGTGACCCGCGAGAACCGCCTGCTGTTCGGCGCCGCCACGCCCTTCATCGAGCACATCCCGCGCGACCTCAAGGCGTGGAACCGGGCGCTGATGCTGAAGATCTTCCCCTACCTGGAAAACGTGAAGATCGACCTGGCCTGGGGCGGCCCCATGGCCTGCAGCCCCAACCTGTTCCCGCAGATCGGCGCCCTGCCCGGCCGCCCCAACGCCTTCTTCGTGCAGGGCTACTCCGGCTTCGGCGTCACCCCCAGCCACATCATCTGCAAGGTGCTGGCCGAGGGCATGAGCGAAGGCTCGGCGCGCTACGACCTGATCAGCTCGGTGCGGCGCATCCGCGTCCACGGCAAGGACCAGTTCCGCCCGCTGCTGCTCAGCGCCGGCAAGACCTGGCACCAGGTGTCCGGCTACTGGTCCGGGCGCCGCTGAACCCGCTTTCCACTCACTTGCACAGGAGCAAGCACATGGCACTCACCCCCATCAAGCAAGGCATCACCCTCGACCAACTGGACGCCTGGGGCACCGTGGCCGACCTCGGCTCGGAAATCCTCGAAGGCGAGGTCCGCGCCTTCGGCAAGATGACCGCCGGCGCCCCCACCGACCCGGTCAGCGCCGCCTACTTCGGCACCACCGGCGGCAAGTTCCGCATGACCTATCCCTTCAACGAACAGGCCACGGTGGTCAGCGGCGAGGTGCGGCTGACCGACGAAGCCACCGGGCAGAGCCAGCTGTACAAGGCCGGGGACAGCTGGTTCGTGACCAAGGGCACGCAGGTGCTTTGGGAGGTGTTGGGGGAGGGGTTCGTGAAGCATTACTACGCGGTGGTTTGAGGGCTGGTTCGGGAGCCTGAAGAGCACCCTCTCCCCAGCCCTCGGCTGCGCGCCCCGCCCTGAAGGGAGAGGGAGCTAGCCCGTGCCGAGAGGAGGCCTGGCTTCAGCCGGAAGCATTTGGCGTTGCCGGCTGACGCCAGAACATCCAACCCTGCCCAACGGTCCCCTCTCCCTCAGGGAGAGGGTTAGGGAGAGGGAAAACAAGCTACCCTCAGGCACCTCACCCCACCCCCACGCAGGACCCAGCCCATGCCCACCCCCGAACACATCGGCCAACGCTGCCTGCAAGCCTTCCAGCAACTGGTCCCCGCCACCCGCGCCGCCTTCTACCGCATCGACTCTGACCTGCAGGCCTGCGACTTCCAGCTGCTCGGCATGGGCCGGCAGATGCACGCCGACTACCTCGACCACTACCACCGCCTCGACCCGCTGCGCCCCGGCGCCTGCCTGGCCACCGGCCTGCCGGTGGTGCCGCTGGCGGTGGGCATGGCGCAGCAGCCCGGCGACCAGCGCGAGCGCTACCACGGCTTCCTGCGCCGGCACGGGGTGATCGACGTGGTGGAAGTCATCGCCGCCGACCGCGGCCGCCCCCTGGCCGGGCTTTCGCTGCTGCGGCGCGTTGGCGAAGCGCCCTTCTCCAGCGACGAACTCGACCGCCTGCGGGCCCTGCAGGGGCTGCTGGAGCTGGCCGCCCAGGCCCTGCCCCGCAGCCACGACGCCCTCGCCCAACTCACCCCGCGCGAACGCGAGATCGCCCTGCTGCTGCGCGACGGCGCCAGCAACAAGGACCTGGCGCGCCAGCTCGGCCTGGGCCTGGCCACGGTGAAGACGCACCTCGTCCACCTGTTCCGCAAGGCCGGCGTGGCTAGCCGCACCGAGCTGCTGGCGCGGCTGTTCCTGGATCAACCATCCGGTTGATGTTCCGCGCGCGCCCCGCCGCGCAGCATGGGGGCTCCACCAACACAGGAGTCCCACCCATGACCGCTTCTTCCGACTGGATCACCGTCGGCGCCCTCGCCCAGGGTTTCGCCCCCGAGGCCTTCATCCTGCCGCGCCTGGCCGACCTCGCCGGGCAGCGCCTGGAGCTGCACTTCGCCAACGGCTGGCGCATCGAGCACCGGTTCGACGCCGAGACCACCCGCTGGCGCGCCGCCGACGGCCACTCCGCGGGCGAGGCGCCCTACCGCGCCACCTCGGTGCGCCCCGGCATCGTGCTGGTCGACTTCATCAAGCGCGAGGACGGCCAGGCCTGGTCGGTCAGCCTGGTGCTGGACCGCCACAGCCAGTCCTTCACCGCCGTGCTCGGCCAGCTGCCCGGCGCCGCCGAGACCGGCGAAGGCCTCTACGCCCGCGCCCTGGCCGGCAAGGAACTGACCGGCGTGCAAGTGCAGATCCTCCACGGCAGCCTCGACCGCCCCTGGCAGGACGGCGCCTGCCCGCATGCGCCGAGCAGCGAACTGGTGGGCCTGCGCAACCGCTATCGCTACAGCCCCACCGAGGTCTACGAACACATCTACCTGAACGACGGCTTCTACACCTGGCAGTGCCTGGCCGGCGTCGAGGCCGGGCTGTGCGACACCGACCGCTGCCACTACTACAAGGTCGCCGAGCAGCTGTACCTGTTCGTCTGGCGCGAGAAGATCGTCCCCACCCTCGGCCTGGTGATGATCGACCTGCAGCAGCACCGCAGCGACGGCAAGATCTTCGGCTACGCCGGCAGCGGCTTCGACGAGCTGTCGAACTTCCCGGTCGCCTCCTACTGCGACGAACTCAACCGCACGGTGTACCCGTGAGCGGCCGCGTCGTCGTCATCACCGGCGCCGGCACCGGCATAGGCGCGGCCTGCGCGCGGCGCTTCGCCGAAGCCGGCGACAAGGTGGTGCTGATCGGCCGCCGCCGCGAGGCCCTGGAGCAGGTCGCCGCCCAGTGCCGCGGCCTGGTGCTGGCCGGCGACGCCGCCGACGGCGAAACCTGGCAGGGCTTCGTGCAGCGCATCGAGGCGGCCTTCGGCGGAATCGACGTGCTGGTCGCCTGCGCCGGCGGCCACGGCCTGGGCGCGGCCGGCGAGACCAGCGACCAGGCCTGGCGCGACGCCCTGCGCGGCAACCTCGACAGCGCCTTCGCCAGCGCCCGCGCCTGCCTGCCATCGCTGCTGGAACGGCGCGGCAACATGGTGCTGGTGGGCTCCATCGCCTCCCTGGTGGCCGGGCCCGGCGTGTGCGGCTACACCGTCGCCAAGCACGCGCTGCTCGGGCTGATGCGCTCCCTGGCGCGGGACTACGGCCCGCGCGGCGTGCGCGTCAACGCCCTGTGCCCCGGCTGGGTGCGCACGCCCATGGCCGATGCCGAGATGCAGCCGCTGATGCAGCACCATGGCGAAAGCCTGGACGCCGCCTACGCGCGGGCCACCGCCGAGGTGCCGCTGCGCCGCCCAGCCACGGCAGACGAGATCGCCGGGCTGTGCCAGTTCCTCGCCAGCGAGGCGGCGGCCATCGTCACCGGCGCCTGCCTGGTGGCCGACGGCGGCGCCAGCGTGGTGGACCTGCCCACCCTCGCCTTCGAACGCATGGAGAACCAGCCATGACGCGCTTCGACTTCAGCGGCCGGCGCGTGCTGGTCACCGGCGCGGCCCAGGGCATCGGCCGCCGCATCGCCGAGGGCTTCGCCACAGCCGGCGCCTCGCTGCTGCTGCTCGACCGCCAGGAGCAGGCCGTCGCAGCCCTGGCCAGCGAACTGCGCAGCCAGGGCCGCGAGGCCCGGGCGCTGGCGGTGGACCTAGCCGATCCCGCAGCCAACACCGCCGCCCTCGCCGGGCTCGATGGCCTGGACGTGCTGGTGCACAACGCCGCCTACTTCCCGCTGACCGACTTCGCCGCCATCACCCCGCAGCTGCTGCAGCGCACCCTGGCGGTGAACCTGGGCGCGCTGTTCTGGCTGACCCAGGCCGCCCTGCCGCTGTTCGCCGCGCGCGGCGGCGGCTGCGTGCTGGCCACCTCCTCGGTCACAGGCAACCGGGTGGCCTACCCGGGGCTGAGCCACTACGCGGCGTCCAAGGCCGGGGTCAACGGCTTCATCCGCAACGCCGCGCTGGAACTGGCGCCCCGCAACATCCGCGTCAACGGCGTGGAACCGGGGATGATCCACACCCCGGCCATGGCCAACCTGGGCGACGCAGCACTGGAAGCGCGCATCGCCGCCGGCATCCCCCTGGGCCGCCTCGGCCAGCCGGCGGACATCGCCGGCGCCATGCTCTTCCTCGCCTCCGACGCCGCCGCCTACATCACCGGCCAGACGCTGGTGGTGGACGGCGGCGCCACCCTCCCGGAAAGCAGTGCCGCGCTGGCCTGAACCACCCGCGGCAGGCCAGCGGCCTCACGACGCCAGCCAAGCGCCTGCTTGAGGCCGCCGATCCGTTTGTCCAGGCGTGGAGGAAAGCCCGGCTAACCCGTGGTCCAATCCAGGAGAAGGCCGGGCACCCGTGCCGGCCGACGAAGAACTGGAGGCCACGCCATGAGCACCCTGACCATCGAAGGTTGGTACAAGCCCGACCCCGACGCCAAGTCCATGCCCATCGAGGACATCCACTTCTACCTCAGCGGCACCGACCGCCGGCACCTGGAAGACGCCGAGGAAGAACTGCAGCGCACCCACGAGCGCGAGGCCTGGGTGGACGTCGACATGAGCACCCTGGAACTGGACCTGCCCGAGGGCTACGGCCCGCTGTCCGACTGCCGGATGCGCGTCTACCTGGACCAGGAGGAACGCGGCCACTTCCACCTGGTGGGCCACCGCGCCAGCGACGGCAGCCTGATCTACAGCAACGCCGTGCTCATCGACCAGCTGCTCTGACTCAGGCCACGCTCAGGGCGCTGGCGCGGTAGTCCTTGGGCGAGCGCTCGAAGTGCTTCTTGAAGGCGCGGCTGAAGTGCGCCGAGTCGGTGAAGCCCCATTTGTAGGCGATGGTGGTGATCGACTCGCCGCGCAGGATGGGGTTGGCCAGGTCGTCGGCGCTGCGCTGCAGGCGCGCGCGCTGGATGTAGCGGCAGACGCTGTCGCCCTGCTCCTCGAACAGCCGGTACAGATGGCGCACCGAGATGTTCAGGCGCTGCGCCAGGCCCTGGGGGTTCAGGCCCGGCTGGGTGAGGGATTCGTCGATGACCTTCTGCACGTAGCTGCGCAGGTTGCCGCCCTGCAGCGCCTCGCTGCCGGGCGTCTCACCGTGGGCGCCGAGGGCCGTGGGCAGGAGCGCGATGAAGGCGTTCTCCAGGGCCTCGCTTTCGGCGCCGGCGGGGTTCGAGCCGGACTCGCGGCACAGCTGGTCCACCAGCAGGTGCAACATGCGCCCGCTGGCGCAGGCGGCGGAGACCTTGCCGAACTTGCTGCGCCCGGGCAGCACCTTGTCCAGCGCCGCGCGCGGCAGGTGCAGGGAGGCGTGCTCGATGAGGCCGAAGGGGGTGATCTCGCAGCTGCCCACCGAATCCATCAGCAGCAGCTCGCCGGGGGCCAGCTGGATGTCCACGCCGTTCTGGCTGACCTGGGAGAAGCCGCTGCGCTGGCTGATCAGGAAGCAGTGGCGGTCGTCGTCCTGGTCCGCATTGAGGCGCTTGCGGGCGATCAGCCCGGCATTGGTGCGCAGGTGCGCCATGGTCAGGCCGGAGTGCGATTGCGCGTGGATCTCGCCGATGAACAGCGAACGGCTGAAGGCCAGCTGCGTCTCGAACTGACCGCAGATGGAGCGCAGCGCCGCACTCCAGCCTTCCAGCCCGGCCTGGGCGGCATGATGGGCTTGCATACGCACCTCCGTGGGGTGGCGTTGTTGTTGTCGCGAAACAGTTAACATGTTATCGAAATGCCCGCAACGGATTTCTGACAGCCGTTTCCTATGCAGCTGGCATGCCAGTGGGCGTGGATAACCTGTAAATGAAAGCAGCGCGGCAAGCCGCGCTCAGAGCTCGCCTGCGAGGCGCCCCAGGTGGAACAGCGCGCGCAGCAGGTGGTCGCGCTGTTCGCGCTCCAGGCGCAGGTAGCGGCGGAAACTGGGCAGGCGATTGACCACCTCGCTGGCGGCCATGTGCTCCAGGCGGATGCGCCAGCGCCCGGCGCCGAACTCCAGTTCCAGGCGCTTGAAGTCCAGCGGCGGCAGCGCCCGTTGCAGGTGCTCGTCGGCCGCCAGGCGCTCGGCCAGGCGCGCGCCCAGGGCCGGGTCGCCGGCACGCTGGCGGCATTCCACGCCCTGGCGCCGCAGCACACCCTGGTGGCGCAGCTCGAAGCGCGCCTCGCCGGCGTGCGCCGCCGGCCCCTCGACGACGAACTCGGTGAGCACCAGGTGCATGAGGAACTGAGCCTGGGGCCGCTCGCGCAGCTCGAAGACCAACCCGCCGTCCACCGTGCTGAAGCGCCCGGCGCCGGGCTCCAGCGCTTCGAAGACCAGGCCGCCGAGGTTGCGCCGGGCCTGCTCCAGGGTCACCCCCGGGCGGTAGCCCGAGGGCGGCCGGCGCAGCCAGTCAGACAGCCTTGGAAGCATGGCCGTAGAACTCGCTGGAATGGATGCCGGGCTCGGCGCGGAACTCCTTCTCCAGCACCTCTTCCACCGGCACCGGGCGGAACGGGTTGACCTTCTGCACCAGCAGGGTCCAGAACAGCGCGTAGGCGGCGGTGAGGCCGAGCATCACGGCGAAGGGCACGTAGATGTCGGCGGGGTTCATGCCCGGCGGGGTGATGTACCACATGCCGATGAGGATGCCGACGCTGGAGACGATCTGCGGCAGCGGGAACAGCGGCGAGCGGTAGGCCCGCGGCAGGTCCGGGCGGCGGATGCGCAGCAGCACCACGGAGAGGGTCACCAGCAGGTAGGCGGTGCTCCAGGCGCAGACCGCGGCCAGCACCAGGTTCATGATGTGGTCGGTGTTGCCGCGCAGCCACAGGGCGTGCAGGCAGGGGATCAGCACCGCCACCAGGATGCACAGCACCGGCGTCTTGAAGCGCGGCTGCAGGTAGGCGAAGCACTTGGGCAGCGCGCCATCCACGGCCATGCCGTACATGATGCGCGGCACCCCGGCCATCAGGGTGTTGATGGTGGCGGCGCCGGCGAACAGGAAACCCACGCCCAGCCACAGCGGGCCGACCTGGCCCATCACCTGCTCGGCGAAGCGCGGGATGGCCATGGGCGTGTCCAGCAGGTGCACGCCGGCGGCCGGGTCGAGCAGCACGTTCTCCACCTGGCGCTTCATCGCCGCGCCGTAGATGAACATGCACGAGGCCACGCCGAACAGGCCCAGGGCCATGGCCCGCGGCATCACCTTGGCCGAGTTGCGCAGGTCCGGCGCCAGCGGGGTGACGAACTCGCAGCCGACGAACATGAACATGGCCATGCCCACCAGCGAGAGGATGGTCTGCAGGTCGGTGCCCACCAGCGAGGCGCCGAACCAGCCGTCCAGCTGCACCGCCGGGGCGGCCAGCAGGCCGAGCACGCCGAACACCATCAGGGTGCTCCACATGCCGAAGGTCAGCACCACCTCGGCGCGGCCGAAGGCGTTGACGCCGAACACGTTGAGGATGCCGAACACCACCACGAAGCCCACGCCCAGCAGCCAGGAGCCGCCGGCGGACTCGGCCAGGGTGTTGAGGTGCTCGAAGTTCACCAGCGCCATCACCCCGGAAAGGATGGTCTCGGCGGTGCCGGCGAAGACGTGGACGATCAGGTAGGCGGCGATGGTCCCGGTGATGGCGAAGAAGCGTCCCATGCCGCAGGAGATGTAGTCGTACACCGAGCCGCTGGTGGGCAGGATCGAGGCCGCCTCGGCGAAGGTGGTGGACTGCGCCAGCATCATCAGCACGGCGATCACCATGGCCGCGGCGAAGGCGCTGCCGCCGATGCCGAAGCCCATGGTGGCGGTGAGGATGACCGGGCTGGCCATGATCAGGCCGATGGTGCTGGCCAGGGCGGTGGGAAAACCGACAGTGCCGCGCTTGAGGTGCGCGTCGAGCTGCTGCTGGATGGACATGGTGGTGGGCCTCTAAGCAGATGTTCTGGTTTGTTGTGGCTTAGGCATGAAGGGGCGGCGCCCCGTGGTCCGTCGCGGCCGCTCATCGTTGGACTGGCCGCGCCCCACCCTCCCCTCCGCTGGGGCGCCGCAAGGCTCGCGGCGTGGTGGAACATGGCCATCATGCTGCGCCCGCCGCCGGCCGGCGTCTTGCCCAGGGTTGCCGGCGGACTTGTCCAGGGCTGCCAGGGCGGCAGTGAGGGTCATGCCCGCCTGGCAGGCTCGGACAAGCCGCCGGCGCGCGCCGCGGCTAGCCTGGGCCATCGACCATCGCAGCCCAGGAGTTGCCCATGTCCAGCCCGCTGATCCCGATCCTCCCGGAGGTGCAGGCCTACCTCGCCCGCGCCCACGCCTCCTTCATCGACGGCGAACAATGCGCGCCGCGCGGCGACGCCCGCCGCACCCTGCGCAACCCTGCCGACGACAGCCCCCTGGCCGAGGTGCGCCTGGCCGACCTGGAGCAGGTCGACGCCTGCGTGCAGTCGGCCCACCGCGCCTTCCGTTCCGGCATCTGGAGCGGCCTGGCGCCGAGCGAGCGGGAGCGCCTGCTGCTGCGCTTCGCCGAACTGGTGGAGCGCCACACCGAGGAACTGGCGCAGCTGGAAAGCCTGGAACAGGGCAAGTCGATCCACATCGCCCGGGCCATCGAGGTCGGCGCCTCCCTCGGCTACATGCGCTACATGGCCGGCTGGGCCACCAAGATCGAGGGGCAGACGCTGGACGTGTCCATCCCGATGCCGGCCGGCGCGCGCTTTTCCGCCTACACCCGGCGCGAACCGGTGGGCGTGGTGGCCGGCATAGTGCCGTGGAACTTCCCGCTGATGATCGCCCTGTGGAAGGTCATGCCGGCCCTGGCCTGCGGCTGCGCCATCGTCATCAAGCCGGCCGACGAGACGCCGCTGACCGCCCTGCGGGTGGCCGAACTGGCCATCGAGGCGGGCATCCCCGCCGGCGTCTTCAACGTCCTGCTCGGCGGCGCCGAAGCCGGCGCGGCGCTGGTGGCGCACCCGCTGCTGAACAAGGTGTCCTTCACCGGCTCCACCGCGGTGGGCAAGCTGGTGGGCGGCGCGGCCCTGCAGAACATGACGCGCTTCACCCTCGAACTGGGCGGCAAGAACCCCATGCTGGTGCTGCCCGACGCCGACCTGGACAAGGCCATCGCCGGCGCCATCGGCGGCGGCCTGCTGAACCAGGGCCAGGTCTGCGCGGCGGCCTCGCGGCTGTTCGTCCACGCCAGCCGCCACGCCGAGTTCGTCGAGCGCCTGGGCGAACAGGTGGGCAAGCTGAGCATCGGCCCGGGCCTGGACCCGCAGGCCCAGGTCAACCCGCTGGTCTCGCGCCGCCAGCAGGACAGCGTGCTGCGCCACCTGGCCCTGGCCCGGGAACAGGGCGCGCGCTTCATCTGCGGTGGAGGCCGCCCGGACCTGCCCGGCTACTACGTCGAACCGACGGTGCTGGCCGGGGTGAACGCCGGCATGGCCTGCGCCCGCGAGGAAATCTTCGGCCCGGTGCTCTCGGTGCTGAGCTACGACGACCTCGACGCCGCCGTGGCGCAGATCAACGACAACCCCTACGGCCTGGCGGCGAGCATCTGGAGCAACGACCTGGGCCGGGTGATGGACCTGATCCCGCGGATCGAGGCGGGCACGGTGTGGGTCAACAACCACGTGCCGGTGGACCCCAACCTGCCGTTCGGCGGCTACAAGCAGTCGGGGCTGGGACGGGAGTTCGGACGGGCGGCGATCGAGGGGTTCACGGAGGGGAAGTCGGTTTGTATTGCGTATTGAGGTGAGGGGGAGTTTGCCGGGGATATTAGTGTCTTGGGTTGACTCCGCTCCCTCTCCCTAACCCTCTCCCTGAAGGGAGAGGGGACCGTTCGGTGAATGTGGATATTTCGGCGTCAGCCGGAAATGAAGGTTCAGGTTGAAACCATTCCTATCCGCCGGCACGGACAAGCCCCCTCTCCCTTCAGGGAGAGGGCTGGGGAGAGGGCGCTCTTGAACCCAACACCGATACCCCCGGCAAACCCCATTCGCGAGTAAGCTCGCTCCTACAATGGAGTGCCACACCACCCCACGTAGGAGCGCGCCCTGCGCGCGAATCGCGGGCAGGGCCCGCTACAGGTGCGGGAACGCGCGGCTCAGAAACTCAACAACCACAGCGACAACCCCGGCACCAGCACCAGCAGCACGATGCGCAGCAGGTCGGAGGCGAGGAACGGCAGCACGCCCCGGGCGGTTTCCATGTAGGGCACGTCCTTGGCCAGCTTGTTGACGATGAACAGGTTCATCCCCAGTGGCGGGTGGATCAGGCCGATTTCCACCACCATCAGCGCCAGGATGCCGAACCAGATGGACTTCTCCCCCGCCGTCAGGTCGAAGAACTCCAGGCCCATGATCATCGGGTAGAAGATCGGGATGGTCAGCAGGATCATCGCCAGCGAGTCCATCACGCAGCCCAGCAGCAGGTAAATCAGCAGGATCACCGCCAGCACCAGCAGCGGCGCCAGGCCGCTGTCGCGGACCCAGGTGGCCAGTTCCACCGGCATCTGCGTCAGCGCCAGGCCGGAGTTGAGCAGGTCGGCGCCCAGCAGCACCAGGAAGATCATGGCGCTGGCCTCGGCGGTGCCGGTCAGGCTCTTGCCCAGGCCGTCCCAGCGCATGCCGCCGCGCAGCGCCGCCAGCAGGCCGCAGGCCGCGGCGCCGATGGAGGCCGCCTCGGTGGGGTTGGCCCAGCCGCCGTAGATGCCGACGATCACCACCAGGAAGATCGCCAGGATCGGCAGGATCTGCACGAAGGCCGCCAGCCTTTCGCGGCCGCTGGCCTTGGGCGCCGGCTGGCAGGCATTGGGATCGCGGGCGACCTGGATGCGGATCACCAGCATGTAGCCGATCACCGCGACCAGCGCCGGCAGCATGGCGGCGACGAACAGCTTGGCGATGGATTCCTGGGTCAGCACCGCGTAGATGATCAGCGGCACCGACGGCGGTATGAGGATGCCCAGGGTGCCGCCGGCGGCCACCGAGGCCGTGGCCAGGCGCCCGGAGTACTTGTGCCGCGCCAGCTCCGGCAGGGCCACCTGGCCCATGGTCGCCGCGGTGGCCAGGGACGAGCCGCAGATCGCCCCGAAGCCGGCGCAGGCGCCCACCGCCGACAGCGCCAGGCCCCCGCGCCAGTGGCCGATGAAGGCCGAGGCGCAGCGGAACAGCGCCTTCGACAGACCGCCGTGGGTGGCGAACTGGCCCATCAGCACGAACAGCGGGATCACCGCCAGGTCGTAGTTGGACAGGCGCGCGTAGGCGAGGTTGTTGAGGGTATAGAGCAAGGCGCTGAGGTCGCCCTGGTTGATCACCAGGAAGCACAGCGCGCCGGCCAGGAACATCGCCACGCCGACCTGCACGCGCAGCACCAGCATCGCCAGCAGGCCGGCGAACATCCACAGGCCCAGGGCCATTGCGCTCATCGTCCGGCTCCTTCTTCCAGCAGCGCCAGCAGACTGCGGCACAGGGCGCACAGGCACAGCAGCGCCAGGCTCGGCACCACCAGCGCCAGGGGGATCCAGTGCGGCACCGCCAGCAGGGTGCTGCTGTCCTCGTGGGCATGGGCCTCCAGCACCTGCAGGCCGGTGCGCCAGGCCAGCACGGCGGCGACCGTGGCGAACAGCAGGTGCGCCACGGCATCGAGCCCGCGGCGCACGGCCAGGGGCATCCAGTTGGAGAACATCTCCACGCGGATGTGGCTGTTGCGCATCTCGCACAGCGGCAGGAAGGCGGCGATGGCCACCGCCGCGCCCATTTCCAGCAGCTCCATGTCGCCGGTGACCGGCGTCGACCACAGCTTGCGGCCGACGATGGACACCAGCGACATGCCCACCAGGGCCAGCAGCAGGGCGCCGCCAAAGTAGGCGAAGCCCTGCGCCAGGGATTCCAGCAGGCGCACCGGCAGGCCCTTGCCGCGGGCCGGCACGGCGCCTTCGAGGGACAGCATCTCGCTCATCGCGGCCACCCCTTACAGCTCGACGCCGGCGGCCCGGGACAGCTCGCGCAGCCGGTCGGCCAGTTGCCCGCCCGCCAGGCCCTTGCCCTCGGCGTCGGCCACCCACTCGGCGGTGACCTTGTCGCCGGCCTCGCGCAGGCTCTGGTAGGCCGCCGGCTCGAAGCTGGCGACGCTGTCCCTGGCGACCATGTCGCGGGCCCGCGCCAGTTCGTTCTCCCAGGCTTCGCCGAAGCGCTGCACCAGGGCGTCGCCGCTGTTGCGGTCGAGGATCGCCTTGAGATCGTCGGGCATGCGCTCGTAGCTGCGCGGGTTCATCAGCATGCCCAGCAGGGTGATGGAGAAGGTCGGGCGGCCTTCCGGCACGTCGGTGTGGTGCTGCGTCACCTCGTCGAGCTTCAGCGCCGGGATCAGTTCCCAGCTGGCCAGGGCGCCGTCGATCACGCCCTTGGACAGCGACTCGGTGAGCTGCGCCGCCGGCATGCTCACCGGCGCCGCGCCCAGGCCGGTGGCCAGGCGGGCGCTCATGCGCGAGGAGGCGCGCAGCTTCAGGCCCTTGAAGTCTTCCAGGCTGCGCACCGCCTTGCCGGTGGTGTGCAGCTGCATGCCGCCGTCGCTGTGCAGGGCCAGCACGCGGTAGCCCTTGTAATCCTCCTGCAGGGCCTGCTGGTAGAACTGCCAGATGATCTTCGAGGCCTGCACGCCGTTGGCCGGCAGCATGAACGGCAGCTCCACCGACTCGCTGCGCGGGAAGCGCCCGGGCGAGTAGCCGGGAGCGGTCCAGACGATGTCCACCACGCCGTTGCGCACCTGGTCCGGCAGTTGCCCCGGGGTGCCGCCGAGTTGCATGGAGGGGTAGATCTGGCACTGGATGCGCTGCTCCGACTCGCGGGCCAGGGTGTCGCACCAGGGCTGGATGACATGCTGCTGGGCATTGGAGCTGGCCGGGAGGAAGTGCGCGATCTTCAGCGTCACGCGCTCGGCCGCCACGGCCGGGGCCAGGCTGCCACAGGCGAGCAGCAGGGCCAGGAAAGAGGATTTCTTCATGCCGTTACCTCGGTGTTGTTCTTATCGTCGGGTGGACACCTGGCGGCGCCCGGGGGCTAGATTCAGGCACATAGTTAATATTTTAACAATACGCCAAGCGAATCAGGCGGCGGATTGCCATCCGGGCAAATGTGACAAAATGTTATGAGACGTCCCTGAAAGGCCTATGAACACCGGGATGGAGGCTTTCTCAAGCAGGCAACGGCGCGCATTCCGCGGAAAACGGCCGATCCGCAGGAGGAAAGTTCCGGGTTGCTTCGGTATATCGTTAACAAATTAATTATGTGGTACAACCTCTCCCCGCTCGCTCCCGCCGAGGAGCGAAGAACAAAACAAGAACAACAAGGGGAAGAGCATGTCCGCCACACACATTCAGAAGCGCATTCCGTTCCGCCTCGGCCTGTTGGCCACCGGCCTGCTGCCGCTGGCCGCCCAGGCCGATTTCATCGACGACAGCAGCGGCCGCCTGGACCTGCGCAACTTCTACCAGCTGCGCGACTACCGCCAGGACAACGCCGCGCAATCCCAGGCCGGCAACTGGTCCCAGGCCTTCGTCCTGCGCCTGCAGTCGGGCTTCACCGAAGGCCCCATCGGCTTCGGCCTGGACGCCACCGGGCTGCTCGGCGTCAAGCTCGATTCCGGGCGCGGGCGCAGCGGCGACGGCACCCTGCCCTTCGGGCCGAACTCCCGCGAGCCGGTGGACGACTACAGCCACGCCGGGCTGACCGCCAAGCTGCGCTATTCGAAGACGCAGCTGAACATCGGCCTGCTGGAGCCGCAGCTGCCGGTGGTGTTCCGCGACGACGTGCGCCTGATGCCGCAGACCTTCGACGGCGCCCTGCTGACCTCCAACGAGATCGACAAGCTGACGCTCACCGCCGGCCAGCTGTGGAAGTCGCGCACCCGCGAGTCGGCGGGCAACGACGACATGTACATCATGGGCCGCAGCAAGGCCTTCGCCAGCGACGAGTTCAACCTCGCCGGCGCCAGCTACGCCTTCACCCCGAACCTGACCGCCAGCTACTTCTACGGCCAGCTCAAGGACATCTACCAGCAGCACTACTACGGCCTGGTGCACACCCTGCCGCTGGCCGAGGGCCTGTCGCTGCGCAGCGACCTGCGCTACTTCGACAGCGACGACGACGGCAAGGCCATCTCCGGCCCGGTGGACAACCGCAACCTGAGCATGATGTTCACCCTGCGCGCCGGCGCCCATGCCATCGGCGTGGCCTACCAGAAGATGATCGGCGACGACGGCTTCCCCACCCTCAACGGCTACACCCCGCCCTACTCGCACAACCTGATGACCATCCAGACCTTCACCCAGCCGGGGGAGAAGTCCTGGCAGCTGCGCTACGACTACGACTTCGCCTCCCTCGGCGTTCCCGGCCTGAGCTTCATGACGCGCTACACCCGCGGCGACGACATCCGCCGCGGCGCGGGCCTGGAGGACGGCCACGAGTACGAGCGCGACAGCGACCTGGCCTACACCCTGCAGGAAGGGCCGCTCAAGGGGCTGTCGCTGCGCTGGCGCAACGTGACCGCGCGCAGCAGCCATGGCGCGGACATGGACGAGAACCGCCTGATCGCCAACTACAGCATCCCCATCTGGTGAGCCTCAGGCGGCCGCCCGCCGCCGCGCGCGCGGATCGCCCGGCAGGTAGGCGCCGGTGACCAGGCGCCAGGCCTCGGAAGTGCGCTTGCCGGGCACCCCGTCGATCTTGACGAAGACGCCCGGGAAGCTGTTCAGCCAGGTCTGCAGTTCCTCCACCCGGCGTACCTCGGCCGGGTCCTCGGAGAGGCTCATGGAGTAGTTCACCAGCAGCGGTTGGGCAGCGCTCGGCTTCGGCTGGTCGACGAACTCCAGCAGGCCGCGCTCGGCCATGCGCCGCAGCAGCACCGCGGCGCCGCACTGCCTGGATTGGGCGCTATCGGACCAGGTGCCGTCCTGCACGTACTTGCCGCTCTGGTAGTGGTTGCAATAGCTCCACAGGTAGGGCGAGAGCACGTGGGGGTGGTACAGCCGGTAGCCGAAGCCGTTGTAGGCCTCCAACTGGTAGAGGGTGCCGGCCAGGCTCCAGTCGGTGGCGGCGCCCAGGCGCTTCAGGCGCAGGGCGTCCTCGGCACTTTCCTCCCAGGTGAACGGCGGCTTGCCCTCCTTCGGCCGCCCCGCCGGCACCTGCACGGTGCGCGCCGTCAGCGGGTCGCCGTTGTGCAGGTGGCGGTCGAAGCGCAGGCCGCTTTCCATGCAGTGCACCACGCCGATGAAACCCCAGGGGATGCCCAGGGCCTTGCCGACCTCGGCGTAGCGCGGCTGGTTGTCCTCGATGCGTTCGACCAGCGCCTCCACCTCGGCGGCGCGCGCCGGGCGGATCTGGCAGCTGTTGAAGAGTTGTTCGTATTCGCCGCGCAGCGCGGCGGTCAGCAGTACCTTGGCCATGGCAGCAATCCCGTGTTGTGGTCCGACTCCGTTCAGGTCGTACCACGGCACGCGCCACCGGCCCTCAAGTGAAAGTGAAGGCCGCCAGCGGCAGCCGTCAATGGCGGGCGACGAACGCGGTGCGTCACTCGTCGCGGCGCAGGTCCGGCGGGATCGGCACGTCGGGCATCGGCCCGGGGCGCTTGCCCTTGCCGGCGCGGAACTGCCTGAGCTGGTAGACGTAGGCCAGCACCTGGGCCACCGCCAGGTAGAGGCCGGCGGGAATCTCCTGGTCCAGCTCGGTGGAGTAGTAGACCGCACGGGCCAGGGCCGGCGACTCCAGCACCGTGACCTTGTGCTCCTGGGCCACCTCGCGGATCTTCAGGGCGAGGAAGTCGTTGCCCTTGGCCAGCAGGCGCGGCGCGCCGCCGGCCGCGGCGTCGTACTTCAGGGCCACGGCGAAGTGCGTCGGGTTGGTGATCACCACGTCGGCATCGGGCACCGCCTGCATCATGCGCCGCTGCGCCATCTCGCGCTGCAGGCGGCGGACCTTGGCCTTGACCTCGGGCTTGCCCTCGGAGTCCTTGTATTCGTCGCGCACTTCCTGCTTGGTCATCAGCAGCTTCTGGCGGTTGTCCCAGAGCTGGTAGGGCACGTCCACGGCGGCGATCAGCAGCAGGCTGCAGGCCATCCAGAAGGCGCTCCAGCCCACCACCTTGACGCTTTCCACGATGGCCGTCTGCAGCGGCTGGTGCAGCAGCGCCAGCAGGGCTTCCTTGTCCGAGCGCAGCACCAGCATCGCCACCGCCAGCACCACGACGAACTTGATCAGCGCCTTGAACAGCTCCAGCACCGACTTGGCGGAGAACATCCGCTTGATCCCTTCCAGCGGGTTCATGCGGCTGAACTTGGGCGCCAGGGCCTCGCCGGAGAACAGCCAGCCGCCCAGGGAGATGGGCCCGATCAGGGCGGCGCAGAGCAGCACCAGCAGGATCGGCCAGAGCCCCTCGGCGGCCCCGCGCGCGGCGGTGCCCAGCAGCTCCAGCATGCTCTCGCTGCGCATCGCCGTCTCGCGGGACATCTCGAAGCTGTTGCGCATCACCCCCATCAGCACCTCGGCCAGGTGCGCGCCATAGACCAGCAGCGCGCCGGCCCCGGCCATCAGCACGGAGAGGGTGTTGAGCTCGCGGGAACGCGGCAGCTGGCCTTTCTTGCGGGCCTCGCGGCGACGTTTCTCCGTGGGTTCCTCTGTCTTGTCCTGGCCGCTCTCGCTTTCCGCCATCAGCGCGCTCCCACCAGTTCACGCAGCAGCGCCAGGGCCTCGCGGACGAGGTCCTGGTACTGCGAGAGGATTTCGGCGGTGCCGATCCAGACGATGATGAAGCCCATCACCAGGGTCAGCGGGAAGCCGATGGAGAAGATGTTCAGTTGCGGCGCGGCGCGGGTCATGGCGCCGAAGGCGAGGTTCACCACCAGCAGCGCGGTGACCGCCGGCAGGGCGATCAGCAGGCCGCCGCCGAGCACCCAGCCGAGCTTGCCGGCCACGGTGTACAGGTGCTCGCCCGACAGGCCCTGGCCCACCGGCAGGGTGACGAAGCTCTCGGCGATCACCTCCAGCACCACCAAGTGGCCGTTCATGGCCAGGAACAGCAGGGTCACCAGCAGGCTGAAGAACTGCCCCATCACCGGCACCGAGATGCCGTTGGCCGGGTCCACGGTGGAGGCGAAGCCCAGGCCCATCTGCATCGACAGCAACTGCCCGGCGACCACGAAGACGTGGAAGAACAGCTGCAGAGTGAAGCCGAGCAGCGCGCCGATCAGCACCTGCTCGCCCACCAGCAGCATGGCGCGCAGGTTCAGGGCGTCGACCTGGGGCATCGGCGGCAGCGTCGGCACCAGCACCACGGCGATGGCCAGCGACAGGTACAGGCGCACCCGCGCCGGGACCATCTGGTTGCTGAAGATCGGCATGGTCATCAGCAGCGCGGCGATGCGGAACAGCGGCAGCACGAAGCTGCCGACCCAGGCGCCGATCTGCGCGTTGGTGAGTTCCAGCATCAGCCGATCAGCGTGGGGATGCTGGTGATCAGGCCCTGGGTGTACTCCATCAACTCGCGCACCAGCCAGGGGCCGAGGACGATCAGGGTGCCGAGGGTCACCAGCAGGCGCGGCAGGAAGCTCAGGGTCTGCTCGTTGATCTGCGTGGCGGCCTGGAACATGGCCACCACCAGGCCCACCAGCAGGCTCGGCAGCACCAGGATGGCGACCATCATGGCGGTCAGCCAGAGTGCCTGGCGGAACAGGTCGACGGCGACTTCCGGGGTCATGGCGCGCCCTCCTCTCTAGTCAAACGGTGCCGAAGCTGCCGGCCAGGGTGCCGATGATCAGCGCCCAGCCGTCCACCAGGACGAACAGCATGATCTTGAACGGCAGCGAGATGATCAGCGGCGACAGCATCATCATGCCCATCGCCATGAGCACGCTGGCCACCACCAGGTCGATGATCAGGAACGGGATGAAGATCATGAAGCCGATCTGGAACGCGGTCTTCAGCTCCGAGGTGACGAAGGCCGGGACCAGGATGGTCAGCGGCGTGGCGTCGGCGTTGGCGATGTCGGTGCGCTTGGACAGGCGCACGAACAGGTCCAGGTCCGACTGCCGCGTCTGCGCCAGCATGAACGACTTCAGCGGCACCTCGGCGCGGCTCAGCGCCTCCGGAGCCTGGATCTGCTCGTTCAGGTAGGGCTGCAGCGCGGTGCTGTTGACCTTGTCGAACACCGGCGCCATGACGAACAGGGTGAGGAACAGCGCAAGGCCCACGAGGATCTGGTTCGACGGCGTGGTCTGCAGGCCCAGCGCCTGGCGCAGGATGGCGAAGACGATGATGATCCGGGTGAAGCTGGTCATCAGCATGACGAACGCCGGGATGAAGCTCAGCGCCGTCATGATCAGCAGGATCTGCAGGCTGACCGAGTATTCCTGCTGGCCCTGCGGGTTGGTGGTCACGGTGATCGCCGGGACCTGCAGCGGGTCGGCGGCGAAGGCCTGGGGCGCGAGCAGCGCCAGCAGCACGGCCAGCAGCGGCAGGCAGCGGCGCAGTGCCCGGGCGAAGGCGGGGAAGCTCATTGCGGGCGGCCCTTGTCCTTGTTCAGCAGCTCCAGCAGGCGCTGGGCGAATTCCGGCGGCGCCGGCTGCTCGCCGACCTCGACGCCGCGCACCGGCTCCTTGAGCACGTGCAGCGGGGTGATGCGCCCGGGGGTCAGGCCGAGGAGGATCTGCTCCTCGCCCACCTGCACCAGCAGCAGGCGGTCGCGCGGGCTCAGGGCCTGGCTAGCCACCAGCTTGATCGCCTGGTTGCCGCGCGGGCCGATCTGCTGCACCCGGCGCACCAGCCAGGCGAGCAGGAAGATCAGCGCCACCACCAGCACCAGGCCGAACAGCAGCTGCAGCAGTTGGGCCCCGGCGCTGCCGGTGATCAGGCTCGGCGAGGCGCTGGCGTGGACGATGGCCGGCGCCGGCGCGGTGGCCGGCTCCTCGGCGGCCTGGGCCAGGGGCAGCAGCCCCGCCAGCGGCAGGGCGCAGAACAGCGCGAGCAGGCGGGCCATCATCAGCGCAGCTTCTTGATGCGTTCGCTGGGGCTGATCACGTCGGTCAGGCGGATGCCGAACTTCTCGTTCACCACCACCACCTCGCCGTGGGCGATCAGGGTGCCGTTGACCAGCACGTCCAGCGGCTCGCCGGCCAGGCGGTCGAGCTCGATCACCGAGCCCTGGTTGAGCTGCAGCAGGTTGCGGATGGTGATGTCGGTGTGGCCGACCTCCATGGAGATGGTCACCGGGATGTCGAGGATGACGTCCAGGTTCGGCCCTTCCAGGCCGGCGATGGTCGGCGCCCGCGGCGCCATGCCGAACTCCTCCATGGGCGCGCGCGGCGCCACCGGGGCGGCCGGCGCGGCGTTGCCGGCCATCATCGCGTCGATGTCGTCCTGGCTGGCGTCGCCCGCCTCGGACAGGGCCGCGGCCCATTCGTCCGCCAGGGCCTGCTCCTCGGGGGTCACTTTGTCTTCATCTGCCATTGTCGGGTCCTCTGGGGGGATGCGCTCAGCGCGGGCGCTCGAGCGGATCGAGAATCTGGAAGGCCAGGTTGCCCTTGTGCGAACCCAGCTTGACCTTGAAGGAAGGCACGCCGTTGGCGCGCATCACCATGAATTCGGGCATCTCCACCGGGATCACGTCGCCCGGCTGCATGTGCAGGATGTCGCGCAGGCGCAGCTGGCGGCGCACCACGGTGGCGTCCACCGGCACGTTGACGTCGAGGATGTCCTCGCGCAGGGCGTTCTGCCAGCGCTCGTCCTGGTCGTCGACGTCGGACTGGAAGCCGGCGTCGAGCATCTCGCGGATCGGCTCGATCATCGCGTAGGGCACGGTGATGTGCAGGTCGCCGCCGCCGCCGTCCAGCTCGATGTGGAAGGTGGAGACCACCACCACCTCGCTGGGGCTGACGATGTTGGCCATGGCCGGGTTCACTTCCGAGTTGACGTACTCGAAGGTGATCGGCAGCACCGCGCTCCAGGCCTCGGCCAGGTCGACGAAGGCCTGCTCGATGACCATGCGCACCACCCGCAGCTCGGTGGGGGTGAACTCGCGGCCCTCGATCTTGGCGTGGCGGCCGTCGCCGCCGAAGAAGTTGTCCACCAGCTTGAACACCAGCTTGGCGTCGAGAATGAACAGCGCGGTGCCGCGCAGCGGCTTCATCTTCACCAGGTTGAGGCTGGTGGGCACGTAGAGCGAATGCACGTACTCGCCGAACTTCATCACCTGCACGCCGCCCACGGCGACGTCGGCCGAACGCCGCAGCAGGTTGAACATGCTGATGCGGGTGTAGCGGGCGAAGCGCTCGTTGATCATCTCCAGGGTCGGCATGCGACCGCGGACGATGCGGTCCTGGCTGGTCAGGTCGTAGGACTTGACCGCCGTGGGGTCGGAATCGACTTCGGTTTCCACCAGGCCGTCGTCGACGCCGTGCAGCAGCGCGTCGATTTCGTCCTGGGAGAGCAGATCTTGCACAGCCATGGCGGCTTACCTACTGGAGTACGAAATTGGTGAAAAGCACCTGTTCCACGGTCAACTGACCGGTGGCCTTCTTGGCCAGTTCCTGGATGCTGGCGGTCGCCTGCTGTCGCAGCATCTCCTTGCCCACCGGGGTGGTCAAGGCGTCGAAATTCTGGCTGGAGAACAGCATCACCAACTGGTTGCGCACCAGCGGCATCTGTTCGCGCAGGGCGTCCAGCTGGGCCTGGTCGCGGCCCATCAGGGCCACGGCGACCTGCAGGTAGCGCTGCCGCCCGCCCTGGTTGAAGTTGACCACGAAGGACGGCGCCAACACCTCGTAGAGCGCCGGTTTCTTGCCGCTGCCGGCCTCCGCGGCCGGCGCCTCGGCCGGCTTGGCGCCGCGGCTGAGGAAGAACCAGGTGCCGCCCACCGACGCCCCGACCGCCAGCAGGAAGGCCAGGCCCAGGATGATGATGAGCTTGAGCCGGCCCTTGCCGGCGCCGCCCTCGGCGGGTGGAGTGGTCTGCTGATCGTTCTTAGCCATGCCAGAAATCCGTCACTTGCGCGGTCCGTTGCCTGTCCATAAGGATAGGAGCAAGGGCTGTGCCAGGTCATGCCCGGCCGCCGCGGCGGATATTACAGGCTGCCGATGAGCGGAGCGAGGGGCGGCGTGCGGGATGGCGGAAGTGCGAGGCTTTGCGTTTGCGATGCCCATGCGACCGTGGCGATGGGTATCGCTTCGCTCAACGCCATCCTACGAGGGTGCTCCGCCGGCTCGCTCCTACGAAAGCGCTGCCAACCGGTGGCGCAGGAACGGCAGGGCCGGCGTCAGGCGTAATAATCCACCATCCCCAACCCACCCAGCTGCGGCCGCGCGCGGATCTCGCTGACGCCGCTGAGCACCGGCTCGTCGTCGCCTTCCGTGCCCGCCGTGGCCGCGCCGCCGCGGGCGTTGCCCTGCTGCTGGCCCTGGCCCTGCCAGCCGCGGGCCAGGGACTGGTCGGAGACGTTGACGTTGACCTGGTTCATGCCCTGCTGGCCGAGCATCTCGCGCAGGCGGTGCTGCTGGCTGTCCAGAGCCTCGCGCACGCCGGCGCTGGCGCTGGCGAAGGTCACCTGGGTCTGGTCGCTGGTCATGTGGATGCGCACTTCCAGGCGCCCGAGGTCGGCCGGCTCCATCTGGATGTCGGCGGACTTCAGGTTCTGGCTGGACATCCACATCACCCGGTCCACCACCTGGTCGGTCCAGCCGTTCTGCTGCATGGCCACCGGCTGGCCGGGCACCTGCGGGTTGACCGGGCGGCTGGTGAGCGCCTGCTGGGTGCCGTTGAGCGCCTGGGTCATGGCCTCCAGGCGATGGGCGAAGCTCTCGTTGCGCGTCTCGGTCTTGGGCTGGGCCACGTCGTCGGCCAGTTGCCCGGCCAGTTCGCCGGCGGCATCGGTGGCCTTGGCCTCGGTCGAACCCTGGGCGTCCTTGAGGCCGGCCAGCAGGCTGGTCATGTCCAGCTTGGCGTCGCCCTTGCCCTGGTCGTCGGTCAGCTTGAGGTTGATTTCACCCTTGCCGGCGGTGGGCAACTGCAGGGCCTGGGTCACCTCCTCGGCGCCCGCTTCCGGCAACAGGGCCACGCCCTGGGCCTGGTTGAGCTTCTGCAGGTCGCCATCGCTGTTGGCGGCGTTGAGCTGGGCCTGGCCGAGCTGCGCGGCGCTGTCCTGCGCCGGCGGCTGCGCGCCCATGGCCAGCGCCAGCAGCGGGTCGAGGCTGGGGTCGGGCGGCTGCTGGCCGTCGTCCTCCGCCGACGCCTGTTCCTGGGCCGGCAAGGGCTTGCCACCATCGGCAACCTTTGGCTGCTCGCTGCCGGCTTCCGGCGCCTTGGCGCTGTCCTTGGCCGGCGCGTCGTCCTGCCCGCGCGGCTTGTCGCGGCTGGCCTTGGTTTGGGCCTGCGGGCGCTCCTTGGCGGCCGGCCGGCTCTCCTGGGCGTACACGTCGGCGAAGCTGGAACCCTTGTCGTTGCTGGTGTTGGCCGAATCCTGCGCGGCCCTGGACGGGGATGTCCGGGGGCTCGCTGGCGCGGTCGGCGAAAGTAGGATGTCCGGGGCGACAGCCATCGGCGATCTCCGTTCTCGTTTGCGTCGATGACACGGAGATAGCAAGGGCCGGGCCAGTTTCCCGGATCGCTCGTCAGGAACGCTGCAGGCGCTGCTGGCGCAACAGGATGCGGACGATGGCGAACTCGCGTTCGACCTGCTCGATCAGCCCGGCGGCCTTGGCCATGTCGCCCTGCCGGGCGGCGTCTTCCAGGCGCTTGCACAGCGCGGCCAGGGCCGGCGCGCCCATGTTCCCGCAGCTGCCCTTGAAGCTGTGCGCGGCATGGCGCAGGGCCTGGCCGTCGAGTTCCGCCAGGGCCTCGTGGAGGTTGCGCAGGCGCTCCTCGGAATCCGCGACGAAGGTGTCCAGCAACAGCGGAAACTCTTCCGCCATCACCTCCCGCAAAGCCTTCAGTACGGCATCGTCGAGATGCACATCGGACATTCGCTCACTCCCTGGCTACCCGTGGCCAGGGCCGGCGCACGGGAGGTGCCGGATTATGCCTGAGCGGACCAGAAAAACTCCACGGACACCGACTTGCCGTCCGCCGACCACTGGCAGCGGTCGGCCAGGCTGCGCACCAGGGTCAGGCCTCGGCCGCTGAAGGAGCCTGGTGCGCACTGCGCCTGGGCCTGCAGCACGGCATTGACGTCGAAGCCGTTGCCGCTGTCCTCCACCCGCACCAGCAGGCGGCCGCCATCGCCATGGGGGGAGAGGTCGATGTGGAAGCGCACGAAGCCGTGGTCGAGGCTTTCCAGGCGCCTGCGGCGTTCCTCGTAGTAGCGGGCGAAGCCCTGGGCGTCGCACTTCAGGCGCGACTCCAGGCCCATCACGCCGTGCTCCAGGGCATTGGAATAGAGCTCGGCGAGCACCGTGTACAGCGCCCCGCCGCGGGGGCGCAGGTCATGCACCTCCATCAGCAGCTGCAACAGGAACGGCAGGGGGTTGAAGTGACGCAGCGTAGGGGAGCGGAATTCGAAGCTGCAGGACCAGTCCTGGGTGCCGCCCAGCCCGCTCTCGGAAAACGCCAGCGGCGGCCGCTGCAGGCTGGCATCGGGCACCAGGGCCACTTCCAGCATGCTCAGGTCGTCCTGGGCCTCGCCGCGGAAGCGCACCAGCGCCGCCTTCACCCCGTCGAACAGCCGCGAAGCGTCGCGCTGCTCCTCGAACACCTGGCGCAGGCGCTGCTCGCCGAACATCTCGCCCTGCGGGTTGCTCGCCTCCAGTACGCCGTCGGAGAACAGCAGCACGCGGTCGCCGTCCTCCATGGGGAAGACTTCGCAGCGCTCGTCGAAGGCCGCCGGCTCCAGGATGCCCAGCGGCAGGTGGCGCGACACCAGGGGCTGCAGTTCGCGGCCCTGGCGGAACAGGTAGCCGTCGGGCAGGCCGCCGTTCCACACCTCCAGCAGGCCGCGCTGGAAGCTCAGGTTGAGCATGCTGGCGCAGCAGAACACCCCCACCGGCAGGATGCGCTTCAGCTTGGCGTTCATCTCGCGGAGGATGTCGGCGATCGGGTAGCCCTTGGCGGTCATGCCGTAGAACACCTCGGCCAGCGGCATGGCGCCGATGGCCGCCGGCAGGCCGTGGCCGGTGAAGTCGCCGAGCAGCACGTGCATGCCGCCGGAGGGCTTGTAGGCGGCCAGCAGCAGGTCGCCGTTGAACAGCGCGAAAGGCGACTGCAGGTAGCGGATGTTCGGCGCGTTCAGGCAGCCGGAATGCGCCACCTTGTCGAACACCGCCTTGGCTACCCGCTGCTCGTTGAGCAGGTGCTCGTTGTGCCGGGCGATCAGGTCGCGTTGCGCCAGTACCTCGCGCTGCAGGTGGTGCAGGCGGCCCATGGCGCGGATCTTGGCTTCGAGGATCACCCGGTTGTAGGGCTTGGAGAGGAAGTCGTCGCCGCCGGCCTCCAGGCTCTGCACCAGGGCCTCGGTCTCGCTCAGCGAGGTGAGGAAGATGATCGGCACCAGTTCCTCGCCGGCCTGGCGGCGGATCCGCCGGGCCGCCTCGAAGCCGTCCATCACCGGCATCAGGGCATCCATCAGCACCAGTTGCGGGCGCTCCTGCTCGAACAGCGCCAGGGCCTCCAGGCCGTTGGCGGCGGTCAGCACGCGGTGGCCCTGGCGGCTGACGATGGTGGACAGCAGCAGGCGGTCGGCGGCGTTGTCGTCGGCGATCAGGACCGTGAGGAAGTTGGCCATGACCGCCACGGCTCAGGAAATGCGGAACAGTTGTTCGAAATTGGAGATGGAGAGGATCTTGCGCACATCCGGGCTGCAGTGCACCAGGCTGATCTGCGCATGTTCGCCGCCGGCGTGGTCGCGCAGCAGCAGGAGCATGCCCAGCGCCGAGCTGTCCAGGTAGGTGGCGCCCTTGAGGTCGACGACGTAGCGCCGCGGGGTGGTCTCGACGCGCTCGTAGGCGTCGCGGAATTCCTGGTGCGCACCGAAGTCGAAGCGGCCCTGGACGACGATGGTCAGTTCCTGGCCGTCGGCCGAAGGTACGGATGTGATGGCCATGGAGGCCTCCCTGCTGAATGGACTGCGCATGCTGGGGAAGATTTAGCAGCTAGTCCGCGGCCCGGCAACCTCGGCGAGCGCCGGTACGCAAAGGTTCGCTCCGGCCGACAAATGGACCGCCGGTCATTGCCCGGTCAAGGAATGGCTTTACCCTGTAAAGGTGCGAAGGGGACCGCACCTGCCAAGGAGCATTTCGAAGATCTAGGGGGGAGCCATGATCATCCACCGTCTGCTGCTGGGCGCCACGCTGTGCGCCAGCCTGGCCGCCAATGCCCAGGTCATGCAGCGCCAACTCGGCGACTTCGACCTCAAGTTCGCCACCTCGCCGGCCCGCAGCATGGCCCAGGGCCTGGTCCAGCCCGGCGGCCTGGACAGCCTGCACGGCGGGCTCGACGCCAGCCACGCCTCGGGCTGGTACTTCGGCGGCTGGGCCGCCAACCTGGAGCCGGACAAGCCCACCGAAGTCGATTCCTACGCCGGCTTCAAGCGCCCGCTGGGCAATGGCCGCCTCGGCTACGAGCTGGGCAGCATCCGCTACGTGCACCCGCAGCGGCCGGACCTGGACACCCAGGACGTCTACGGCGGCCTGTCGATCTTCGGCAGCCGCCTGGGCGCCGCCTACAGCAACAGCGCCGGGCGCAGCAGCGCCACGCTGTTCGCCGACCTGGGCCTGACGCCGCCGCTGGGCTTCGACCTGACGCTGAAGTACGCCAGCTACAGCCTGGAGAACCCGGTGAGCGTGACCAATGGCTACGTCAGCGGCTTCAACGACTGGTCGGTGAACCTCAGCCGCCCCTGGCTGGGCCTGGACCTGAACTTCTCCTACAGCGGCAGCAGCCTGAGCGGGACGGACTGCACCGCCTATTCCGGCCACAACGCCTATTGCGACAGCGCCGTGACCTTCAAGGCGTCGCGGTCGTTCTTCTGAGCCTGCGCGGATAATCGCGGACGGAGTCCGCTCCTACGGCTCCAGGAGACACGGGCGTAGGAGCAACCGTCTTGCCGGCTGCACCGAGATGCGCCTCAACGGATGGGTTGAGCCTTGGCGAAACCCATGCGGTTCCGGTGATGGGTATCGCTTCGCTCAACACCATCCTACGAAAAGCCATGCTCGCTCATGCGGTAGGACCTTGTCCGCGATGGCCGGACGTATCGGCGCGATTCGCGGATGAGATCCGCTCCTGCGGGTTGCCCCATACGCCACAGCCATGTAGGAGCGCGCCCTGCGCGCGATTCGCGGGCAGGGCCCGCTCCTACGATCACCGGGGAGGCATGGCATTTCCCTCGACCGCCTACAACCGCTCCCGATACTCCCCCGGCGTCACCCCGAACCAGCGGCGGAAGGCGCGGAAGAAGTTGCTCGGCTCGGAGAACCCCAGCAGGTAGGCGATCTCCAGCAGCGTCATGTGCGGCGTCGCCAGGTACTGCTGGGCCAGCTCGCGGCGGGTGTCGTCGAGCAGTTGCTGGTAGCTGCTGCCCTCCTCCTGCAAGCGCCGCTGCAGGGTGCGCTCGGACAAGTGGAGGATTTCCGCCACCACCTCGCGCCGCGGCTCGCCCTGGGGCAGCAGGCGGCACAGCACCTGGCGCGTCTGGTGGCTGAAACGGCTGCTGCCGAAGCGCGCCAGGTACTCGCCGGCGAAACGGTCGTGCAGGCGCGCCAGTTCGGCGTTGGCCGTGGGCAGCGGCGCGTTCATGTCCTCGTGGGAAAACAGCATGGCGCACTGCCCGTGGCCATGGCTGAGCGGCGCCTGGAACAGCGCCTGGTAGGGCGCCAGGTCGACCGGCGGTTCGCCCGCCAGGCGGACCTCCAGCGGGCGGATGTCGCGCCCGGTGATCCAGCGCACCAGGGCGATCATGCTGGCCAGCGAACTTTCCGCGCTCTGCCGTGGCGGCAACAGGCGGTCGCCATGCACCTGCACGCTGAACAGGCAGCCCTCGGGCAGGCGGCGGAAACTCACGTCCGCCCCCTCGGCGATGATCCGCTGGTAACGCTCCAGGCGCTCGAAGGCCTCGGCCAGGGTGCGGCTGGACATCATCGAATACCCCAGCACCGGAAACGCCGGGGTGTGCACGCGGGCGAAATTGAGGGCGATGGCCGGATTGCCGCTGCGCTGCACGGCCAGTTGCCACAGGCGCGTCATGTCGTCCTGGGGGAAGCGCGCGTCCGGGTCGGCGAGGACGGCAAGGTCCAGGCCCAGCTCGGCGAACAGCTCGCGGCTGTCCAGCCCCTCCAGCTCGATGGCAAGGAGGATCCCACGAACCCAACTGGACAGGGTGGTACGCTCAGGCATCTCGGTTCTTCTTGTTGTCAGCGCGCGCAAGGAATGGCGGGGTTGGATACTAAACTGGCTGCAGGGGTCATCTGCAAGTCATCGGCCGCCTTCGTAGACTGCGGCCATCACAACAACAGGAGGTGCGCCATGACCACCCACACCGCCGAGCGTTTCCACAGCTTCGCCGAGTTCTACCCCTTCTACCTGCAGGAACACAGCAACCCCACCTGCCGCCGCCTGCACTACGTGGGCAGCCTGCTGGTGCTGGCGATCCTCGCCTACGCCATCGCCAGCGGCAACCTGCTGTGGCTCATCGCCCTGCCCTTCGCCGGCTACGGCTTCGCCTGGGTCGGCCACTTCGTCTTCGAAAAGAACCGCCCGGCCACCTTCAAGTACCCGCTGTGGTCGTTCATGGGCGACTGGGTGATGCTCAGGGATGCCTTTACGGGGCGGATTCGGTTCTGAGGTTGCTCTGCTGTAACAGATTGCCCTTAAAAAATTAGCGCTATTGCAAAGCAATAGCGCTATGGAGTTACTGCCTCTCTCAGAATCTTCAGAGTTCTTATGAAGCCACCGTCATTACAATGATATCAGCAGAGCTGGAATCCCCCCCCTCAAAGAAATCACTAAAGTGGATATGGTCAGACGTACCCTCCACCAAACCTTCTATCTTGTTAGCCGCCAACATAAGCATATCAGCCAAGCTTCGAAGCTCTGAAGCTGTGGCAACAATAGAAACCTCTTGAAGCGCCCGCAACGTACCAGCATCTTCGTACCCATATAGCTTCATGTGGGCCTCCTATATGCATCTATCAGAATTTTCCATCATGCACTGACTATCATAAGGATTTTGGGCACAGTATTCTCGCATAACTTCATCATAAGATGGCCATGGATAAGGAAGGCCAAGCTTGAAGCCTCGCTTCCTCAAGAACTCTAACAATTTCTTATTCCGAGATGCCTTTTTCGGATCTGTTCCATGACTTCCTGAACCATCTTTATTTATTACCACCTCGGGTTTTCCCTTCTGATTAATGTGCGCATGTTCTTGCTGCCCAGGCACATGAGGATTGTCGATTCGCACTGTTATCTGTGTTCCCGGAACCTTGCCAGGAACACCAGAACTAGCAAGCCCATAACTATCTAAGAAGCTTATAGGATTTCCATTTACATACCCGTAAGTATTCAACCCACCCTCAAGCCCAATCGGATCACTCTCCACATACCGTCCGGTCTGCGGGTCGTAGTCCCTGAAGTAGTTGTAGTGCAGGCCGCTCTCGGCGTCGTAGTACTGCCCAGGGAAGCGCAGGTTCACCACGGTGTTGTCCGGGCTGCTGGGCTGGCCGTTGCCGAAGGCATCGGACTGCCATTGCCAGGCCAGGCGCTGGTCGTCGTCGCTGGCCAGCCGCGGGGTGTCGAGGTGGTCGCTGTGCAGGTAGAGCACGCGGGGGTTGCCCGGATGGCCCTGGTCGTCGTAGGCCGTGCTCAGGGTGGCCAGGGGCAGGCGGTCGAGCCACAGGTAGTACTGTTCGCGGCGGGACTGGCCATTCCGATCGTAGGCGGCTTCGCCGAGCAGTTGGCCGTCGGGGCCGTAGAGGTAGGTGGTGAAGCCTTGCGCGGTCAGCTTGGCGATGCGCTGGCCGTGGGCGTTGTAGCGGTACTGGGCGACTTCCTGGCCGTCGATCCGCACGTTCGCCAGGCGGCCCTGGGCGTCATAGCCGAGCAGGCGGCTGGCGCGGTCCTGGAGCAGGTTGCCGGCGGCATCGCTGGTCACCGTGTGGCCATTGAGGGCGGTGAGCCGGTTGCTGTCGCTGGCGTAGCGGTAGCTATCCTGCAGGGATTCGCCGTCGGCCAGGCGCGTGGCGCTCTTCTCGGTGCGGTTGCCCACGGCGTCGTAGCCGTAGCGGCGCTCGGCCTGGCTGCTGCGCTCCGTGGTCAGGCGGTCCAGGGGGTCGTACTGGTAGTCCAGCGTGCCCCAGAGGCTGTGGGCCAGTTGGGTGATGTTGCCGTTGGCGTCGTGCCGGTAGTCGCTCTGCCAGGGGCCGATACGCTGGCGGACCAGTTGGTAGTCCTGGTCGTACTCGCGGGCCAGGCTGATGCCGTTGGCCCAGCTCAGGCGTTGCAGGGGGCCGAAGGGCAGATAGGCGATATCGCTGGCCAGGACGAGGGGCGCCTGGCTGCCTACGCCCAGGGTGACGCTGCTCACCTGGCCGCCGGCATTGCGCGGGTAGCCGAGGGTGTAGCCGGACGGATAGCCGATGCCAACCAGGCGGTCGGCGGCGTCGTACTGGAAGCTCAGGGACGCTTCCAATACCTGGCCGTTGATGCTCAGGCTGCGCGCCTGCTGCACCAGGTTGCCGCGCGCGTCATAGCGATAGGCGAGACGGCCGCTGCCATCCTCGATGGCCGTCAGGCGGCCGATGCCGTGGTTGCCGTCGGCACTGCCGTCGTACTGGTAGCGCACGTCGAAGGCCGGGGTGGCCGGGTAGCGGCGTTCGCTCAGGCGGTTCAGGGCGTCGTAGCTGAACTCCACCACCACACCACGGGCATCGGTTTGGCGGATGACGTTGCCGGCGGCGTCGTATTCGAAACGGGTGGTACCGCTATCGGGGCTGATGCGCTGGATGAGGTTGCCCAGGCCGTCATACACATAGCGCGTCGTGACGCCGCGGGGATCGCTGACCTGGGTGAGGTTGTCCTGGGCGTCGTAGGTCAGGTGGGTGACGCCATCGAGGGCGTCGGTATGGCTGACCAGGCGATCGAGGGCGTCGAACGCCTGGGTGCTGGCGTACTGGCGCGGGTTGGTCCGGCCGGTGGGGTTGTCGTTGAGATCGTACCGGTAGCTGTGGGTCTGGCCAGCGGCGCCGACCGCGCGCAGCAGCCGGCCAAGTTCGTCGTACACCCACTGCTGCTGGCGCACCAGGCTGCCGCTGGCGTCCTTCAGCCGCTGCGCCGTGCGGTTGCCCTGGGCGTCGACGTCGTATTCCAGGCGCTCGCCGAGGTTGTTGGCGATGGCCACCAGGCGCCGCGCGTCGTCGTAGGTGTAGGCCAGCCAGCTGCCGTCGCCGCGGGTCAGGCGGGTGATCTGCCCAACCGCGTCGTATTCGAAGCGGGTGGTGCTGCCGGCGCTGCCGATGGACGCCAGACGCGCGTCGATGCCGCTGTAGGTCAGGGTGCTGACCACGCCGTTGGCGTCGGTGAGGGTGCCGGGGTTGCCGCGCTCGTCGTGGTCGGCCAGGCGAGTGACGTGGCCCAGGGCGTTGGTCACGGCGGTGAGGTTGCCCTTGGCGTCGTAGCTGTAGCGGGTGATGTCCTGCACGTCGGTGCGCGGGCCGTCGGCGCTTTCGATCAGGCCCAGTTCGTTGTAGGTGTAGGACCAACTGCGTTCGGCAGCCTGGGCGGGATGCCCAAGCAATATCGCCAGGGACAGGGCGCCGAATAATTTCGTTTTCATGTCAGCCTCCTTGCTCAAAGCGCTTCGGTGGTTTGCGCGATGACGCGACCACGGTTGTCGTACTGGTAGCGGGTGACCTGCCCCGGCTCGGTGATGCTCAGCGGCAGCGCGAAGGTCGGATGCCAGGTTGTGGTGATGGTGCGTGCCTGCGGCGTGCCGGCCGCTTCGGTGCGCGAGACTTCCAGGCCGCGCTCGTCGTACTGGTGGGTGGTCAGGTTGCCGTTCCAGTCGGTTCGGCTGGCCGGCAACCCATTGGCCAGGTAGGTGACCTGCTGGCTGGCGGCCGGGCAGTGGGCGCTGGCTTCGCCGTCCCGGCGGGTGACCAGGCGGCGCTGGTCGAAGGTCTGGTAGTGGTAGAGCGTCGACTTGCCCAGCGGGTTGGTGATCCGCACGCGGTTGGCATCGAGATAGGCGAATTGCACGGTGCCGGCCTCGCCGGCATGGCTACTGGAGGTGGCGCGCCCCTGGCCGTCATAGGTCCAGGTGGCGAAGCGCAGGCCGCGGGCGTCGGTGATTCCCGTGAGCAGGTGCGGGCGCTCGGCGACTTCGTAGTGGTAGTGCTGTTCTTCGTCGCCGCGCAGGACGCTGGCGAGGCGGCCGTGCTCGTCGTAGCGGTAGCTGATGCTCCAGTTGCCGAACTGCAGGTTCGCCAGCCGTTCACCGGCATAGCCGAGGGTGATCTGGCGGCCGCCCGCATCGCTGATCCGGACCAGCCGGCCAGCCGCATCCCGGGCGAAATGCAGGCTGCCGCCGAGCACCGGATCGAGGCGTTTCAACTGCCCGAGCGCATCGTAGGTTTCGACGCTGGCGTCGGCGCCGGTGAGGCTCCAGCCGCCCTGGTCGGGTAGCTCGACCAGCGTGAGTCGCTCGTCGGCGGAGGCCGTCCACTTGCCCGCCACGCGGGTGAAGGCCACTGCCCGGCCATCGTCGCGATAGGCCTTGAGCCGGTCGGCCGTGAGCTTGGCGATACGCTGGTTCCAGCCATGGCTCCAGCCGACGCCGAGGTCGCCGGCCTGGTTGCGGCTGCTCCAGTAGTTGCGGCTGAACCCCAGCCGCGAACCGGGCACGCTCAGGTCGACCTCGATCTGCACCTTCTGCCCGGTGGCGCCAAGGATAGGATTGCTGTCATTGCATTCGTTGCTCTGGCATTGCGCGCAGCACTGGCCCCCTTCATCCAGCACGCCGCTGGGGCACAGGTCCGGCCCGCCGGAAAGGTAGACGGAGGAGAAGTGATAGGTGTCGGGAAGCCAGCGACCGAACAATTTGCGTTCGATCGTGAAGCGGCAGAAGGCTTCGCCACCGATGTCGGTGAGCGAATAGTTGTTGATGCGCCATTGCTGGCGGGGATTCTGCTCACGCTTCTGGAGCAGCAGGCGGATGCCCTCGCCCTGTTCGCAGGCCGCTTCGGCCGAGGTCCAGGCGGTCCTCGTCGCGTCGTGCCACTGGTATTGCGCCAGGCTGGCCTGGCTGGCTAACAAGGCTCCCAACCCTGGGAGCAGGCAATGCAGAACTAGACGGGGGCGCATGCTTGGGTCCTCCATGAACAGTGGAGGCCCCAGTCAAGCGATGGCGGCAGGCGAAGAACGTTAACGCCTAGCCACTCCTGAAATCAGCAAAACATCCCACGCCGATCGAGGCCCCTGCCTACGCGCAGGACGCCATCTCTGGCAGATGCATCTAGAGGCGCCGGATCAGTAGCTCCCGCGCCTTCGCCATTTCCTCCGCCGGCAGTTCCGCCCAGAGCACCGGCTTGCCGGCGATGAGCGCGCCCAGGGCGGCGCCGTCGCGGTAGAGCACGCGGTTGCCGGCGACTGCCGGTACCTTGCTGCCCGGCAGCAGGGTGCCGGCGAGGTTGAGCGGGTCCACCGCCGAGAGCACCAGGTATTCGCCGTCCTTTTCGCGCCGGCGCACTTCACGCAGCAGGCCGACGGCCTCGGGCAGGGCGAACTGTTCGCCGGTGAGGCCGGCGACGAAGCGCCCGCCGCGGATTTCCCCGCGGGCTTCCAGGCGATGGTAGACGCGCAGCAGGTCGCGCCAGGGCGGCAGCCAGTCGGCCTCGCGCTCCAGCACGCGCCAGCAGACCACGCCGTAGCGGCGCAGCAGGGTCATGGCCACGTGTTCCAGCACTTCCGCCTGCAGGCGCGGCGGCTGGCCTTCGATCAGCTCGTTACGCGGGCGGCGCAGCAGCGCCCAGCGGCCGGCGTCGGCCATGCCGAACAGTGGGGTGCGCGCCCGGCGCTCCTGGCGGCTGCGCTTGGCCGCTGGCAATAGCAGCGCGCGCAGGCCGGCGAAGCTGTCGGCGTTCACCCGGCCCACCGCCACCAGTTCGCCCAGGGCCACTTCCAGTTCGCTGCGCAGTAGGTGCGCCTCGCTGGTGAGCTCGTCGAAGAACAGCGCGCCCTGCTCCTGCAACGCTTGCAACACCTTCTGCGCCTTCGAGGACAGCTCGGCCTCCGGCGCATCGGCGCAGAGCGCGCCCCACAGCGGCAACTGGCGGCGCGGCAGCAGGACGATGGGCGTGCTGCGCAGCGGCCCGGCGCCGCTGCGCCCGCGCGCCGTGCCGCGGCTGGGCAGGCGCGCCCAGACCAGGCGGCCGGCGCGGCACAGGTCGTCCAGCCAGTTGATGCCGTAGTCGGCTACCCGCGCCGGCAGCAGGTCGCTTTCCCAGGCCCCGGCGGCGGCCTGGAAGCCTTCCAGCTGGCCGAGCACGCCAGCCAGGGCCTCGGCGCCGCGTGCCCGGGTGGTTCTGGAGACGCGCTGCCAGTCGAACAGGAAGCGCATGAAGTCGGCGCGCTCCACCGGCTCGATCTCGCGGCGCAGGCGGCGCACCGTGTAGCGGTGGATGCGTGCCAGCAGGTGGCGCTCGCACCACTCCTCCTCGTCGGCGCCGGGACTGAAGCGGCCACGCAGCACGTAGCCCTCGCGCTCCAGGCCAGCCAGGGCGAAGGCGATATCGGCGGGCGGCAGATCGAGGTCGACAGCCAGTTGCGCCTCGGTGCGCGGGCCGAAGCCGGTCAGGCGCGCGCGCAGCAGTTCCAGGCGCGCGTCTTCGGCGGACCAGCCTTCCTGCAACGCCAGCGGCAGGTCCAGCTCGGGCGCCAGCCGTGCCTGTGGATAGACCGCCCGCAACTGGCTGAGGCGTTCGGCGGCCACCCAGAGGTCGGCCGCGCCGCTGCGCAGGCGCGTCGCCCGCCCGGCCCTGGCCAGGCGCCCGAGCAGCAGTTCCCAGCCCAGGTTGGCACGGGCTTCCCCGCCGAGGATGCAGCCCAGGCCGGTCAGCGCCTCGTGCATCTCGTCGGCGTCGCGGGCCTCGGGCCAGGCTTCGGCGCGCACCGCGGCGATGGCCTCGGGGTCGAGAGCGCCGAGGTCGTCGGCCGATTCCGGGTCGCTCCAGCGCCGGCTCAGCACGGCCTGGGTGCGGCGTTCTTCCAGCGGGGCGTCGTCGAGGTAGGCGTAGGGGCTGGCGCTCAGCACTTCCGCCGCCAGCGGCGAAGGCGCCGGCAGGTCGCGGGCGTACAGCGCCACCTCGCCGGCTTCCATGCGCCGCATCAGGGCCAGCCAGCCCTCGCAGTCCATGGCTTCGTGCAGGCAGTCGTCGAGGGTCTGGGCCACCAGCGGGTGATCGGGAATCTCGCGCTCGCCGACGATGTTCTCCAGGCATGCCACCTGGTCGGGGAACACCGCCGCCAGCAGGTCCTCGCTGCGCATGCGTTGCAGTTGCGGCGCCACCTTGCGCCCGCCGCGGAAGCGCGGCAGGGCCAGCGAGGTGGTGGCGTTCCAGCGCCAGCGCACGCCGAACAGCGGCGCGTCGAGCAGGGCCTGGATCAGCACGTGTTCTGCGCTCTTCGAGTTCAGGTAGCGCCACACCTCGTCCAGCGGGAAGCTGTGGCTGGTGGACAGCGAGAGGATGATGGCGTCCTCGGTGGCCGCCGCCTGCAGCTCGAAGTTGAAGGTGCGGCAGAAGCGCTTGCGCAGGGCCAGGCCCCAGGCGCGGTTGATGCGGCTGCCGTAGGGCGAGTGCAGCACCAGCTGCATGCCGCCGGATTCGTCGAAGAAACGCTCCAGCACCAGCGCCGACTGGCTCGGCAGCACGCCGAGGGCGGCGCGGGCGCGGGCCAGGTATTCCACCAGTTGCCGGGCCGCGGCTTCCTGCAGGCCCAGCTCGTCCTCCAGCCAGCGCAGCGCCGGGGCCAGGGGCGCGTCGCTGCCCTGCCCTTCGGCGAGCAAGGCGTCCAGGCGCTCGCGCAGGCGCGACACGCTCACCGACAGCTCATCGCTGCGCCCCGGCGCCTCGCCCAGCCAGAACGGGATGTTCGGCGGCAGGCCCTGGGCGTCCTCGACGCGCACCTTGCCCGGCTCCACGCGGAGGATGCGATAGGACACGTTGCCCAGCTGGAACACGTCGCCGGCCAGGCTTTCCACGGCGAAGTCCTCGTTCACCGTGCCCACGGTCAGGCCCTGGGGCTCCAGCAGCACCTGGTAGTCGCCGGCGTCGGGAATGGTGCCGCCGGAGGTCACCGCGGTCAGCCGAGCGCCGCGCCGGCCACGCAGCAGGCCGTGGACGCCGTCGCGGTGCAGGTAGGCGCCGCGCTGGCCGTTGCGGCTGGCGTAGCCCTCGGCGAGCATGCGCAGCACGGCGTCGAAGCGCTCGCGCGGCAGGCCGGCGTAGGGCTGGGCGTGGGTCAGCAGCTGGAACAGCTCGTCCTCACGCCATTCGCGGCAGGCCACTTCGGCGACTATCTGCTGGGCCAGCACATCCAGCGGCGCGTAGGGGATCGCCAGGGCATCCAGTTCGTCGCGGCGCACGCTGTCGAGCAGCGCCACGCATTCGATCAGTTCGTCGCGGGAGGTGGGGAACAGCCGCCCTTTCGGCGTGCCGCCGACGCTGTGCCCGGAACGCCCGACGCGCTGCAGGAAGGCGGCGATGGAGCGCGGCGAGGCGACCTGGCAGACCAGCTCGACGTCGCCGATGTCGATGCCCAGTTCCAGCGAGGCGGTGGCCACCAGCACCTTCAGGCGCCCGGCCTTGAGCCGCTGCTCGGCGCCCAGGCGCTGTTCCTTGGACAGGCTGCCGTGGTGCGCGGCGACCTTGTCTATCCCCAGGCGTTCGCCCAGGTGGCGGGTGATGCGCTCGGCCAGCCGGCGGGTGTTGACGAACACCAGGGTGGTGCGGTGTTCCTCGGCCAGCGCGGCGAGGCGGTCGTAGACGCTGTCCCAGACCTCGTGGGACATCACCGCCTCCAGCGGCGCCGGCGGCACTTCGATGCCCAGGTCGCGGGCGCGGCTGTAGCCGATGTCGACGATGCGACAGTCGGCGTTGCCGCAGAGGAACCGCGCCACCGCCTCGATGGGTTTCTGCGTGGCCGACAGGCCGATACGCACCAGCGGCTCGGCGCACAGGGCCTGCAGGCGCTCCAGCGACAGCGCCAGGTGGCTGCCGCGCTTGCTGCCGGCCAGGGCGTGGATTTCGTCGACGATGACGCTGCGCGCGCCGGCCAGCATCTGCCGCCCGGAATCGGAGCCGAGCAACACGTAGAGCGACTCCGGGGTGGTCACCAGGATGTGCGGCGGCCGCCGGCGCATGGCCTCGCGCTCGCCCTGGCTGGTGTCGCCGGTGCGCACCGCGCTGCGGATATCCACGGCCGGCAGGCCCTGGCGCTCAAGCTCGGCGCGGATGCCGGCCAGGGGTTCTTCCAGGTTGATGCGGATGTCGTTGGACAGCGCCTTGAGCGGCGAGACGTAGACCACGCAGGTGCGGTCCGGCAGCTCGCCGCCGTTGGCCAGGCCCTCGCGCACCAGTTGGTCGATGGCCGAGAGGAAGGCGGTGAGGGTCTTGCCCGAGCCGGTGGGCGCGGCCACCAGGGTCGAGCGCCCGGCGCGGATCGACGGCCAGGCCTGCACCTGGGCCGGGGTGGGCGCGGCGAAGTGGCGGGCGAACCAGGCGGCGACGGCGGGGTGGAAACCCTGCAGGACGTCGGCGGGCGTGGCGCTGCTGGCGAGTCGGTTCATGGGCACCAATATGGTGGCGGCGGGCGAGGCCCTCAAGCACCGCCGATCGTGGCTGGCCTGGCGCGGCGCAGGCATCGCGCGGCCAGGTCACGGGGGACCGAAGGAAACAGCCTCAGCACTCTACACAAACGACAGCGCCCCTCGGAGATCACCTACAAGCAGTACGGGCATGTCATAACAACGCCTCCCCTTATCATCTCGGCGCATCACGAATCGCGCACTGACTTCCTACCAGGACAGGGCGCCCAGCCCGCCCTGGAGGACATTTCGTTTGGCAATTTTCGGCAAGCTCTCCGACTTCCCGCTCGCGGAAGTCCTCTCGGTCATCGGCAAGCGCGCAGGCCAGCTGACGCTTGAAGAACCGGACGGCAGGCGGCTCCGCCTGCGGCTGCAGAACGAACGGCTGCTCGGCCTGAGCCTCGAGCAGCCGATCGGCGAGCCGGGCGAGATCAAGCGCGCCCTGCAGTCGATCGGCGACGCCAGCTTTCACTTCGAACCCACGCCGCCCATGGAGGCGAAACCCGGCCAGCACCTGCCCATCGACCAGGTGCTCGCCAGCCTGGCGCCCTCGTCCCGGGCGGAGCCGTCGGTGCATCCGGACACGCGCTTCGTGCTGATCCGCGGGCGCACGGTGACGCTGCCGGCCGAACTCGATGCCTTCCTGGCCAGGGCCATGCCTCTGCTGGCCGAGGGTTGCAGCGCGCGGCAACTGGCCCAGGCGCTGAAGCTGGAAGTCCGCGAGACCTGCGCATCCCTGCAGCACCTGCGGGAGATCAAGAAAATCTGGCCGGTGCGCGCCCACGAGAGCGCCGGTGCATCGACGAAACATGCCAACCCCACCCTCGCCAGCCGTCTGAAGAGGCTCTTCCGCCCATGAACCAGGACAGCGCACCGCCGATCAAGGTCGTCGTCTCCGGGCCCGTGGGCTCGGGCAAGACCACCCTGATCCGCAACCTCTCGCAAATCCCCGTCGTCGACACCGAGGTGCCCAGCAGCGAAGCCATCGGCAAGGCGAACACCACTGTGGCGCTGGACTTCGGCCGGATCACCCTGGGCGCCACCGACATCCATCTGTTCGGCACGCCCGGCCAGGAGCGCTTCAGCTTCATGTGGGAACTGCTCAGCGAAGGCGCCGACGGCCTAGTGCTGATGCTGGCCGCCGATCACCCGGAGCAGTTCGGCCAGGCCCGCAGCATCCTCGAGGCGATCACCAGCGTGCAGCCGGTGCCCTTCATCGTCGCCCTCACCCACTGCGACGCCGACGACCAGGCCTGGGTGCCGGCCGAGGTCGCCGCCTACTTCGACCTGCCACCGCAGCACGTCATCGCCACGGACGCCCGCGACAGGCAGAGCGCCTGGGACGTCCTGGTACAGCTGCTGGCCAACGACGATCCATCACCCGACCCCCACCACGGAGAAACCCCATGACCCGACAAGAACGCCTGCAAGCCGAACTCGACCGCCTCCGGCAGTCGGTCCCCAGCATCCGCGGGGTGCTGCTCGGCAGCCTGGACGGCATGCCCATCGTCGACGCCATCAGCGACCATGGCATCGAACCGGCGCGCATCGCAGCCATGGCCGCCGCTGCCCTGGGCGTGGGCCGGCGCATCGGCGAAACCCTCAAGAGCGGCGCGATGAAGGAACTGAGCCTGCTGGCGGAAGACGGCCGGGTGTTCATCCACCTGGCCGGCGACAAGGCCTGCCTGGCGATCGTCGCCGCGCGCGACAGCAACGTGGGCCTGATCAACCTCGAAGTGGCGGACAGCCTCGCCACCCTCGACAGCATTCTCTGAGGAGCCCCCCATGCATGCAGACCGACTGTCCTGGGCCACCAAGGACGCCGCCATCGTTCACGAACTGATCGCCCTGCTGGACCTGTCCGACAAGGAATGCGCACTGCTCGCAGGCCTCGCCGAACAGGCCAAGGCCATCAGCCCGGCGCTGATCGAAGACTTCTACCAACGCCTGCTGAGCCAGGAGGCCACCCGCGAATTCATCACCGACCAGAAGCGCCTGGGGGAATCCCTGGCCACCTGGTTCTGCGAGCTGTTCGGCGGCGTCTACGACGACACCTACGCGCTCAAGCGCCTGAACATCGGCCTGATCCACGTGCGCATCGGCCTGCCGGTGCGCTACCCGCTGGTCATGCTCGACCTGATCGCCCGCTACGGCGAAGAGGTGGCCGGCCAGGCCGGCGCCGAGGCGCTGACGGCCTTCCGCAAGGTCCTGGCGCTGGACGTGGCGACCTTCAACCAGGCCTACGAGAACAACCAGCTGCAACACCTGGCCGACCTCACCGGCAACGAACGGCTGGCCCGCCGCCTGCTTTCCGGCGGCTGAGCCGGGCGCCCCGGCTCGGCATCGCGGACGGAGTCCGCTCCTACGCTGTTTTCGATCGCTCCGAAGGTGCTCTTCGTAGGATGGGTTGAGCTTGCGAAACCCATGCGGTTGCGCTGATGGGTATCGCTTCGCTCAACGCCATCCTACGAAAAGCCGTGCTTCCTGGAGCCGTAGGAGCGGATTCATCTGCGATCGCCCTCTCCCCAGCCCTCTCCCGCAAGCGGGAGAGGGGGCTGTCCGGTGTGGGCGGATAGTCTGGAGTCGGCCGGGAATCCGGGTTCGCGAGCAAGCTCGCTCCTACAGGAGCCGAACCCCGATGTCAGGACTCCCCGCCCTGCCCCAGCCCATGCTGGCGCAGCTTGTTGGCGATGGTGGTGTGCGACACGCCCAGACGCTTGCCCAGCAGCCGGCTGCTGGGGTGCTCGCGGTAGAGGCGCTCCAGCACCGCGCGTTCGAAGCGGCCGACGATGGCGTCGAGGCCGCCTTCCAGGGAAAAGTCGCCCAGCGGGTGCGGCGCGCCGTAGTCCGGCAGGCGGATATGCTCGACCTTGATGGTGCCGCCCTCGCACAGCGACACCGCCTGGAACAGCACGTTCTCCAGCTGGCGCACGTTGCCCGGCCAGTGGTAGCGGCCCAGGCGGTCCATGGCCTGGGGCGCCAGTTGCGGCAGCGGGCAGCCGATCTGCCGGCTGGCCTGGTCGAGGAAGTGCTCCACCAGCGGCGTCAGGCCGTCGAGGCATTCGCGCAGCGGCGGGATGTGCAGCGACAGCACATTGAGGCGGTGGTACAGGTCCTGGCGGAACTCGCCCTTGGCGCACAGCTCGGACAGGTCGACCTGGGTGGCGCAGATCACCCGCACGTCCAGGTACACCTCCTCGTCGCTGCCCACCCGGCGGAAGCAGCCGTCCTGCAGGAAGCGCAGCAGCTTGGCCTGCAGGCGCGGGCTCATCTCGCCGACGCCGTCGAGGAACAGGGTGCCGCCGGCGGTCAGCTCCAGCAGGCCGAGCTTGCCTTCCGGGCGCGCGCCCTCGAAGGCGCCGGGGCCGTAGCCGAACAGCTCGGTTTCGGCCATGGATTCCGGCAGCCCGGCGCAGTTCAGCGCCATGAATGGCGCCTGGCCGCGCGGGCTGGCCAGGTGGCAGGCGCGGGCCAGCAGTTCCTTGCCGGTGCCGGTCTCGCCCTCGATCAGCAGCGGCGCGTCCAGCGGCGCCATGCGCCTGGCCTCGCGCACCACCGCGGCCATCACCCGCGAGCTCTGGAAGATGCTGTCGAAGCCGCGCAGCTCGTGCTTGCGCACGTTGTAGATGCGCTCGCCCACGCGGTCGGCGCGGTGCAGGGTGAGCACGGCGCCGGCCAGGGCCTCGCTTTCGTCGTGTTCGGATTGCAGCGGGGCGATGTCGGCGAGGAACACATCGCCCTTGATCTTCACCCGCAGGCCGTTGATCCGCGCCTTGTTGGCGCGCACCAGTTCCGGCAGGTCGAGGTCCTCGGCGTAGCGCGCCAGGGGAATGCCCGGCACCTCGTCGACGCGCACCCCGAGCAGCTGCGCGGCGGCGCGGTTGCCGGCGACTATCTGCCCGGCCATGTCGATGGACAGCACCGGGAAGTCCAGCGCCGCCAGCAGCGCGTTGAGCTCCAGGTGGCGGCGCTCGCTGGGCATCAGGCCGACGCGCTTGACGCCGAACACCCCGGGAATGGCCTCCAGCTTGGGCTTGAGCGACTGGAACTGCAGGTTGATCAGGTTCGGGCAGAGCAGGTAGATGGCGTTGCCCTGCTCGCCGCCGACCTCGCCGCGGTTGACGTTGATGCCGTAGTCGACCAGCAGGTTGAGGATGTCGCGCAGGATGCCGACGCGGTTCTGGCAGTGGACTTTGATACGCATGGCGAGCCCGGAGATTGTCGTTGTGCGGGGCGGCGCCCGGCCGGATTTCGCCGGCGAGGCGGAAATTTCCGTCAAGAATATGTGACAGCAGACGCCAGCAGCAAGCCGATGACTCGCGATTCGGCGTCATTCGTAATCTTTTCTTTACGGGTGAAGGGGATTTACAGCGCTCGCCCAAGGCCCACGGGGGCTGCATGGGCACGCCGACGCGGCTATTGATGAGGCATCAAAACAACAAAGGCCTCGAAGCCGGAGGACCCATGAAGACAACGCAGTACGTGGCCCGCCAACCTGACGAAGACGGTTTCATCCACTACCCCGAAGCCGAGCACCAGGTCTGGAACACCCTGATCACCCGCCAGCTCAAGGTGATCGAAGGCCGCGCCTGCCAGGAATACCTGGACGGCATCGAGCAGCTCGCCCTGCCCCACGAGCGCATCCCGCAACTGGGCGAGATCAACAAGGTGCTCCAGGCCGCCACCGGCTGGCGCGTGGCCCGCGTCCCGGCGCTGATTCCCTTCCAGACCTTCTTCGAATTGCTGGCCAGCCAGCAGTTCCCGGTGGCCACCTTCATCCGCACCCCGGAGGAGCTGGACTACCTGCAGGAGCCGGACATCTTCCACGAAATCTTCGGCCACTGCCCGCTGCTGACCAACCCCTGGTTCGCCGAATTCACCCACACCTACGGCAAGCTCGGCCTGGCCGCCAGCAAGGAAGAACGCGTGTACCTGGCGCGGCTGTACTGGATGACCATCGAGTTCGGCCTGCTCGACACCCCGCAGGGCCGGCGCATCTACGGCGGCGGCATCCTCTCCTCGCCGAAGGAGACCGTCTACAGCCTTTCCGGCGAGCCCGAGCACCAGGCCTTCGACCCCGTGGAAGCCATGCGCACACCCTACCGCATCGACATCCTGCAGCCGCTGTACTTCGTGCTGCCGGAGCTCAAGCGCCTGTTCGAGCTGGCCCACCAGGACATCATGGCGCTGGTCCGCCAGGCCATGCAGCTGGGCCTGCACGCGCCCAAGTTCCCGCCGAAGCAGGCAGCCTGAACCCCGAGGCCTGCCCGACATCTTTTCGTAGGAGCGAGCTTGCTCGCGAACAAACGCAGTGCCATGCGGTTCGCAAGCAAGCTCGCCTCTACAGTCCTAAGATCAATATCTTGCGTGACGCCCCCTACAAGGAGAACCCCATGACCGCCCTCAACCAAGCCCATTGCGAAGCCTGTCGCGCCGACGCGCCCCACGTCTCCGACGAGGAACTGGCGACCCTGATCAAGCAGATCCCGGACTGGAACATCGAGGTCCGCGACGGCCACATGGAACTGGAGCGCGTGTACCTGTTCAAGAACTTCCGCCACGCCCTGGCCTTCACCAATGCCGTCGGTGCCATCGCCGAGGAAGAAGGCCACCACCCGGACCTGCTCACCCAGTGGGGCAAGGTCACCGTCACCTGGTGGAGCCACGAGCTCAAGGGCCTGCACCGCAACGACTTCATCATGGCCGCGCGCACCGACGAGCTGGCCAAGCTCGCCGAAGGCCGCAAATGAACCACTTCGCCCCCATCCCGCGCGTGCCGGGCGACCCCATCCTCGGCCTGCTCGATGCCTACCGCGCCGACCCCAACCCGGCCAAGCTGGACCTGGGCGTGGGCGTCTACAAGGACGCCCAGGGCCTGACGCCGATCCCCCGCGCAGTGAAGCTGGCCGAGCAGCGCCTGGTGGAGCACGAGACCACCAAGAGCTACGTCGGCGGCCACGGCGACGCGCTGTTCGCCGCGCGCCTGTGCGAACTGGTGCTGGGCAGCGACTCGCCGCTGCTGGCCAGCCAGCGCGCCGATGCCAGCCAGACGCCCGGCGGCACCGGCGCCCTGCGCCTGGCCGCGGACTTCATCGCCCGCTGCCTGCCCGGCCGCGGCATCTGGGTGAGCGACCCGACCTGGCCGATCCACGAGACGCTGTTCGCCGCCGCCGGCCTGAAGGTGCACCACTACCCCTACGTCGGCGCCGACAACCACCTCGACGTGGAAGGCATGCTCGCCACCCTGGAAAAGGTGCCCCACGGCGACGTGGTGCTGCTGCACGCCTGCTGCCACAACCCCAGCGGCTTCGACCTGGCCTACAACGACTGGCAGAAGGTGCTGGAAGTAGTGCGCCGCCGCGAGCTGCTGCCGCTGATCGACTTCGCCTACCAGGGCTTCGGCGACGGCCTGGAGGAGGATGCCCGCGCCGTGCGGCTGTTCGCCGAGAGCCTGCCGGAGCTGCTGGTGACCAGCTCCTGCTCGAAGAACTTCGGCCTCTACCGCGACCGCGTCGGCGCGCTGATCGTCTGTGCCGCCAACGCCGAGCAACTGGGCAACGTGCGCAGCCAGCTGGCCAGTCTGGCGCGCAACCTCTGGTCCACGCCGCCGGCCCATGGCGCCGAGGTGGTGGCGACCATCCTCGGCGACCGCGACCTCAAGCAGGTCTGGCTGGAGGAAGTCACCGCCATGCGCACGCGCATCGCCGGGCTGCGCCTGGGCCTGGTCGAGGCGCTGCAGCCCCACGGCCTGGCCGAGCGCTTCGCGCACATCGCCATCCAGCGCGGCATGTTCTCCTACACCGGCCTGAGCCCGGACCAGGTGCGCCGCCTGCGCGAGGAACACAGCGTGTACATGGTCGGCAGCGGCCGCGCCAACGTCGCCGGGCTGGACGCCAGCCGCCTGGACGACCTGGCCAGGGCCATCGCCGCGGTCTGCGCCTGAAAGCTATTTCCACCCTCGCTCGACCGGCCGCTGGCCGGTCTTTTTTTGCCCGCGCTCAGAGTGGCGAGAATGGCCCAGCCTGGCGCTTCCAGCGCCCCGGGGTGGTCCCGGTCCAGCGCTGGAAGGCCCGGCAGAAGCTGGCCGCCTCGGCATAACCCAGGCACTGGGCGACGCCGTTCAGGTCCATGCGCGACTCCAGCAGCAGGCGCTCGGCCAGGCGCAGGCGGATGCCGTCGCTCAGCGGCTGGAAGCGCTGCCCTTCGGCGGCCAGGCGGCGCTGCAGGGTGCGTTCGGAAAGTCCCAGGCGCTGCGCCACCTCGCGGCAGCCCGGCAGGCTCGCGGCATCGCGCACCAGCAGGCGCTGCACCGCCCGCGCGGTAGGCGTGGCGGCCAGGGGCAGCGCCAGTTCTTCGCAGAGCTTCTCGCACAGTTGCTCGCCGCTGCTGCGGCTGTCCGGGTTGGCCTGCGGCAGGCTGGCCTCCAGGTCGGCGCGGGCGAACAGCAGGGCATTGCGCGGGGCGCCGAAGCGCACCGGGTACGGCCAGGCGCGGGCGTAGGCGTCGAGGTCGGCCGGCGCCTCGGCGCGCAGCTCCAGCGCCAGCGGCTGCACCGGGCGCTGCAGCAGTTCGCCGGCCAGTTGCAGGCAACCGGCGATGCCGCGCTCCACCACGAAGGCGCGGGCGTCCGGCGGCAGCACCTGGTCGTCGAAGATCATCCAGTGCCCGCGCGGCTCGGCCTCGCGGCTCACCGGGCACAGCGTCAGGGCCAGGCTCTGGTAGCGGCCGAAGGTCTCGAAGGCTTCCCGCAGGCTGCGGCAGGCGAGCATGGTGAAGCCAAGCAGCCCCAGCGAGGTGAGGTGGTAGCGGCGCCCGGCGGCGAAGCCCAGGCCGGGGCGGGCGCCCTGCTGCAGCAGGTTGCGGATCACCGCCAGCTCCTGCCAGGCCTGGATCTGCGCATGGCGCCCGGCCAGTTCACGCGGCTCGATGGCGCTGCCCACCAGGCAGGCCTCCGCGGCCAGGCCCTCGCTGCGGGCGCAGTCGAGCAGGTGGCGCACGCCGGTGATGTCACGGGTCTGTCGCCAGTCCATGGGGCCTCCTGCAGGTGGCGGGAATCATCAATTTCTGGCGCCGATCATCATGGCGCAAGTGCGCCGCGGCGACCATCCTCAACAGGCCGACAACACCAACAAGAGGGCACCCCATGTTCGAGTTCTTCTACGCCTTGCCGAGCCAGAACCGCGCCGCCAGCTACCGTCACTTCCAGATCGTCCCGGCCACCGGCGCCATAGGCGCGGACGTCAGCGGCGTCGACCTGCGCAGCCTGGGCGAGGAAGGCTTCGCCGAGCTGCGCCAGGCGCTGCTGGCGCACAAGGTGCTGTTCATCCGCGGGCAGTCGCTGGGCGTCGAGGACCTGGAGGCGGTCACCCTGCGCTTCGGCGAATTCGGCCGCGAACCCTACGTGCAGGGCCTGCCCGAGCATCCCCACGTGGTGCGGGTGGTCAAGGAAGCCGACGAGAAGACGCCGGTGGTGTTCGGCGGCGCCTGGCACAGCGACTGGTCGTTCCAGGAACGCCCGCCGGCCTTCACCCTGCTCTACGGCCACGACATCCCGCCGTTCGGCGGCGACACCCTCTACGCCAACCTGGCGCTGGCCTACGAATGGCTGTCGCCCAAGCTGCGCGCGCAGCTGGAGAGCCTGGACGCCATCCACAGCCCGGAACGCGCCTACGGCGCCGAGGCCAAGCACAACGAGCTGATGGAGAACATGGCGGTGCGCTACGGCAACGCCGACGGCGAGACCCGCTCGCACCCTCTGGTGACGCGCCACCCGGAAACCGGCAAGAAGATACTCTTCGTCAACCCGGCCTACACCAGCGGCATCAAGGGCATGCGCCCGGCCGAAGCGCAGCCGCTGCTGGACTACCTCTACGGCATCGCCACCCAGCCGGCCTTCACCTGCCGCATGCGCTGGAGCCAGGGCACCCTGGCGATCTGGGACAACCGCAGCACCTGGCACTACCCGGTGTCGGACTACCATGGGATGCGGCGTGAGATGTATCGGACTACGGTGGTGGGTGAGGTGCCAAGCCGGTGAGAGGCGCTGCTTCGCGCTTTTCGTAGGAGCGAGCTTGCTCGCGAAGGGTGTTTCCCGATAGCTACGGTGTTTACGGTGAACTCCGCCCCTCTCCCCAGCCCTCTCCCTGAAGGGAGAGGGGGCCTGTCCGTGCCGAGAAAAGGAATGGTTTAAGCCGAAAACCTTCGGTGCTGCCGGCTGACTCCAAAATACCCGAGCACACCGAACGGTCCCCTCTCCCTTCAGGGAGAGGGTTAGGGAGAGGGAACAGAGGTGGGCCCGGCAGCGGAGTCACCGGGGAGCTTGTTCGCGAGCAAGCTCGCTCCTACGAAAAGCCCAGCTCACTCCCCCGCAAACCTCTGCGCATGCTCCCGCAACATCCCCCGCAGCAACTGCGCCGCCGGCGACAGATAGGCCCCCTCCCGCACCGCCAGGCCCATGGTCCGCGTCAAGGTGGTTTCCGCCAGCCTCACCTCGCGCAACTGGCTCATCCCATGCAGCCCGCCGTCCAGCGTTTCACGGGCGACGAAGCTGAGCAGCCGGGTGCGGGCGATCAGGTTGGGCAGCATGGGAATGGCGTTGGTCTCGATCTGCACCCGCGGCGGCGGCAGGCCGTGGGCCTGGAAGGTGGCGTCCATCCAGCGCCGCGACGACACCCCGGGCGCCGGCAGCACCCAGCGGTATCGACAGAGGTCGGCGATGGCCACCGGGCCGTCGAACAGCGGGTGCTCGCGGCTGGCCACCACTACCACCTGGTCCTGCAACAGCGGCTCGCTGACCAGGTGCGCGTCGTCGAGGATGCGCGAGCAGATCGCCATGTCCAGGCGCCCGCCGCGCAGGGCCTCGCGCAATACGTCGTCCTGGCCCAGGGACAGGCTGATGGTCACCTCCGGGGCGCGCCGCAACAGTTCCTCCACCAGCGGCGGCAGCAGGTACTCGGCCATGGTCGCGGCGCAGCCCAGGCGGATGTTGCCCACCAGGCCGCTGGCGAAGTCGCGCACCTCGCGGCGCGTCTCCTCGATGTCCTGGCGCAGCTGGCGGGCGCGCTGCAGCATCAGCTCGCCGGCCGGGGTCAGGCGGATGCGCCGGCCCTCGCGCTGGAACAGGCTGGTGCCCAGGGACTGCTCCAGGCGCTGGATGCTCTTGGTCAGCGCCGGCTGGCTGCGCCCCAGACGGTCCGCCGCGCGGCCCAGGTGGCCGAGCTCGGCGATGGTTTCGAAATAGGCGAGATCGCGCAGGTCCATGGCGGCCACCGATAGATTTCAGGAATGAATTCATGACTATTAGAAAATGGACTTGATGGATTGCGCTATCGATAATTTTCCCCGTTGTCCGCAGTCGGGAGCCTTCGCGTGTCCAGCCCTCCAGCCCAGAGCCTCAGCCGTATCCCCGCCAGCCTGCAGTGGCCGGCCCTGATCCTGGCGGCCGGCGGCGCCGGGCAGCTGCTCGCCTGGCTGGGCATCCCCGCCGCGCTGTTCCTCGGCCCCATGCTGGTGGCCATCGCCTTCGGCGTCGGCGGCGCCGGCATCCGCCTGCCGCGCCAGGCCTTCCGCCTCAGCCAGGGCTGCATCGGCCTGCTGGTGGCCCACGCCATCAACTGGTCGGTGCTGCAGGCCATGGCCGCATCCTGGCCGCTGATGCTCTGCGCCACCCTGCTCACCCTGCTGCTCAGCGCCCTGGTCAGCTACGCCATGGTGCGCTTCGGCGGCATCCCCGGCAGCACCGCCGCCTGGGGCACCGCGCCCGGCGGCGCGGCGGCCATGGTGGCGATGGCCGAATCCCACGGCGCCGATCCGCGGGTGGTGGCGACCATGCAGTACGTGCGGGTGGTCTGCGTGGTCATGGCCGGCGCCCTGGTCGGCCGCCTGCTGGGCCTGGAAGGCGGCGGCTCGGCGGCCCACAGCACGCCGCTGAACGACGCCGGCCACCTGCCCGACCTGGTCAACTGCCTGCTGCTGATCTTCGTCGGCGTCAGCCTGGGCGCGCGCCTGCCGGCCGGCCCGCTGCTGGTGCCGCTGGTGGCCGGCGCCGCGCTGCAACTGGGCGGGCTGCTGCAGATCGCCCTGCCGCACTGGCTGCTGGTGCTGGCCTACGGGGTGATCGGCTGCTACATCGGCCTGCGCTTCGACCGCGCCAGCCTGGCCTACGTCGGCCGCCACCTGCCGGCCATGCTGGTCAGCGCCCTCGGCCTGATCCTCAGCTGCGCGCTCTTCGCCTGGGCCCTGGCGGCCGTCACCGGCATGGACTTCCTGTCCCTCTACCTGGCCACCAGCCCCGGCGGCCTGGACGCCATGGCGATCATCGCGGTGGATACCCACTCCGATGTCGGCCTGGTGCTGGCCATGCAGACCCTGCGGCTGTTCGTGGTGCTGTTCAGCGGCGTGTCCATCGCCCGCCTGGTGATCCGCCTGAGCCACGCCTGAAGCGCGGCGCCTTGTGCGCGCGGCCAGGGGCGTCCAAGATCGGAAGCCCTTCGACTCGGCCAAGGACAGCCCCCATGCACCGCCCCACCGCCTGGCACGTCACCCACTGGAGCGACGACCCCTTCAGCCTCGGCGCCTACAGCGCACTGCTGCCCGGCGGCAGGCCCGCACACCGCGCCAACCTCGGCGCCTGTCTGGACGGCCGCCTGGTGCTCGCCGGCGAAGCCTGCAACCCGCGGGCGCCGGCCATGACCCACGGCGCCTGGGACGACGGCCTGCGCGCCGCCGAACTGGCCCTGCGCGCGGGCGCCCGCCGGGTGATCGTCATCGGCGCCGGGTGCGCCGGCCTGGCCGCCGCGCGGCGCCTGCGCGAACAAGGCGTCGACTGCGTGGTGCTGGAGGCCCGCGAACGCGTCGGCGGGCGCACCCACAGCATCCGCCTGGGTGATGCCAGCGTGGACGTCGGCGCCGCCTGGCTGCAGCAGTTCGCCGATAATGCCCTGGCCCGCGAGGCACAGGCGCTGGGCCTGGCGCTGGTGGAAACCGACTTCGGCCAACCGCTGGCCGCCGCCAGCGACGGCCCGCTGCCGGACATAGACGCGGCCTGGCAGGCCCTGCGCAACGGGCTGGACCGGCAGTTGCCGCTAGCCGAGGCGGTCGAGCGCTACCTGGCCGACCTGGACGCCGCGCAGGCCCGCGCCACAGGTTTCGCCATCGACGCCAACCTCGTCCTCGAAGCCTGCCTGCCGCTGGCGCAGCTCTCGTCGGACGCCCTGGACGAGGAAGGCGTCGGCAACGGCGACCGTTTCCTCCCCGGCGGCTACGGCCAGTTGATCGCGCACCTGGCGCAGGGCCTGGACATCCGCCCGGGCCAACCGGTGACGCACATCGACTGGTCGGGCGAGCAGGTGCGGGTGAACGACGAGCGCGGCGACTTCTGCATCTGCAGCGTGCCGCTGGGCGTGCTCAAGACGCTGCGCTTCACCCCGGCGCTGCCGGCGGCGCAGCAGGATGCCCTGGCCCACCTGGGCATGGGCCGCCTGGAGAAGGTGGTGCTGCAGTTCGAGCAACGCTGGTGGCCGCGCTCGCCCTCGGGCTACCTGCGCTGGTACGACAGCCCGGCCAGTTGGGGCGAATGGCTGGACCTCACCGATGCGGTGGGCGTGCCGACGGTGGCCGGGCTGATCGCCGCCGACGCCGTGGAACGCCAGTTCGCCGGGCGCAGCGACGAGCAGATCGCCCTCGCCGCCCGCGATGCCCTGCAGGCCTGGGCCGCCGCGGTGGAAGGTTCACGCCAGATATCCCAGGCTCCGTAGGATGGCGTTGAGCACAGCGATACCCATCGATGGGAGTCGCTTCGCTCGTCCCCTCCTGCGCAGAGCCGGCAGCTCCTTTCAGTAATCCACCTTGCCGCGCCCGGCCTTGATCGCCCCGCGCTTGCTCTTGCCCTCCAGGCGGCGGGTCTTGGAGCCGAGGGTCGGCCGCGTCGGCTTGCGCTTCTTCTGCACCTTGGCCACCGAGCGGATCAGCTCGGCCAGGCGCTCCAGCGCATCCTCGCGGTTCTGTTCCTGGGTGCGGTACTGCTGGGCCTTGATCACCACCACGCCGTCGCCGCTGATGCGCTGGTCGCTCAGCGCCAGCAGGCGCTCCTTGTAGAAATCCGGCAGCGACGAGGCGCGGATGTCGAAGCGCAGGTGCACCGCGCTGGACACCTTGTTGACGTTCTGCCCGCCGGCGCCCTGGGCGCGGATGGCGCTCAGCTCGATTTCGGCGTCGGGGATCTGCACGGCGTTGGAGATGACGAGCATGGCGGGGAATTCGGACGGAGGGAAAGCACAGCATAACGCGCAATCGCCAGCAGGCACAGAACGCGGCCCGGCGCGGCGCAAGGCCGATTCCTGACTCGCGGATCAATTTTTGAATACACTTGTGTATACAAAAATCTCTTGCAATGAATCCAACAGACCTTTAGAACCGTCCCTGTCCGGCCGCGGGCAGTCACGCGGCAACCGGCCCCATAACAACAACAAGATCGAGGTGCAGCATGTTCCGCCCGGTATCCTCCGTGCCGGCGCCCAGCGCCGTCCGCCAACACCCGCATACGTCCCGCCGCCTGAGCACCGGCAGCCGTATCGCCCTGAGCGCCGCCCTGTTGGCCGGCCTCCCCCTGGACGCGGCCTTTGCCGACGACGACCGCTTCTTCGAGTGGACCAGCAACACGCTGGGCTTCCGCTACGGCCAGCAGTTCACCAACCCGAACAACCCGGACAAGTTTGCCAAGCGCATCTACAGCTTCAGCCACGCCGACGGCTATCGCTACGGCAGCAACTTCTTCCACCTGGACGTGTTCCTCTCCGACAGCCGCGACCCGCGCAAGGGCACCGACCACGGCGGCAGCGAGGTCTACGCGGTGTACCGCCACCAGCTGTATGCCTCACGGGTGTTCGACGTGCCGCTGGGCAAGGGCCTGGTGAAGGATCACGCGCTGACCTTCGGCTTCGACGCCAGCCGCAACAACAACCTGGCCTCGGCGAAGAAGCGCGCCCTGGTGATAGGCCCCACGGTGAAGTTCAACGGCGCCGGCGTGCTCGACCTGAGTCTGCTGTACTACCGCGAGAAGAACCACTTCGGCGTGCCCGGCGCAAAGCACCCGGACCACACCTTCGACGGCACCTACATGGTCAACCTGACCTGGCTGAAGCCCTTCCAGCTCGGCGAGCGCATGGCCAAATTCCAGGGCTTCCTCAACCACGTCGGCGAGAAGGGCGAGGACTACAACGACAAGGACACCGCCGCCGAGACGCTGGTGCGCACCTCGCTGATGGTGGCGGCCCTGCCCGGCGCCAGGCGCCAGCCGAACCTCTGGCTCGGCGTGGGCTACGAGTACTGGCACAACAAGTTCGGCGTGGACGGCGGCACCGGCAGTCGCACCTCGACGCCGACGGTGAACCTGGAGTTCAGTTTCTGAGGTTCGGGCCTCGGTACGGGTACGGCTTCTCATAGGAGCGAGCCCCGTAGGATGGGTTGAGCGAAGCGATACCCATCACCAATGCCCGCTTCGCAGGCTCAACCCATCCTACGAAAGCACCTCGGCGCAGCTCTCACCAATGAAAAAGCCCGGCGCAGGCCGGGCTTTCTTCATCGCGACGAACTCAGCGCTCCTTGCAGGAAACCCCGTCGGCGGGCTCGCCGCCCTTCCAGTCCTTGTACAGGGTGGCTTCCTCGCCCTTGGTCCACCAGATGTACTGGCCGGCGGCGTACTTGGCGCCGGAGGCCGAGATGACGTTGGCGAACACCAGGCTGGCGCTGTCGCTCACCGGCACCACCGCCAGGTGGTTGTCGCCCTTGTTCAGGTACTGGACGCTGAACTTGCGGCCGTCGTCGCACTTGTAGTCGACGCTGCGCGAATCCAGCTTGGCGTCGCCGGGCAGGACCAGCGCGTCCACCGGCGGCGCCTTCTTCTCCTCGCCGCCACAGGCGACCAGCAGCACGGGAACGGCGGCGGCCAGCAGCCAGAATGCTTTTTTCATGGGTGTCCCTCTGACGAAAAATGGCCAGAACACTCTAGCCAAGGTTCGCCGCCGGCGGCAACGCCGCGCGCCCCGGCGAAAAGTCGGGCGCGCGGCTCGCCCTCATTCGGCCAGGGCCAGCGCCGGCTGCGCGGCGCGCGAGCGCTTGAGGCGGTAGCAGGCGAACATCACCAGCAGCCACAGCGGGATCACGTACACCGAGACCTGGATGCCCGGGATCATCGCCATCACCCCGAGGATGAACACCACGAAGGCCAGGCACAGCCAGTTGCCGTAGGGGTAGAAGATAGCGCGGAAGGCGGTGCGCACGCCGTCGCGGTCCATGCGCTGGCGGAACTTCAGGTGCGCGTAGCTGATCATCGCCCAGTTGATCACCAGCGCCGCCACCACCAGCGACATCAGCAGCTCCAGCGCCTGGTGCGGGATCACGTAGTTGACCACCACCGCGAGGAAGGTCACCAGCGCCGACACCAGCAGCGCGCGCACCGGCACGCCGCGCTTGTCCACCTTCGCCAGGGCGCGGGGCGCGTCGCCCTGCTCGGCCAGGCCGACCAGCATGCGCCCGTTGCAGTAGGTGCCGCTGTTGTAGACCGACAGCGCCGCGGTGAGCACCACGAAGTTGAGGATGTGCGCGGCGGTGTCGCTGCCCAGCAGCGAGAACACTTTCACGAAGGGGCTGCCGCTGTAGTCGTCGCCGGCCGCGCTGATGCTCTGCAGCAGGCTGTCCCAGGGCGTCAGCGCGAGCAGCACGGCCAGGGCGCCGACGTAGAAGATCAGGATGCGCCAGAGCACCTGGTTGATCGCCTTGGGGATCACCGTCTTCGGCTGGTCGGCCTCGGCGGCGGTGAAGCCGAGCATCTCCAAACCGCCGAAGGAGAACATGATGAAGGCCATGGCCATCACCAGCCCGCTGGCGCCGTTGGGGAAGAAGCCGCCGTGGCTCCACAGGTTGCTCACGCTCGCCTGCTCGCCGCCGTGGCCGGAGAACAGCAGCCAGCAGCCGAACAGGATCATGCCGACCACGGCGCTGACCTTGATCATCGCGAACCAGAACTCGGCCTCGCCGAACAGCTTGACGTTGGCCAGGTTGATGAGGTTGACCAGCACGAAGAACACGGCGGCGCTGGCCCAGGTGGGCACGTCCGGCCACCAGTAGTGCACGTACTTGCCCACCGCGGTGAGTTCGGACATGCCGACCAGGATGTACAGCACCCAGCAGTTCCAGCCGGAGAGGAAGCCGGCGAAACCGCTCCAGTACTTGTGGGCGAAGTGGCTGAAGGAGCCGGCCACCGGCTCTTCGACGATCATCTCGCCGAGCTGGCGCATGATCAGGAAGGCGATCACCCCGGCGATGGCGTAGCCGAGCAGCATGGACGGCCCGGCCGACTTGAGCACCCCGGCCGAGCCGAGGAACAGGCCGGTGCCGATGGCGCCGCCGAGGGCGATCAACTGGATGTGGCGATTCTTCAGGCCGCGCTGCAACTGGCCTGCGTGCTGGGTATCACGCGTCATTGCGTCACCTTTTGTTGTTATCTGTGACGGATCGGGCCCCGCGGTTCGTGGCCGCGCGGCATGCAAGGCGCATCGCGCCGCGACGAATTGCCGCCGGGCGCGGGGCAGGCGCCATATCAGCGGCTGCGGTCGCGGCGAACAAGTCCGCGCCCCTTGTGGGAAAGCGCCCGGCCAGCGTCGCGGGCGGCAGCTTTTCGTTACAGCCATGGCGGGCTGCGCAGTGCGTCGGCGGCCGCGTAAAGCCTTCGTTACACAGCGGTTCGTCAGGTTTCCAGGGTAGATGCACGGCGCTACACCGCTGTGGATGGTGGCGTAGGGCGGATAACCGTTCGCGGTTATCCGCCGCGCCATGTTCTTGCTTGCGAAGGAGCCCCACAGTGGAGAGTGTTCGCGAGCAAGCTCGCTCCTACGAGAAGCCATGCTCGCCTGCAACGGAGCGGACCTTGTCCGCGATAGCCGGGGGTATCGGCGCGATTCGCGGATGAGATCCTACGCTGCCCCACCCGCACCATTCCCATGTAGGAGCGCGCCCTGCGCGCGAATCGCGGGCAGGGCCCGCTCCTACAGGTCGCCGGGGGCACGGTATTCCTCCCCCGTAGGAGCAACTGTCTTTCACTGCTGCACGGTACCTGTTCTCCAGCAGGTACCGTCCCTGACCATGGCGTTCAACCGCACGATGAGCACACGCATGCAGGCCACCAGGGCAACCTTGGCGCATCG
>NZ_BSQE01000034.1:0-67797 GCF_030268185.1 Pseudomonas sp. NBRC 100443
AGCCGCAGGTGGGGCAGGCGCTGCGCTCGTATTCGGCGACCTTCTCGTCGGAGCAGGAATCGTCCGCCGCGACCACCATGGCGTCGACCAGGTCCAGGCCGTGGCTGGCCAGCTTGGTCTTGCCGGCCTCCATCGGCCCGCCGGAAACGAACACCACCGGGATGTTCAGGCGCAGGGCGGCCATCAGCATGCCGGGGGTGATCTTGTCGCAGTTGGAGATGCAGACGATGGCGTCGGCGCAGTGGGCGTTGACCATGTATTCCACGGAGTCGGCGATGATCTCGCGGCTCGGCAGGGAATAGAGCATGCCGTCGTGGCCCATGGCGATGCCGTCGTCGACGGCTATGGTGTTGAATTCCTTGGCCACGCCGCCGGCCTTCTCGATCTCGCGGGCGACCAGCTGGCCCAGGTCCTTCAGATGTACGTGGCCGGGCACGAACTGGGTGAAGGAGTTGGCGATGGCGATGATCGGTTTCTTGAAGTCTTCGTCCTTCATCCCGGTGGCGCGCCAGAGGGCGCGGGCGCCGGCCATGTTGCGGCCGTGGGTGGAGGTTTTCGAGCGGTAATCGGGCATGACGAGTTCCTGCGGCTAATCAGGCATCGGTAAGAGTCTTATCGTGAGCGTCGTTCGAGGCACATGCAAACGGCAGATGGAGCTGCATGCTCGGAGGGGGCTGCAAGACGGGGCGGGGTCACCGCCCGCGCGGCCGGGGCTCACGGGCCCGCCGGGGGATGTTGGCGAGGGATGTGCAGGATTCTACGCCGGCCGCCGCCGTCAGGGAAAGGCTGATGGTCGGCGGGGGGGCAGCTGGAAGCCTGAAGCTGGAAGCTTGAAGAAAGAGCGGCGCCTGGAATACTTTTCCAGCTTCCAGCTTCCAGCTTCCAGCTTCCAGCTTTGAAGCTATCAGCTATTGGGCAACAACCGCACCGTCAGACTCTTGATATAGCGGGTCTCGGCGATGGCCGGGTGCACCGGGTGGTCCGGGCCCTGGCCGCCGCGTTCCAGCAGCTGGAGGTTGCGGTCCAGGTGGCGGGCGCTGCCGAGCAGGATGTTCTGCAGGTCGTCCTCGGGCAGGTGCATGGAGCAGGAGGCGCTGACCAGGATGCCGTCCTTGGAGAGCAGGCGCATGGCCTGTTCGTTGAGGCGGCGGTAGGCGGCCTCGCCGTTCTTCAGGTCCTTCTTGCGCTTGATGAAGGCCGGCGGGTCGGCGATGACCACGTCGAAGCGCTCGTCGGCGGCCTTCAGCTCGCGCAGGGCGTCGAACACGTCGCCTTCCACGCAGGCGACCTTGTCGGACAGGCCGTTGAGGGTGGCGTTGCGCTCCACGCCGTCGAGGGCGAAGCCGGAGGCGTCCACGCACATCACGTCGCTGGCGCCGAAGGCCGCGGCCTGGATGCCCCAGCCGCCGATGTAGCTGAACAGGTCGAGCACGCGCTTGCCTTTCACGTAGGGCGCCAGGCGCGCGCGGTTCATGCGGTGATCGTAGAACCAGCCGGTCTTCTGCCCGGCCAGCACCGGGGCCTCGAAGCGCACGCCGTTCTCTTCCAGGGCGACCCATTCGGGCACTTCGCCGTAGGCATTCTCCACGTAGCGCTCCAGGCCTTCGGCATCGCGCGCGCTGGAGTCGTTCTTCCACAGCACGGCAGCGGGCTTGAGCACCTGCAGCAGGGCGGCGAGCACGTCGTCGCGGTGCTTCTCCATGGTCGCCGAGGCGAGCTGCACCACCAGCACGTCGCCGAAGCGGTCCACCACCAGGCCGGGGAGCAGGTCGGCGTCACCGTAGACCAGGCGGTAGAAGGGCTTGTCGAAGAGGCGCTCGCGCAGGCTCAGGGCGACGTTGAGGCGGTGTACCAGCAGCGATTTGTCGAGAACGTGCTTGGTGTCGCGGGAAACCAGGCGTGCACAGATCAGGTTGTTGGGGCTCAGCGCCACCACGCCCAGCGGCTTGCCGTTGGCCATCTCGAGGATCGCCTGGTCGCCGGCGGCGAAGGCGTTCAGCGGCGTGGCCTGGACATCCACCTCGTTGCTGTAGACCCACAGGTGGCCGGCGCGCAGGCGGCGCTCGGCGTTGGCTTTCAGACGCAAGCTGGGCAGGGTCATGGCGGTGCTCCGGGAAAAAGAGCGAGATTATAACCGCTGGCCGCCGGGGTTGCCGATGCCGCGCGGGCGTGACGAGCAGGCATAAAGTTCGCGCCGCGGCTGCCGATACGGTTCTGTCTAAATCGGCAGTTCCAGAAGTCGTCCGTCTGGGTAAACTGTGCGCCCCGTCAACTTTTCCAGACCGTCCCCATGGTCCAAGAACTCTCCGCCGAACAGATCCGCCAGACCCTGCAGGGCATCAGCGTGCCGCCGCAACCGCAGATCATGGTCGACCTGCAGATGGAACAGGTCATGCCCAACCCCGACCTGAAGGCCATCGCCAAGCTCATCAGCCAGGACCCCGGGTTGTCCGGCGCGTTGCTCAAGCTGGTCAACTCGCCGTTCTTCGGCCTGGCCAACCGCATCACCTCGATCCAGCGCGCGGTCAACCTGCTGGGCAGCCGCTCGGTGATCAACCTGATCAACGCCCAGTCGATCAAGGGCGAGATGAGCGACGACACCATCGTCACCCTCAACCGCTTCTGGGACACCGCCCAGGACGTGGCCATGAGCTGCCTGACCCTGGCCAAGCGCATCGGCTACGAGTCGGTGGACGAGGCCTATGCCCTGGGGCTGTTCCACAATTGCGGCATCCCGCTGATGCTCAAGCGCTTCCCGCACTACATGGCGGTGCTGGAGGAGGCCTATGCCAGCGCCAGCGACGAGCGCCGCGTGGTGGACACCGAGAACCGCGTGCTGAACACCAACCACGCCGTGGTCGGCTACTTCACCGCGCGTTCCTGGCGCCTGCCGGAGCACGTCTGCGAGGCCATCGCCAACCACCACAACGCGCTCACGGTGTTCAGCGAGGAAAGCAGCCGCAACACCCAGCTGAAGAACCTCCTGGCGATCCTCAAGATGGCCGAGCACATCTGCGGCTCGCACCGCATCCTCGGCAACCAGCCGGAGGATCACGAGTGGGAGAGCATCCGCTCCCTGGTGCTGGATTACGTGGGGCTGACCGAGTACGACTTCGAGAACCTGAAGTCGAGCATCCTCGAGCTGGGCGTGGGGCAGGGGAGCTATTAGGGATCGCGGACGGAGTCCGTTCCTATCATCGTGCTTCCCCGCAACGTAGGGCGTATAACCGTTCGCGGTTATCCGCCGTTGGCAGGAATACCGATGCCCTTTAAGAGCGCCCTCTCCCCAACCCTCTCCCGCAAGCGGGAGAGGGGGCTGCCCTGAGCGGCGTCGAAGCCAGGCACCGTCCTCATACCCCCGGGAGCCCAGAAAACAACGTAGGAGCGGGCCCTGCCCGCGATTCGCGCGCAGGGCGCGCTCCTACAGGTGCAAGAGAGCCGACCGAAGTGCGCCAAGGCGCGGGACAGCACAATGAAAAAGCCGGGCATCTGCCGGCTTTTTCATGAGCGCGGCGCTTTAGTCGAGCATGTCGCTGAAGCGCTCGTCCTTCTTGTACACCAGCGGCTGGGCGAAGCCCGGCACGCTCATTTCCTCGGCGCCGATGCGGATGTCGCGGTCGTCGATCATGTCGTTGCCGAAGTTGTAGATGATGTCGAACTGGCCCTTGAGCGCCTGTTCCTCGTAGCGCTGGGCGGCGGCGCGGGTCTGTTCGCGGCGCGCCTGGTAGGCGTCGAAGGCGGCGGCGCCGTGGCGCTTGCGCAGCATCTTCTCGGCCAGGCGCGGGGAGAGCAGCACGCCGGTGGCGTTGTTGCCGCCGAAGCCCTTGGAGTTGATGAAGCAGACGTCCAGGTCGTCGCGGCGGCGGTCCTTGTTGGACAGCGCGATGCGATCCTTGTGCACGTCGGCGGCGAAGGTCTCGACGGTCTTGATGCCCGGCAGCAGGCCGTACTTGAAGGTGCCCAGGGCGGAGACCAGCTGGTCGGCGCTGGCGGTGGCCAGGGAGTGGCCGACGAAGGCCTTGACCGCGGCCACCGGCCAGTCGGCGATGCCGAAGGCCTTGGCCACGCGGTCGAGGATTTCCGACTCGGTGACGCGGTTGGCCGGGGTGCTGGAGCCGTGGGCGTGGACGAAGCTGTGGCGGCGCACGCCTTCCTCGCCGACGATCTGCATGGCGGCGGCCACGGCCTTGGCCATGGTCAGGTAGTTGCCTGGGCCGGGGGCGGAGATGGATTTCTTGAAGCCGTCGGCGTTGATGAAGACGTCGGTCACCGCGCCGTGGATGTCGGCGCCCAGCTCCAGGGCCAGGGCGTCGTCCATCAGCACCACGTACTGGCTGGATTCGGCCAGGGTGAAGCCGCAGTTCTCGCCGAACGGGCGGCTGGCGCGGCGGAAGTCCACGTCCGGGCGGCCCTCGATGTTGCGCAGGCCTTCCTCGGTGGCCAGGGCGCTCATGGCCGCGTAGCCCTCGACGATTTCCGAGGTGATCGGCGCTTCGCTGTTGCCCACCACGACCACCCGCGCCTGGCCGGAGGTGATGGCCTCGATGCCTTTCTGCAGGTTGTAGAGGAAGGTGGCGCAGGCGCCGGTGACGCTGCCGGTGAGGCCGACGCTGCCCAGCACGTAGGCGTTGATGAAGTCGGTGGGCATGCTGTTGAAGCCCAGCGGCAGCTGCTTGGCGCTGACGCGGTGGCCCTTGAGGCGCGACTGCAGCAGGCCGCCGAAGCCGTTGTCGTCGAGCTGGCTCATGATGCTGCTGGAGAACACGGCGATTTCGTCGGGCTGCACGCGGTCGACGATGCGCTGCCAGTCGATGCCCACCGAGCGGATCGCGTCGGTGGCGCCCACCACGGCCATCTGCAGGCCGCGCGGGTGGAAGCGCGAGGCGTACAGCTCGCCCGGCTCGAAGCCGGTGGGCAGCTGGCCGGCGGACTTCACCGGCATCTCGCGGTAGCTGTCGACCTTGACCTCGACGCTGTCGTGGAGGGTGACGCGCACCTGGTTGTCGGCCAGTTCTTCCACCGACCAGTTGGCCGGCAGCGGCTCGGGCAGCTGCTTGCGCGCGGTGGTGAAGCTCAGCGGCTGGGCGCCGTCGGCTTCCAGGGTGAGGTTCTTGTGCCAGTGCGCGGCATCGACGTCGAAGTACTGCTTCTCGATGCGGCGGATCAGGGTGGAGCCGAGGATCTGCGCGGCATGCCGCCGCTCGATGGCGGCCAGGTCCAGGCGCGCGCCGTCGGCGGCGTCCAGGTAGTGGCCGTCCTCGAACTTCACCAGCTTCATCATCACGGCCAGGCCGGCGAGGGTCTGCTGGCGGGCCTGCTCGTCCAGGGACTCCAGGACGGTGCGACGGAACGCATGGTGGAAGGAACTGCGACCCGCGGCGTTATACCCACCAAAACCAACGATGACCGGTAGTCGAGACATCTCTCGCAAACTCCTTCATATAGGCCCGTCCTGTGCAGGACCGGATGGCGCGACCAGGGTGCACGCGAGGCGCAGAGAGGCGACATCACGGATCAGGGGCACAAGCCCGGCGGCAGCTCTGTGATTGGAATGCTTATGCTGACGAGGATGATGACTGCCGAGTCACGCTTTTGGCCAGGGATTGACGGCGAAAGGCGACGAACTTGCCAGGAAGGAGGGGTGGAACGGATGCGCGAAGACGCCGGGAGCCGGTGTGGCTCCCGGGCGGGGTTGCAGAACGGACTCAGCGGTACTCGATGCCGGGTTTTTTGGTGCTGACGCGGGTGCCGGACTTGCCCTGGGTGATGGCCACGATGTTTTCCAGCGAGCCGATCACCGCGTCCTTGCCGGTGGCGCGGGCGAATTCGGCGGCGGCCTGGACTTTCGGGCCCATGGAGCCGGCGGCGAAGCCGAGGCGTTCCAGTTCGTCCGGGTGGGCTTGGGCGATGGCCTTCTGCGTCGGCTTGCCCCAGTCGATGTAGGCCGCGTCGACGTCGGTGGCGATGATCAGGATGTCGGCATCCAGTTCCTGGGCCAGCAGCGAGGAGCACAGGTCCTTGTCGATCACCGCCTCGACGCCGGAGAGTTTCTTGCCGGAGTCGTCGTACATGGTCGGGATGCCGCCGCCGCCGGCGCAGATGACGATGGTGCCTTTCTCCAGCAGCCATTTCACCGGGCGGATCTCGAAGATGCGCTTGGGTCGCGGGCTGGCCACCACGCGGCGGAACTTGTCGCCGTCCGGGGCGATGCTCCAGCCTTTCTCCTTGGCCAGGGCTTCGGCTTCTTCCTTGGTGTAGACCGGGCCGATCGGCTTGGTCGGATGCTGGAAGGCCGGGTCCTTGGCGTCCACCTCGACCTGGGTGAGGATGGTGGCGAAGGGCACTTCGAAGGGCAGCAGGTTGCCCATTTCCTGTTCGATCATGTAGCCGATCATGCCCTCGGTCTCGGCGCCGAGGACGTCCAGCGGATACGGCGTGACCTTGTCGTAGGCGGCGCCCTGCAGGGCCAGCAGGCCCACTTGCGGGCCGTTGCCGTGGGCGATCACCAGTTCGTTGCCAGGCGCCACTTTGGCGATCTGTTCGGCGGCGATCCTTACGTTTTCACGCTGGTTGGCCGCAGTCATGGGTTCGCCACGACGCAGCAGGGCGTTGCCGCCCAATGCGACGACGATACGCATAGTCATTTCCTCCTGAAGCTGAAGACGCCCCCCGGGCCGGCAAGCCGGGCCCGGGGAGCGCATCCGTCGATCACATGTCGGCGAGGGTCGAAACGAGGATCGCCTTGATGGTGTGCATGCGGTTCTCCGCTTGCTCGAAGGCGATGTTGTACGGGGATTCGAAGACGTCTTCGGTGACTTCGATGCCGTTCTTCAGGTTCGGGTACTGGGCGGCGATCTGCTGGCCGACCTTGGTCTCGCTGTTGTGGAAGGCCGGCAGGCAGTGCATGAACTTCACGCGCGGGTTGCCGGCGGCTTTCATGATGTCCAGGTTGACCTGGTAGGGCAGCAGTTCCTTGATGCGCTCGCCCCAGGCTTCCACCGGCTCGCCCATGGAAACCCAGACGTCGGTGTGGATGAAGTCCACGCCCTTGACGGCTTCCTTCGGGTCTTCGGTGAGGGTGATGCGGGCGCCGCTTTCCTCGGCGAATTTCTTGCAGGCGGCGACGTGTTCGTCGCTCGGCCACAGCGCTTTCGGCGCGGCGATGCGCACGTCCATGCCGAGCTTGGCGCCGATCAGCAGCAGGGAGTTGCCCATGTTGTTGCGGGCGTCGCCCAGGTAGGCGTAGGCGATGTCGTGCAGCGGCTTGTCGCTGTGCTCGCGCATGGTCAGCACGTCGGCCAGCATCTGCGTCGGGTGGTACTCGTCGGTCAGGCCGTTGAACACCGGTACGCCGGCGTACTGCGCCAGTTCCTCGACGATCTCCTGCTTGAAGCCACGGTACTCGATGGCGTCGTACATGCGGCCGAGCACGCGGGCGGTGTCCTTCATGCTCTCCTTGTGGCCGATCTGCGAGGAGTTGGGGTCGATGTAGGTGACGTTGGCGCCCTGGTCATAGGCGGCGACCTCGAAGGCGCAACGGGTGCGGGTGGAGGTCTTCTCGAAGATCAGGGCGATGTTGTTGCCCTTGAGGTGTTGCTGCTCGGTGCCGGTGTACTTGGCGCGCTTGAGGTCGCGGGACAGGTCGAGCAGGTAGCGCAACTCGCGGGTGCTGTGGTGCATCAGGCTGAGCAGGTTGCGGTTGTGCATGTTGAAAGCCATGTTCTTTCTCCTTGTGGGATGGGATCGGCCCTCGTCAGTACAGCTTGTGGCTGGCGGGGCGGGCGGCCCTGGCCGGGGCCGCCGCATTGAGTAGGGTGGACTGTGGCGATCAGTAGTCGATCGGGTCGCGGATGATCGGGCAGGTCATGCAGTGGCCGCCGCCACGGCCGCGGCCGAGCTCGCCGGCGCTGATGGTGATGACTTCCACGCCGGCCTTGCGCAGCAGCGTGTTGGTGTAGGTGTTGCGGTCGTAGCCGATGACCACGCCGGGCTCGACGCAGACCACGTTGTTACCGTCGTCCCACTGCTCGCGCTCGGCGGCGAAGCTGTTGCCGCCGGTCTCGACGATGCGCAGTTTCTTCAGGCCCAGGGCCTCGGCGACCACGCTGATGAAGTCCTTCTCCTCGCGCTGCACGTTGATGCCGTAGGGGCTCTTCTCGTCCGGGCGCAGGGTGAAGGCGACGATTTCCTTGACCACTTCGGGGAAGACGGTGACCAGGTCGCGGTCGCAGAAGCTGAACACGGTGTCCAGGTGCATGGCCGCGCGGGACTTCGGCAGGCCGGCGACTATGACTTTCTCGACCGCGCCCTTGGCGAACAGCGACTGGGCGACCTGGCCGATGGCCTGGCGGGAAGTCCGCTCGCCCATGCCGATCAGCACCACACCATTGCCGATGGGCATGACGTCGCCGCCTTCGAGGGTGGAGGAGCCGTGGTCCTTGTCCGGGTCGCCGTACCAGATTTCGAATTCGGCGTTGGTGAATTCCGGGTGGAACTTGTAGATGGCGGTGGTCAGCAGGGTTTCCTGGCGACGCGCCGGCCAGTACATCGGGTTCAGGGTCACGCCGCCGTAGATCCAGCAGGTGGTGTCGCGGGTGAACTGGGTGTTGGGCAGCGGCGGCAGCAGGAAGCTGGAGTGGCCCAGGTAGTCGCGGAACATCTTCAGCGGCTTGGAGCCTTCGCTTTCCGGGATGTCGTCGGCGGTCACGCCACCGATGAGGAATTCGGCCAGTCGTCGCGGCTCGAGGCCTTCCAGCCAGGCGCGCAGTTCGTGGGTCAGGCCCAGGCCGACGCTGTCGGCGGTGATCTTGCGATCGAGGATCCATTTCAGCGCTTCGGGGTTCTGGACGGTCTCGGTCAGCAGGTTGTGCATTTCCAGGACGTCGACGCCGCGCTCGCGCATCTTGGTGACGAAATCGAAGTGGTCGCGCTTGGCCTGGTTTACCCAGATTACGTCGTCGAACAGCAACTCGTCGCAGTTGCTAGGGGTCAGGCGTTGGTGGGCAAGACCGGGCGAGCAGACCATCACTTTGCGCAATTTGCCAGCTTCGGAGTGGACGCCAAGTTTGGTTTTTTCCGTGCTCATGAGTGTCTCCAGTGATGTCACAGAGTGAGGAAGCCGTCGTAGAGGCCATACGCCGCGATCAGCGCGCCGATCACGACACCTGCGAAGATGAGCTTCTCGACGTTGGTGAAGATCGGTTGGCCGACTTCACGTTTCGCTTTCGCGAAGAGGATGACGCCTGGTGCGTACAGCAGCGCCGACAGCAGCAGGTATTTCAGGCCGCCGGCGTAGATCAGCCAGACGGCGTAGATCACCGAGATGCCCGCGATGATCAGGTCCTTGTTGCGCTCGCCCGCATCGTTCTCGTAGGTCTCGCCGCGCACCGCCAGCAGCAGGCCGTAGGCCGCGGACCAGAAGTACGGGATGAGGATCATCGAGGTGGCCAGCAGCAGCATCTTGGTGTACGGGTCCATGCCGCTCGGGTCGCCCGAGGTGAAGAAGACGATGACCAGGAAGACCTGCACGCAGATGTTGGTCAGCCACAGGGCGTTGGCCGGCACCTGGTTGGCGTTCTCCTTGCGCAGGAACTCCGGCATGGTGTGGTCCTTGGCCGCGGCGAACATGATCTCGGCGCACAGCAGCACCCAGGACAACAGGGCACCGAGCAGGGAGATCAGCAGGCCGACGCTGATGAGTATCGCGCCCCAGTGACCGACCACGTGCTCCAGCACCAGCGCCATCGACGGGTTCTGCAGCTTGGCCAGTTCCGGCTGGGTCATCACGCCCATGGACAGCACGTTCACCAGCACCAGCAGCAACAGCACGGTGATGAAGCCGATGACCGTGGCCTTGCCGACGTCGGCGCGTTTTTCCGCGCGGGAGGAGAAGATGCTCGCGCCCTCGATGCCGATGAACACCCACACGGTGACCAGCATCATGTTGCGCACCTGGTTCATCACGCTGCCCAACTCGGGATTGCTCTTGCCCCAGATGTCGGAGGTGAAGATGTCCAGCTTGAAGGCGAACAGGCAGATCAGGATGAACAGGAACAGCGGCACTATCTTGGCGATGGTGGTGATGGTGTTGATGAACGCCGCTTCCTTGATCCCGCGCAGCACCAGGAAGTGCAGGGCCCACAGCAGCACCGACGCCGCGATGATCGCGGGGAGGGTGTCGCCCTTGCCGAAGACCGGGAAGAAGTAACCCAGGGTGCTGAACAGCAGCATGAAGTAGCCGACGTTGCCCAGCCAGGCGCTGATCCAGTAACCCCAGGCCGAGGAGAAGCCCATGTAGTCACCAAAACCGGCCTTGGCGTAGGCATACACACCGCCGTCGAGGTTGGGTTTGCGGTTGGCGAGGGTCTGGAAGACGAAGGCCAGGGTCAGCATGCCGACCGCGGTGATGGCCCAACCGATGAGAATGGCGCCGACGTCTGCACTGGCGGCCATGTTTTGCGGGAGAGAGAAGATCCCCCCGCCGACCATGGAACCGACGACCAGAGCGGTAAGTGCCCCAAGTCGTAGTTTTTGGCTGCTTTCTTGCGACATTTTCGGAATCTCCCTATAGGAGTTGGAGAGTGTAGTCATTAGGCGCCGACTGTCAGGGAACCCCCCTGACCTAAATCAATAGCCTGCTAACAAATGTTTCCAACTGCGCAGCGGTGCCGGGCCGCATGAATAGGAACGATAGGAGAGGTTTGCCGATATCGCCTGATTTAGAGGGGATTCATGTGAAATCCGGATGGCGTTTCGGTGACCGTCAGGCTTTCTATTGATTGCGTGAATGGATTCCCGCGTCGGGGCATGAATCGGAAAAATCTGTCAGAACTTGTTGCAGGCTTCAGAGAGGCAGAAAAAAGCCCGGCATGGCCGGGCTGCTTTCTATAAGGAGATGCCCATACAGGGTCGCTGCACAGGCGGCGCGCCCACCGTGCGGAGGGGCGCAGGGCCGGGTGGCCGAAGGGACACCGCCGGGCTTGTGGCCTGGCGGGCGCCACGACGCGGGGCCGGGGCGAGAAGGATGCGCAAGGCACCGGGGAGGCGTATCGCAAGCTCCGTGCCATACGCGAGGTGCGCTGGAGCGCCCATGTGGCCTGGGGTTCAGCAGGTGGGTAGGGCCGGCGTCGGCAAGATTCCGCTTATGCGTCGGCTTCTTCGGCGGGATTCCCGCCAGTGCCACTGAACAGCAGCCCATGTTTGCGCAGCTTGTCATGCAAGGTCTTGCGCGGGATGCCCAAGGCCTCGGCCAGGCTGCGTAGCGAGGCGTGCTGGTTGGCCATCTCCGCGGCGATCAGGGCGCGCTCGAAGGCTTCCACCTGCTCGTTCAGGGAGTTGCCGGAAATCGCCGCCGGCACCTGTGCGGCCTGTTCGTCCAGGCCAAGGTCCAGGCCCAGGGCGAAGCGCTCGGCGACGTTCTGCAGCTCGCGCACATTGCCCGGCCAGCTGTGGCCCAGCAGTTGTGCGCGTTGCGTGCTGGCGAGGCTGCGCGAAGGGATGCCATGGCGTTGTGCGGCGAGTTCGGAGAAGTGCTGGAACAGCAGCAGGATGTCTTCGCCGCGCTCGCGCAGCGGCGGAATGCGCAGGCTGGCGACGTTCAGGCGGTAATAGAGGTCGGCGCGGAAACGTCCGTCGTCGGCGGCCAGGCGCAGGTCTTCCTTGGTCGCGGCGATGATGCGGATGTCCAGCGGAATCAGCTGGTTCGAACCCAGCCGCTCGACCACCCGTTCCTGCAGCAGGCGCAGCAGCTTGACCTGCACGTCCAGGCTCATGCTCTCGATCTCGTCGAGGAACAGGGTGCCGCCGTTGGCGAACTCGAATTTGCCGATGCGGCGCTTCTGCGCACCGGTGAACGCGCCCTGCTCGTGGCCGAACAGCTCGCTTTCCACCACCGACTCGGCCAGGGCGCCGGCGTTGATGGCGACGAAGGGACCGTTGCGCCGGCTGGACAGGTCGTGCAGCGCACGGGCCACCACTTCCTTGCCGGAGCCGGTCTCGCCGAGGATCAGCACATCGGCCTGCAGCCCGGCCAGGGCAGCTACTTGCTCTTGCAGGCGCTGCATACCGGCCGATTGCCCGACCAGGCGCCCGCGCACTTCCTTGCGTTCGGCCAGGGCCATGCGCAGGCTGCGGTTCTCCAGCACCAGGCGACGCACCTCCAGGGCACGGCGCACGCTGTCGAGCAGGGCGTCGCTGGGGAAGGGCTTCTCGAGGAAGTCATAGGCGCCGGCGCGCATGGCCTTGACCGCCAGGGGCACGTCGCCATGCCCGGTGATCAGGATCACCGGCAACTCCGGGTCCTGGGCATGCAACTGTTCCAGCAACTGCAGGCCGTCGACGCCAGGCATGCGGATATCGCTCACCACCACGCCCGGCCAGTCGCGCGCGAGGCTGGCGTCCAGTTCCCGGGCATCGCCCAGGCTGGTGGCGCGGAAGCCGGCGAGGTCGAGGGTCTGGCCCAGCGCCTGGCGCAGGTGCGGGTCATCGTCGATCAGCAGGACCTGGGTATCGGCGGCGAATGCGGCGCTGCTCGTCATGCGCGGGTTTCCTCCTGGGGCGTCGGCATCACGCCGGGGACTCCCGGCAACAGGTGCAATTGTACGAGAGCGCCGCCCTCGGGGTGATTGCCCAGTTCCAGGCGGCCGCCGAGGGCGCGTAGCAGGGTATCGCAGATGGCCAGGCCAAGGCCCAGGCCCTTGGCGCTGGTCTTGGTAGTGAAGAAGGGTTCGCGGGCGTGGGCCAGGGCTTGTTCCGAGAAGCCTGGGCCGTTGTCGCGCAGGTACAGGACGATGCCGTCCGGCTTCTGCTCGGCCGTGAGCCAGAGGCGCCGCGGCGGGGCCTTCTCGCTGAGGGCGTCGAGTGCGTTGGAGAGCAGGTTGGCGAGGATCTGCCGCAAGCGCGTTTCCCCGGCCTGCACCCAGATCGGCGCGTCGGGCAGGTCACGCTGCAACTCGACGTTCATTGCCTGGCGCCGGCTGGCCACCAGGGCCAGGGCATCGTTGATCGCCGGTTGCAGGGCTACGTTCTCCGGCGCACGCCGCGCACCGCGGGCATAGGCCTTGAGATGGGCGATGATCGAGGCCATGCGCTCGGTCAGTGAGCTGATCTGATCGAGATTGCCGCGGGCGTCGTCGAGGCGCTGGTGGTCGAGCAGCACCCGGGCGTTGTCGGCGTAGCTGCGGATGGCGGCGAGCGGCTGGTTGAGCTCGTGGCTGATGCTCGCCGACATAGTGCCCAGGGCAGTCAGTTTGCCGGCCTGGACCACTTCGTCCTGGGCGTGCATCAACTCGCGTTGAGCCTGCTCGCGGTCGTGTACCTCCTGCTGCAGACGGGCGTTGGCATCTTCCAGTTCCTGGGTGCGCTCCAGTACGCGCATCTCCAGCTGGCGCTTGGCCTGGGCCTCCAGGGCGATGCGCTCGAGATAGTGACGGCGGCTGATGCTCAGCAGGGCGAGCAACAGCAGCAGGGTCATGAGGGTTGCGCCGCCTATCAGCAGCACGCTGCGTACTGGCCTGTCGATCTGCGCCTTCGGCGTGTAGATGCTCACCGTCCAGCCGGTTTCCGGAAGTTCGCGGCTGAGGCTGATCCAGCGTTTCTCATCGATTCGCAGCGGCTTGGGATCGAGCACCGGATAGGGAATGTTCTCGGCGATCTCACGCCGCTTGGCCGGCGACAGCGGACGGCTGGCATGGAAACGCCAGGCGCTGTTGGAGGAAAGGATGACCACGCCATTGCTGTCGGTGACCAGCAGTTGCTCCGGGGTATTGCCCCAGAGCTGTTCCATGTGTTCCAGGTCCAGCTTGACCACCAGCACGCCCAGCAATCTGTCGGGATCCCGGACTTCGCTGGCGAAGTAGTAGCCGCGCCGGTTGGAGGTGGTGCCGAGGCCGAAGAAGCGCGCCGGTTTACCCTGGATCGCGTCCTTGTAATAAGGGCGGAAGGCGAAGTTGCGGCCGACGAAGCTGTCCGGCTGGTCCCAGTTGGAGGCGGCCTGGGTCTGCCCGTCGGGGCGCATCAGGTAGATGACGTCGGCACCGGTGCGCTGGCGGATGTCCGCCAGTCTCGCGTTGGCTGCGTCACGGGTCTGGATGTTGTCAGTGTGCTGCAGTGTGGCGCGAAGCGTAGGCAACTCGCTCAGAACCGGCGGCAGGTCCTCATAGCGTCGCAGCGTGCCGAGCAGGTTGCCGACGTAGAGGTCTAGGGTCTGCTGGTTCTGCTCGGCGAGTTGTTCGCTGTAGTAGCGTTCGGCGAGGTGGTGGAGGGGCCAGAGGAGCAGGGAGAACAGACCGGCCACTATCGCTAGCGTGCGCCAACGGGATAGGTAGTGATTCAAGGTGACGGTCATCGCTCGGAAACGTCCGCCATGAATGCTACACCCTTGAGGCTTGACCGGCAGCAGTTCCCCTGCGGCCGGAGCACCGGTAATCGGCTCGACAAGGCATTTCGCCGCTGCTAGTCGAATACATCAGCTTCAGAGAGGCGCTGCCCCTGGCGGTCCTTGTCGGAGAGCGTGGGCTCTTGCGACAGCGGCCATTCAATTGCCAGGTCCGTGTCGTCCCAGGCTATACAGCGCTCATGCTCTGGTGCCCAGTAATCCGTTGTCTTGTAGAGGAACTCGGCCTGTTCGGAGAGCACTTGGAAGCCATGGGCAAAACCTTCGGGTACCCACAACTGATGCTTGTTCTCCGCGCTCAGTAGCGCACCAACCCATTTCCCAAAGGTCTTCGATGATCGACGCAGGTCGACGGCGACGTCGAATACTTCGCCATCCACGACACGAACCAGCTTTCCCTGAGGGTTTTGAATCTGATAGTGGAGGCCGCGCAGTACGCCCTTGAGCGAGCGGGAGTGGTTGTCCTGAACGAAGGGCGCCGAGCGGTTGATCGCTTCCTCGAATTTGCGCTGGTTGAAGCTTTCGAAGAAGAAACCACGATCGTCGCCGAAGACCTTCGGCTCGATCAGTACAACGTCGGGAATGGCAAGTCGGGTGATCTTCATCAGAATACGGTATTCACAAGCAGGCGTTTCAGGTACTGGCCATAGCCGCTCTTGACCAGCGGGGCGGCCAGGGCTTCGAGCTGCTCGGCGCTGATCCACTTCTGGCGGAAGGCGATCTCTTCCGGGCAGGCGACCTTTAGGCCCTGGCGGTTTTCCAGGGTGGCGATGAAGTGGCTGGCTTCCAGCAGCGAGTCGTGGGTGCCGGTGTCCAGCCAGGCGTAGCCGCGGCCCATGATCTCCACGGAAAGCTTGCCGGCTTCCAGGTAGGCCTTGTTGACGTCGGTGATCTCCAGTTCGCCGCGGGCGGAGGGCTTGATGTTCTTGGCGATGTCTATCACCTGGTTGTCGTAGAAGTACAGGCCGGTCACCGCGTAGCTGGACTTCGGTTTGACCGGCTTTTCCTCGAGGCTGATGGCCTTGCCGTCGGCATTGAACTCGACCACGCCGTAACGCTCCGGATCATGCACGTGGTAGGCGAACACGCTGGCGCCGGAGGTGCGCTGCATGGCGTTGACCAGCAGTTCCTGGAAGTCGTGGCCGTGGTAGATGTTGTCGCCCAGCACCAGGGCGCAGAGGTCGTTGCCGATGAACTCCTCGCCGATCAGGAACGCCTGGGCCAGGCCGTCCGGGGACGGTTGCACGGCGTACTGCAGGTTCAGGCCCCACTGGCTGCCGTCGCCGAGCAGTTGCTCGAAGCGCGGGGTGTCCTGCGGGGTGGAGATGATCAGGATGTCGCGGATGCCCGCCAGCATCAGGGTGCTGAGCGGGTAGTAGATCATCGGCTTGTCATAGACCGGCAGCAGCTGCTTGGAGATGGCCAGGGTCGCCGGATGCAGGCGGGTGCCGGAGCCTCCGGCGAGGATGATGCCTTTGCGTTTCATATTGCTCCCTAGTCTACCAGTTCCCGGATCATGCGTTGGACATGGTACTCCCAGGTGGGCAGTACCAGGCCGAAGGTGCGTTGCAGCTTGTCGTTGGCGAGGCGCGAGTTGGCCGGGCGTTTCGCCGGCAGCGGATATTCGCTGGTGGCGATGGGGGCGATGCGTTCTGGCGTGGCGCGCAGGCCGGCGCCCAGGCGGATGGCTTCGCCGATGACGAACTGGGCATAGCGGTGCCAACTGGTCTCGCCGCTGGCCACCAGATGATAGGTACCGCTGGCGCGTTCGCGCAGGCCGGCATCATGGGCCAGGCGCTGCAGTGCCAGGGCGGTAACGTCGGCGATCAGTTCGGCGCTGGTCGGTGCGCCCACCTGGTCGGCGATGACGCGCAGTTCGTCGCGCTCCTTGGCCAGGCGCAGCATGGTCTTGGCGAAGTTCGCCCCGCGCGCGGCATAGACCCAACTGGTGCGGAAGATCAGGTGGCGGCAGCCGCTCTCGCGGATGGCGAGCTCGCCTTCCAGCTTGGTCTGGCCATAGACGCCCAGGGGGCCGGTGGCAGCGTCTTCCTCGAAGGGCGTGTCGCCGCTGCCGTCGAAGACGTAGTCGGTGGAGTAGTGCACCAGCCAGGCATCGATTTCCCGCGCAGCCTGGGCCAGAGTCGCGACTGCCTCTGCATTGATCCGGCGGGCGGCGTCGATGTCGCTTTCGGCCTTGTCCACCGCGGTGTAGGCGCCGGCGTTGACGATCACGTCGGGACGTTCTTCGGCGACCAGCCTGGCCAGCCCCGCGAGGTCGCTCAGGTCGGCCCGTTGCCGGTCACAGACCACCAGTTGCGCGAGGGGCGCGAGGGCGCGCTGGAGTTCCCAGCCGACCTGGCCGTTGGCGCCGAGTAGAAGAATCTTGTTCATGCGTACTGCTTACCTACCCATTCGCGGTATGCGCCGCTGGTGACATTGTTCACCCAGGCCTGGTTGTCCAGGTACCAGCGGACAGTCTTGCGGATGCCGGTCTCGAAGGTTTCCGCCGGCTTCCAGCCCAGCTCGCGTTCGAGGCGGGTGGCGTCGATGGCGTAGCGGCGGTCGTGACCGGGACGATCTTTGACGAAGGTGATCTGCTCGCGGTAGCTCCGTCCGTCGGTCCGCGGCTGCTCCTGGTCGAGGATGTCGCACAGGGTATGGACCACGTCGATATTGGCTTTCTCGTTCCAGCCGCCGACGTTATAGGTCTCGCCCAATTGGCCGGCTTCCAGCACGCGGCGGATGGCGGCGCAGTGGTCCTTTACGTACAGCCAGTCGCGGACCTGCTGGCCGTCGCCGTAGATCGGCAGCGGCTCGCCGGCGAGGGCGTTGTGGATGACCAGCGGGATCAGCTTCTCGGGGAAGTGATAGGGGCCGTAGTTGTTCGAGCAGTTGGTGGTCAGCACCGGCAGCCCGTAGGTGTGGTGGTAGGCGCGGACCAGGTGGTCGGATGCGGCCTTGGAGGCCGAGTAGGGGCTGTTCGGTTCGTACTTGTTGCTTTCGCGGAAGGCCGGATCGTTCGGGCCCAGCGAGCCGTAGACCTCGTCGGTGGAGACGTGGAGGAAGCGGAAGGCGGCTTTGGGCTCGTCGCCAAGGCCGTTCCAGTAGGCGCGCACCGCTTCCAGCAGGCGGAAGGTGCCGACGATATTGGTCTGGATGAAGTCTTCCGGGCCGTGGATGGAGCGGTCGACGTGGGATTCAGCGGCGAAGTTCAGTATGGCGCGGGGTTGGTGCTCGGCCAGCAGGCGGGAGACCAGTTCGCCATCGCCTATGTCACCGTGCACGAATACGTGCCGCTCGTCACCGTCCAGGCTGGCCAGGTTCTGGCGGTTGCCGGCGTAGGTCAGCTTGTCGAGGCTGATGACCTTTTCGTCACTGCCTGCCAGCCAGTCGAGAACGAAGTTGGCGCCGATGAAGCCGGCGCTGCCGGTTACTAGGATCGTCATGGTGTGCTGAACCCTCTGTGAATTTGGAGAAAACCTGGGGGCTCTCGATAGCTGACAAGGGAGCGGAAGTGCTTAGGACACAGTTGCTATCGACGGGCGGAATAGAGTGCATGAGTTTCCCCCAGTGATCTGCTAGATACTTCATTGCCCTATTCAGAGCAGATGGGAGGGCTGGCCGGGCTGTTAAGAGGGTAGATGACTGCTGCCCTGCCGAGCTCCGTTCATTCAGGGCAGGGAATGGGGTGTCTGCTGTGTCCTGGTGGGGCATTTCATTTCATTCACGATGGCACGCCGTCATGGGGGATGGGCACGGTAGACCATTTCGTATGCCTTACCCCATGAACAGCCTCAGCCATAGCAGAATCAAACCTTTACCGGCTCATCCGCTCTGACCAGGATCGAGTCATCCCAAAGATAGCCATATAGCGCTACGGGGAGGCAGGGGTCATTCCACAAAATACCATCGAAATAGGAATTGAATTCCCGTAGGAAGTTTATTATCTGCATATTGGCTCCCCGAGAATCCACTACACAAAAAAGTCCATTTTCCCAGCATGCCTTGAGTGAGTCGAGAGGCAAGGGGAAGTCCTGAGTTGTGAAGATCTTGTAGTTTTCCCAGTGGAACTTTTCCCCCCCATTCCTCAGCCAACGTGTGGAGTAGTGGCGGCGAACCAAGTTGGTTTTTCTGAATTGCGCAACGGTATCGCCACGCGTGACCGAACCGTCGTGTACCCGATGCCGGTACAAAGGCTTGCCCAGGTAATGGAGTCGGTGCTTCTCCGCAATCTTCAGTGCCAAATCCCAATCCTGCACACCTGAAAATTCGGCATTGCTTCCATTGACCATTTGGTACACGGACCGACGAATGACCTTTAGATGCGAGGCTACCATGCCGTCGAGTAGGTCGGTGCGGATGCGCTCCTGCGTCGAAAAATGCAGATTGGCATAGCCGCCGTAACGGGCGACACGCACTGGCTTGCCCCGTTCATCCACGTCGATTCGGTCCGTGAAGACATAGTCCACGTCGGGATGCTTCTGCAAACAGTCGCGCACCGTCGCCAATGCGCCTGGCTCCAGTTCGTCATCGCAATCCAGGAACGCCACGAATTCTCCGCGTGCCAGGTTGACGGCCACGTTTTGCGTCTCGCTGATCCCCTTATTGGAGGGTTGGATCCGAATTCTCAGCCGTGGGTGGTAATCTATCAGCGCGTTCAGCAAGGTAGCCACGCGTGGGTCGGGCGAGGCGTCGTCCACGCAAACGATTTCCATGGACACATCACCTTGCTCCGCCAACGATGCGAGGCAACCAGGTAGATATTCATAATGCCCGTAGATCGGAATCACCACCGAAATCAGCGGAGTCTGGGTATCACGGGGTAGTACATCCAGTCGCTGCAGGATTTGCTGCGGATCGACCGTGGCAGGTCTATCGGGTATCGCCAGGGTCATATGCTGCGATGTCGACTGGGCTTGAGACTGGAGGGCGGCGATTTCCTGCCGGTAGCTCGGATTCGCGCGATAGCACTGCTCGAACCAGGCCACTACCGATTCGAAAAAGAGAGGTTCGCGTCCCGATAGCATTCCCTCGATCTTGAGTCCGGTCTGCAGCCAGGACCGCCCCATGTTGACGTAAGAACGCCGCATGCTGCCATCGTGCTGGCGGTATATGGCCCAGTGGCCGTGAATATAGCCGAACCGCGCTCCGCCTAAGGCCAGCGACGTCCAGAACAACCAATCCTCCTTGGCCCGGGCGTGGGTGTCGAATGGAGACTCCCCGAACACCCTGCGCTGGAACAAACCACAATGGATGGGAATGCAGAAACCTCGCTCCCAACGGTAAAGAAAATCCTGCTCGGTCAGGTCGAACTGCGCAATGGCTTCGCCTGGCTTCGAGAAATCAGAGCGCGATTCGTCGCATAGCAGGAAATTGCAGACCGAGACGTCCAGATTCGGATTCACCTGTAACTGCGCTACCTGCGCATCGAGTTTGCCTGGGGACAGAAGGTCGTCTGCATCCAGCAATTGGATGAACTGTCCCCGGGCCAGGGCAATGCCACTGTTGCGTGCTCCGGATAGTCCCTGATTAGTTTGCCGATGAATGCGCACGACACCTGGGGCCATTTGTTCAGCTTCAGCCAGAAGCCGCTCCGTTCGTGGGTCTGTACTGCCATCATCTACCACGATGATTTCCAGTGGGTGCCGTGATGCGGCAAGAACCGAAGCAATCGATTGCGGGAGGTAGCGCGCTTGGTTGTAGCAAGGCATCACCACTGAGATGAGTGGTCCTCCGGGCTCGGAGCAAGGAGCAGGTATTGCCTGTTCTGGAGTAGTCGAGAGCGTTCCCACATAGCCAGGAACATCCTTCAGGTTGGTGACAAAGCTTTCCCAACTGTGGCGTGCCAGTATCCGCTCCAGCATTCGGGCCGCTCTTGCCTCGGCCTCCAGAGGGCTCTGGCTTATGGCCTGTAGTGCCTGCTCGTAGTCGCTCACGCTCGGGCGCTCCGGCAACGGGTAGCCTGTTTCCGTGGAGACCAGTTCACCCACTCCTCCCACCGTCGGGGCGATCACAGGAATACCCAGTGCGCCAACCTCGATCAGGATATTGGGCATACCCTCCCAGCGGGAGGTGAACACGAAGGCATCAAAGTCGAACCGATCCAGCCATTCCAGAGGGGATGAGAAAGGCCCTTCGTAGCTCAGGTTGGGCAAGGCCGGCAGTATGGCCCCTGCCTCCAGCACAACCTGGCCGAATACGCGAAAGTCGGCAAAGGTACAACGGCGTACCACATCTAGGAACAGATCGACCCGCTTCTCGGCGTCGAGTCGACCCGCCCAGAGAATCTGGGGACGTTCATTCTTCTGGCCAGGCTTTTCCAGCCAATGTTTGTGACGCTGGGCCAGGCGCTGGCGGCCCAGTTCACGTCCTGTACCGTGAAGCAGGCGGCAGGGCTGATACAAAACAGCCATGCGTGCCCGCTCCTCGGTCGGCAACTCGTACTCCCGGCCAGCGTCGTCAACGAAGCGTTGGTTATCCGACAACAGGCCCGTCAGATGAGGCATGCCCTTCTTCAGGAAGTACGCGGCGTAGCCGATCTTCTGTTGGCCATCAGGTGTGAACTGGAAAGCGAAGATGCTGGCGAAGAGTCGCGTAAAACGCTTCAGACGTTCCCCTTCAGCCAGGATCAGGTGCCATGCCACCTCGCTGTTGATGTTGTGGAAACTTCCGGGTTGTGCCGCCAGTAGCAGGTCTCGCAGTAAGGCCTGCTTGCGGGCATAGCTCAGGTCCTCGCCCAAGTGGTCATCAAATATCACCAGATGTACCCCTTCAGGCACAACCATGCGCTCACTCACAACTTTTCGATCAGTGACCAACAAGACTACGGATTGATCGGGTCGCAGTTGACGCAACGCGCGGCATAAGTTCAGGGCCACCATTTCGGCGCCACCGGTCGCCAGAAATGGCAAAGCGATCCAGTTGTCCGGGGGGCCATATTGCTGGGCATGCTTGCTGATTGCCTGAAGGATATTGGCCAGGGCAACTTCCCGTTCTGTATCTCGGTTATGAAGTGCAACCCCGTTCTCGGTGGGCAGCAGTGCGGCTCGCAATGCCCTGATTATTGCTCGTGGAGTGGGGTCAGAATTGATTGCCTGCAACAGGGGGACAATGCGTTCTCTCAAACGCCACTTGATTGCCTGCGGCAAGGGGAGTTGGTGGTAAGCCCTTCGCGCTATTGCATAGAACCTTGGCGATAAAAAACTCATCAACTCGACCTTCCACTAAACGACTTGAAAAAATAGCTAAAAATTACTGGAATCATTTTCGCCGGAAACGCTGCAGGAAACGACCGATTCTGGACCTGACTTGCGCTGGTATCGGCAAGCGGCGAGCCACGCGCTGCATCATTGCGAATATCCCGACTTCACCCCGAGAGTCGAAATGACCAGCGCGGACGAAACGGGTTATTCCTCTCAGTGGTCGCGTAAATCTCCAGGAGCGGCTGCGATATATCTCTGCCAATGTTGATTCTGCAAAGTGTGTCTGATGTTCAGGTAGTATAGAGGTTTGCCTGACCAGGTTAGCTATTTCTATTTGGGAGCTTTGAAGGTTGCTCTCTGGTATCTCCGCCCGGGCACGTTGCTGATGTACCTCATGCCAAATTTCGGTGATCTGTGCGGTGAGTGCATTTATTCTGCCGATGAGAATGTCTCTTTCGGATTGTGCTTCGCTGACTCGTGCTGCAAGGTGGGCTCTTTGTGATTCCGACTCGGTAAGCCTTTCTTGCAGCGTAGGTGTTCCTTTAAAGAGAAATGGCCAAGGAGCTGGTCCGCCAGAGTTGTCGGGAATGGAGCAAGAATTATTAACTTCCGCAACATTTAACAGCGCGTCTGATAGCAGGGATCGCCAACTGGATCGTCTTTCAAGGTTCATCCCGTGGTCTGCCAGTTTCGGCTCTCGGATGAATTCCTCTAGTTCTTGTGTTACTTGGAGGGCCCTTGATTTTTGATCGTAGAATGGGTTGCTACTACGTAACCAGCACGGAATGCCTGCAAGCTGCAGCCAGAGCGCTACATGATAGGAGCAAGAATAGCCGAACTGGCCAGTAATTCCCTGCTGATTACTGCTTCCCGAATTGCCAAAAATAAGGCTGGTCAAATTAATCAGCCGAGTATCATAGAATGGAAACTGAGCATCGAGCTTCTTGATTGTTTCGAGCGTATCGACAACCTCTTGGCGAGTATCTCGGAATGCTTGAAATATCGTAACTGGCTCCGTAGCGGATGACGTAGCCTTCAGAGCAGATAGCTCGGCCTGTAGAGAAAGATTGGCCGTGTAATCAGACGAGTTAAGATGCAGCAGCAGACCTTCTCCTCGTCTCAAACGAGTGCATTGAGTGAGATCCTGCAAGGCTTCAGTTGCATCATCAAAGGAAAAATGCGGCTCGAACCCCGACTCTAGCAGCAATTGTTGAGAGAGTTCATCTCTCACCCCAAACAACAGCGGCTCAAACTCCTTGATATGGTTGGTAACCTTTTCTTGATAGGGATCCGTGATCTGCTGTCCGGAGACGAAATAGCTAATCCCGGGTGCCAAACGTAGGAAGTGGCTTGCGACCGATAGCACGAAGTCGCCCCACATGTGGTTGAGAAATCCTCCCCCATAAAGATGAACTGCAGCAAGATTTCGAATTTCGCCAACGGCTTTCAGCCTGGGAGAATTCTCATCGAGGATGAGAGGGTAATCAGCAACATAGAGAATGGCATCGGTGCCATATGCCGATTGGGCCCAGTCGGGGAAAGCGGCAAAGCCGATCGCATTTGCAGCCATTACTGAAACAGTAGCATAGCGCCTAGTTTCTTTGACAAGGCGAATGGCATTCAGGTGCTGCAGCACATCACCGAAATTACCATAGCCAAAGTCACTGCCGATCAGTACTAGTTTCTGCTGTTCATTTGCCAGCACGTCGAGACTAGTCTCATCTGCATAGAGATAGATGTTGCTCATGGTTTCTCCTGCACCGTTGTTACTCCAAAGGTCTGGGCGACTCGTTCGGAAAATGCATGTTCGCCATGTCTCTCTTGTATCAGCCCTCGAGCACGCTCACGCATAGAAGATGTATGCTCCCACCGAGCATACATCTGCTTCACGGCTTGCACATAAGCTTCTACTAGAGTTGTGTCATCGATAAGGTCTGGAATTAGATATCCGGTGTCACCGTCTATAACTGCTTCGGCGATGCCTCCCACGTCTGGAGCAATGACGAGAAGACCTGCTCCCATAGCTTCCAGAATTATATTCGGCAACCCGTCAAATTTACTGGTATAGATGAAGGCATCATATTGGTCGATCGGGAGATCAAAGAAGTTTGAGAATTCGCCTCGCCAAGTAAGTCCTGGAGCATCAAATATTTTGCTGTCGTAGCCAGGGTCGATCGTTCCATAGGCATCAATACTGATGTTCGGGATCTCTTGGGATAACCTGGAGGCCACTAAGCGTATTAATTCGGGACGTTTCTCTGTAGCAATGCGTGATGCCCATAGTAAACGCATGCAGGGGGCTGTCGTATTTTTCTTATGCTTTTTAGATATTTTGCAATTTGTATAAATTACATTGTATTTTTGATCATTTTGTCCCAAGGCTGCCGCATCTTTTTCTACGATGCTATAGCAATCTGATACGACTTTATCAATGAAGGAAAAATGTTGGCGCAGGAATTTAATACCCCAAGGTCCGTGAATTCTGTGCTGTTCCCAATCATAGATGCCATCACTGAAGCGATAATAAACTATCTTCAAATGAGCTGATAGTGCTGGGCTAAAGCTGTCCATGATTTGGTGGGAGAACTTGCTTGACTTGAGGTGGAGCCGAGCACCCTCATTAGCGGTCGCGAGTATTGCACGGACAGCAAGAGTGTTTCTGTCCATATCGCTCAGCGATGGAAATGTGTTGAATAAGTCTATAAAAACGCTACCCTTTGGTAACAAGTAGGTCCATTCATGTTTACTTGCACTTTGGCCAGTTAGAACCAGTATCCGTTTTGAGAGTCCTTGGGCCTGTAACTTTCCAAGTATTTGAAGTATATATTTTTCTGCCCCGCCGGGCCTTAACCATGGCAGTAGTACTACATCAGTAAAGGAGTGAGATCCAAGTAACTCATATAATCTTTCCAGCCGGAATCCCCAGTGTTGCCCATCCCAAGGAATAGGGTAATAGCTAGGAGCGCTTTCTATGCGATATGGCTCTACCTCGGGATCCAGTGCTGCGGCTTCAGCGATATAATCCGTCATACCTGCCGAGTCTAGTAGCTCTTTTGCTAGATCTCTCTCATGAAAGCGTCGACGTCCAGCCAAGAAGCCATTCCAATCGGGATGCTCCTTTCGAGAGTTCGTCATGAGTGTGCGGAAAAATGATGGTTCGAACAGCGTCGAATGCGGAATCAGACGAGCCGAAACCGCATTAGCTTGCCTCAGTAGGCTATTGTTTCGTTGTCTGTAAAAAAATACAGTATCGGGTGCTATTAGGAACGTAGTTCCGGATGAAAAAAGTCGGCAGTTGAAGTCCCAGTCCTCATAGGCAAAGCCGGTTGTAACCTTAAGATCAAGATACTGTAGCTCTTTGAAAATTGACGCTCTTAAGAAAATGCGGGATACATACGGGTGCTGATATGCAAAATCTGCTGCGGTCAGCCATTCCGAGCCAACATAGCGCACAACGTGATACTGCTCGCCAAATGCAGCAAGATATTCGATAAAGATTGCGACGTTCTTGTGAGGGTGATTGCGTGCTGTCCGCACAAGCTGAATGAGCGCATTTCGGGAGACCAGGTCATCGGCATCGGCAGTCCAGACAAACTCGCCTTCTGCAAGCTCTACACCGGCATTACGTGCCAAGCCTAGCGAGCCCACGTCAATCTCAACACTCTTGATTGCGGCAAAGCCCGTGAGCGGCGTGGATTGGAATACAGCCCTGGTTGCCGCATCGCTCCGGTCGAAGACGGCCACCAGTTCGACAATGATTCCATGCTGTGCCGCCTCGGTAGCACAGGTATCCAATGAATACAGCGTAGGCCTTAAGTACAGGGCTTCTCTGTGAATATTCAGAACAACACTGACGTCTATTTTCATAGTTGGCATGTAACTTCAAAAGGCATCTTGAACTTGAACCACATGGGGTTTTCCGTGTCGGTCAACACGTCAAACACCATGGCTAACTCATCGGCAAAAACCACCACATTGTCACTGCGATCCCATCTGCTGACCTGATTGACCCGGAGGGCGACCGAATAAGACTGTCCTCCCCGTAAAGACATACTAGACTTGAAGATGAATAGTCCCTTTTGGCCGGCAGAAAAGTTGAGGCTGTGTCGGTGGGTGTTGAAATAGCTCTCCCCTGTCAGTTCCTGGCCAAACTGATCCTTGATTAGGAAGCCGACACTGATATTTCTGACAGTCTGATGAGGCTCCAGCTCAAATTCCAGAGAGAAGCTCTCTCCCTGTTGCAAATAATCAACTATTTGGCCTTGAGAGTTTCTAAGTCGCTTGGCACTAACCGATAGAACAGACCCGCCATCCAGCATAGTGGTCGCTGAAGGAGAATTTACAGCGGTTTCAGTATTGGCAGTATGATCAGTTTGCTTTGGAAGTGCTGGTTCTTGAATATTGCCGTCTTGTTGCTCCTCATCGTGCCGGGCGGTTTGCAGGGTAATGCGGTTATGCTCAATGAACACGTCGTTCATGTAAGCATTGGTCACTTCAGTGACGCCGCCCTGCATTTTGATAGTACCGCTCTCCAGCCATATTGCTTCGTCGCAGAGTGCGCGTACGGCATCGATGGAATGGCTGACAAAAAGAACAGTGCAGCCACTTTCCATCAATGTGCGCATTCTGGCCATGCTCTTGTGCTGGAACCAAGCATCCCCTACGCTCAAAGCTTCATCCACGATCAGGATATCGGGTTCCACGTTGACGGCCACCGAGAAAGCCAACCGAGCAAACATACCGCTGGAGTAGGTTTTGACAGGCTGATGAACAAAATCACCGATATCCGCAAAGGCGAGGATATCGTCTAGCTTTCTGCTCACCTCTTCTTGGGTCAACCCCAGAATCTGCGCATTGAGATAAATATTCTCGATGCCGGTGAACTCAGGATTGAAGCCGGACCCCAGTTCCAGAAGTGCGGCTACTCTGCCGTTGACTTCGATGTCGCCGTGAGTCGGTGACAGCGTAGCGCAGATCATCTGCAGGAGTGTCGACTTGCCCGCGCCATTCTTACCAAGAATGCCGAGAACCTTGCCCCTGGGAATGAAGAACGATACGTCCCTCATTGCCCAGAACTCCCGGAAATAGCGCTTTCCAAATCGTCCCAAGAGCATCTGCAGCAGGCGATGATGGGGCTTATCGTAAATCTGGTAGCACTTCCCCAGATTCTGAACACGGATGGAAAAGTCAGAGGACATCGGCAAAGCCCTTTCGTGTTTTCTGGAACCAGCTGAATCCCAGCCATGCAAAGGTCAGGGACAGTACAGTCCATATGGTCCATTCGAACCAGTCGATGCTTTTGCCCCAGATCATGAGGTTGCGGGCTTCTTCAACGATATATGTTAGTGGATTGAAATGCATGAACCATTGATATTTCTCCGGCAATGCTCCTATGGGGTAGAAAATGGGAGACAAGAACATCAGGACGGTCGTCACTACGCCGATGAACTGGCCCACGTCGCGCAAGTAAACGCCTAGTGAGGCGAGAATCCATGAGACCCCTAGAATTTGTAGGCAAAGGGGTACCAGGATTAGTGGAAAAGCCAATATGTTCGCATGTGGTATGCCAAAGAAAATCAAGTAAAAGCCGAGCCATACGACTAAACTGATCATCATATGGAATGCCGCTGCTCCCAAGGAAATTACCGGTAATATTTCCAATGGAAAAATGACTTTCTTGACGTAATTCGCGTTGCTTAGAATCAGGCTTGGTGCCCGGTTGACCACCTCGGAAAAGAGATTGAATATCAGCAGGCCAGCAAACAATACCAGGGCGAACTCGACCCGCGAACCGCCTCCTCCTTGCCAGCGCGCCTTGAAAACTACGCTAAACACGAATGTATAAACTGTTAGCATCAATATTGGGTTGAAGAATGACCATAAAAGCCCCATTACCGAGCCGCGATATTTTCCAATAACTTCACGCTTGATTAAGTTGAGTATCAGGCTTCGGTGGGCCAAGATCGAACGCCCAAAAGCCAATGGCGATATTGATCTGATAGCATGGGGGTTCATATATATTCCTTTGAGTTTCTAGAGTGCCAATAGGCCAGCAACATGCTGCATATTCATCGAGCTGTTGTCGTCTAGTTTTCTTGCCGATGTGTGCGTTAGTCATAATTGGCTTTGCTCACATAGGCTTTAATTTTATTTTTACTCTGCATTCTATGTTTTAAATCAGCCTGGCTCTATGTATTTTTATTCTGGACTGTCTGGTTTATGTGTTCCAATTTTTGCCGCGATAGCGTCAAGATATGTTTTTTAGTAACGAATCTCTTGAAGATGACCAGTCGGCCAATACGAAATTACTGTCAATAAAATCCACCCTGCTGGTAACTAGAATTAGCATGGACTATATTTTTTTAAAGATTGCTGCAACGACCAGTCCAAGGTTTCCCAGCAAGGTTTGACGATGGATTCCGCTGTGCTTTAGATGATATAGGCGGGGCACAAGGCTCATATGACGTCCTTTATTGAAATGCTCAAGTATTTCCAGGTTTTGTGGCGTCAGCTTGTCTTGGAGCTTATAAAGTGCCGCGACATTGGCGTCATTCCAACGACTGAAATGGCCCTTATTTAATTGGCTAATCCGCTTGAGGCGCCCTTGCCAAGTTGTATTCATGCCAGCTAGGTTTCTGTCGTGCTGACGATAGCGCAGAGAAGGATATCGATCAAAAAAGACCGAACCGCCACAACCACTAACCACAAGGTAGGACCACCAGTCATGGGAGGGCACGGGTGTGTCACATCCTACGTCGCTGAGCAGTGCTCGGGCTGCATTGTTGAAGACTATTGTGTTACCACCGCCGATGCTCTGCACTAGTGCATTAGCAAAACAGGGGGGTTTAGAAAATAGTGGTGATAAGCCGATTTCATTGTTATCTGCATCAACGAGTCTGGTGCGGGAGCAATATAAAGCAGGTTTGTCGGTGGAAACGGTCTCTAGCCATAGTACGGCTCGCGCCAGCTTATCCGCCTCCCAAATGTCATCCTGATCGGCATAGGCGTAATAGTCTGCTTTGATATCAGCGTTACAAGTCAATGATAGAAAATTAGCAGAAAACCCTTTGCCTGGTCCTTCGAGTATCCTTAAGCGGTCAGTGGACCATCGTTGTGCATAGGCCTCAAAGACTGCATGTGTTCCATCACTGGATCCGTCATCTGAGGCCCAAACTTCCCAGTTGCTGTGTGTCTGGGTGGCAAATGAATCAAGTTGCTCCGGTAGGTACAATTGGCCTTGGTAAGTTCCCAGAAGAATTGCTACTTTCGGCAATGTTCCAGTATGTGTGTGGGGGCAATCTACCACTTGATGATTTTCTTGTCGGTTGGCGGCAGGCATTAAACGCTCCATGAGTCTCTCGTGTTCTCTTTCCCGATAACACGTACAGAGGTTATCCGGATGGAGGCCCACGAGAGGCAAAGTTTGCTACCACGACCTTTCAAAGCAGTGTTCATTTCGTCAAACAATGAAAAATTTCACGTCTTTGGTTTCCTCAGGACTCGTCTAGACCGGTTAGATAGCCGTTCGGGTTTTGCGTCTGCCAGCGCCAAGCATCAATGCACATGCTTAACAAGTCCCTCTCTGCGTGCCAGCCAAGATACTGCGCGGCATGACTCGGATCGGCATAGCAGGAAGCAACATCGCCGGGGCGTCGGTTCGCTAGCTGATAAGGAATAGGTCGGCCACTAGCCTGTTCGAAAGCACGAACCACGTCGAGTACGCTGTAACCGGTGCCGGTGCCAAGGTTAGTCTCGAAGCATTGTGGGTGGTCCAACCGCTCTAGTGCCTTCAGGTGGCCGTGTGCTAGGTCGACTACATGAATGTAGTCGCGTACACCTGTTCCGTCTGGTGTAGGGTAATCACTGCCCCAAACCATCAACTGCTCGCGCCGACCAACGGCGACCTGTGCGACGAAAGGCATCAGATTGTTCGGAATGTCTCGCGGATCCTCGCCAATGCGTCCACTTGGATGGGCGCCAACTGGATTGAAATAACGCAAGATGGCTATCTGCCATGAAGGGTCGGAGCAATATAGATCGCGCAGCATATCTTCGACGATCAGTTTGCTTCGGCCATAGGGATTGGTGGCCGATAGTGGGTGGTCTTCGGTCAGCGGTAATCGCTGGGGCTCACCATATACGGTGGCTGATGAACTGAATACCAATCGACGTACCCCGCAATTATTCATTGCATTGAGTAGTCGATGTGTGCCGACGACATTATTGTCGTAGTAGGCGAGTGGCTGTTCGACTGATTCGCCGACAGCCTTCAGGCCGGCAAAATGAATCACTGCATCGCAACTGTAAGCTTGTAGCGCGGATTCGATGGCCGCCTGATCGCGTATGTCACCCTCCACGACGATGAGTGATTTGCCGGTCAGTTCCTCTACTCGGCGCAACGATTCATGGTGGCTGTTGCAGAAATTGTCGAAACAAACGACTTCGTGGCCAGATGCCAGCAATTCTAGGCAGGTATGCGAGCCGATATAGCCGGCGCCACCAGTGACGAAAATCATCGAAAGTCCCACTTTAAAAAGGTGATATCTTAACCCGGCTATCCATCCTCCGACTAGGGAGCGTTCTGCCCCGAGCTAACCATTGATCTATTAGAGACGGCTGTACGAAGTAGTGCGCCTCGTCAAGAGAGTTCAGAACAAGTCGTCATCTCCTGGCCAAGGTCCTCCGGGCCGCTGATGATCGTATACCTCAGCAGCTGAACTGGTGTGGCTGCAGCGATCCGACGATGAAGGATGAACTGTACGAGGCATTCCCTTGCGCCAGGTTTTTGGCTTGACTCTATGGAAACTCCGGAAAAGTCCCGGCTGATCTGATGAAATGGCACCCCCGCTGAACCCGAGCCCTGTCGCATGACCCAAATGAGCTTTTCCGATGCCGAGTACGCTGGCAAACGCAAACAGACCCGGCGCGAGCGCTTTCTGGCAGAGATGGAGCAAGTGGTGCCTTGGGCTGGGTTGCTGGAGTTGATCGAGCCGTCCTATCCCAAAGCTGGCAATGGTCGTCCGCCGTATCCGCTGGAAACCATGCTGCGCATCCACCTGCTGCAAAGCGGGTTCGCCCTCAGCGATCCGGCGATGGAGGAAGCGCTGTACGAGATCACCTCGCTGCGTCAGTTCGCCAAGCTGTCGCTGACCCAGGGCAGCATCCCGGAAGACACGACGATCATGAACTTCCGCCACCTGCTGGAGCAGCATGGTTTGGCGGCGGGCATCCTGGCTGTAATCAATGGCCATCTGGGCGAGCGAGGGCTGTCGCTGCGCCAGGGCACCATCGTCGATGCGACTATCATCCATGCACCGAGCTCGACCAAGAACAAGGAATGCAAACGCGATCCTGAGATGCACCAAACGAAGAAGAGCAACCAGCACCTCTTCGGGATGAAGGCGCATATCGGCGCCGATGCCGAGTCCGGCCTGGTGCACAGCGTGGTGGGGACGGCGGCCAACGTGGCCGATGTCACCCAGGTCGACCGATTGTTGCACGGCGAGGAGAACGGGGTGTGTGCCGATGCGGGCTACACCGGCGTGGAGAAACGCCCGGAACATGAAGGGCGTGAGGTCATCTGGCAGATCGCGGCACGGCGGAGTACCTACCAGCGCCTGAGCAAGCGCAGTGTTCTATACAAGGCCAGGCGCAAGATCGAGAAGGTCAAAGCGCAGGTACGGGCCAAGGTCGAACATCCATTCCAGGTAATCAAACGCCAGTTCGGCTACACCAAGGTGCGCTTCCGGGGACTGGCCAAGAACACCGCGCAACTGGTGACGCTGTTCGCCCTGTCGAACCTATGGATGGCCCGTCGGCACTTGCTGGCCGGCGCAGGAGAGGTGCGCCTGTAAAACACAGAAGCCAGGGCAAAAGCCTGGCTTCGGGTGAATCAGCCCCCGAAGGCTGGGCTGAAAAAGGAGTCAGGTCGCCAATCAGTTGCGTGTGACTGACTTGTTCGGAGCTTCCCTAGGGGAGCAAGGTCCGTCGCGGCGCCTTGCTCATCTGGGCGCCGAGCTCGATCAAGGATCAGGGCGGCAAGCGTAACCCGGAGACACACCAAGCCAAGAAGGAGAATCAGTATTACTTGGATACGATAGCCCGTACTGATTCCGATAAAGGGGGCGTATGGCGCTAGTGTGCGAATAGCTATACGGCAAGGAAAGTGTGGTGTTTGCTGACGCCGACCGTACTGGAGTCGAGCGACCTGTGGGTCGCCAAGTCGTCTGGCAGGTCGCGACTTAGCCCAGTACAAGACGTATGGCAAGGATGCCCCTCGTGCAAGGTACTGCGCAAAATCGAGAACGCCAAAGCCCAGTTTCGTCTCCAAGATCAAACTGTCGCGTGATCAAACGGCAGTTTGGCTACACTAAAGCGTGTTGCGGGAAGGGGGCGTCCAAAAAATCGACGTAAATGAATCAGCTTGTTCGCTCTGTCGAAACGTTGAATGGCGCGCCGAAATTTGTAGATGGTTATAAGTGAGTGTTCCGTAGCAGAGGAGATGCTGGCCGTAGCGATGATATTGAGCATGATGGATTGATTGGCTTAAGAAATCCGATACTAATATGGCCAAAGAATATCTGAAATGACTAAGGTGTCCTCAGAAGCCATGTTTTTTGTCGTGTGAGGCTAACTGCTTTCGTAGCTTGTGTTGCGACTCTTGGATGGAGATCTTAATGATTAATAAAAAATATCTTTATTTTGTATGGTCTCGAGATGATATGAGGCTCTTCGCTCTAATATTCTTTTTTTCTATTATTGCCAAGGGAGCGGCGGCATTCCGGGGCGTGTCGATAGATGATTACCCGTTTTCCTTAGGCGTTTCAGATAAACAGCTTGAGCTTTTCTTAACCCAGGGGAGGTTTCTGGGGTGGCTTACTGCGTATGTCATAGATGCCATTGGGGTAAATCTCAATGATACATATTTCGCGTCGGCCTTGCTTGTGATCGCCTTGCAGGCGGCTCTTGTTGTTTCTGTGATGCGTTTTGTTGGGTATTCATCATTAATTAGTGCTGGAATAATCGGCGGATTGATTTCGCTGTATCCTTACTCTGCCGAACTACTGACCTTTAAAGTGATTCTGCCAATTTACGCGCTGGCGCTCGTTTTTACCATAATTGCAATTGAGTCTGCTAGGGAGGGCTCCAAGGGATTTGGGGTTAAAGTTGTTGCGATGCTGTCTATTGCTGCCGCGCTAATGACCTATCAAGCCTCTTTGAATTATCTATTGGTTGCTGCCTATGGTTGTTTGCTTATGAGTGTCATATTCAAGAGGAAAGACACTGAGAGCGAGCTTGAGTACCATGCCATGAGGTCCCGGGGATGGTGGCTTCTGCTGTTTTCTTTTTTAGGGGCCGCTTTATTCTTGGCTACGCTATCCCTTGTAAAGCATCTCGGTTTAGTTGGCGATGTCACCGCGCGAGCTAAATTCATTGGGATCAATCAGCTTTCAAAAAGGGTTGAAGAGGTATCCAGTGCTCTGTATATAATTTTTTTAAAATCAGAACCGATTTTTCCGATTGGTTTGAAAGCAGTTTTTATGGTTATAACTCTCACCGCTATTCTGCTTGTTTTGGCTAATTTGCTAAGAGGTTTTCGTAATTATTGGAATTTGGTTTTTGGGTTGTTTTTGCTGTCATTGATTCCGCTGTTATCCATAGGAATAATAATCCCTTTCAATGATTGGTGGCCTGTTCCCAGGGTTCTTGCTCATGTCTCATTACTATTTGGTCTGCTTTTTCTTGCAGCCGAAAAAACCATCTCTCAGGGGGCGTGTAACTTAATTGGTAGATTCTTTATGGTCGGTGGATCTCTGATATTGCTTGGGTTTGTTTTTATAAATAATCAGGTGTTTGCCGATCAGCAAAAAATTGCCCAGTGGGATCGCTTTAAGGTGAATCGCATTGTTGGGAGGCTCGAAGGAATGCCAGACTTTAAAGATATAGAGAGATTGTATGTGAATGGGGGGGGATGGGGCTATCCGATTGGCCTAAGGACTCTTCAGGGTGATATGAATATTTCTGCGTTTTCCGCAGAGTGGTCTAAAGTGCCATTGGTTCTCGAGTCCACTGGATATAATTTTGGTCGTCCATCTGCTACCGATATAAAAATTGGCACTGAACTTTGTGCGGAAAGAAGTCCTTGGCCAGATAAGGACTCTGTATTTGTTCGTGGTGAGTTAGCCGTAGTTTGCCTTGAAAGGTAGGATTTAATAAGTATTCCTAAGGATGGTCTGAAAAAGCCCCTACTCGAAAATGCGCCCCAGTAGCCACGCGGCTTACAGGCCTGCAAACTCGAAAAAGGCAGGCTTTTTCAGAGTTTCCCTAACAGGCAGGGAGGGGGGTAGGCGGTACGGTTGTCGTTGATCAACAGATATCTGCCTTCGACGTAACGTACGAACTTGCTCTAGTTCACGGCCGCAAAAGGGCAGAAAGGAGAGTACAACGTCTCAGTGACTCCACGCCAATAGGGCATGGACGAGAAAGCCGATTTTGTACGTCTAATTGTACGTTCGGCGAAAATGACAAGGCCCCGCATTGCTGCGAGGCCTTTGAAATGGTGCCGGCACCAGGAGTCGAACCCGGGACCTACTGATTACAAGTCAGTTGCTCTACCAGCTGAGCTATACCGGCAAGGAGGGACGCCATTATAGCCACGCGCCGGGCGGTGTAAACCTCTGATTTTTCAGCCTGTGCCCGTTCGCTCAGTGGCCGCTGGCGGCGGCTCCCGGCTTGGCGCCGAAGGGGGGCTTGGCCAGCCAGATGATGGCCAGCAGGGTCAGGAACAGCCAGCCGAGCAGGGTGAAGTATTCCACCGTGGAGAGCATGTAGGCCTGGCTTTCGACAATGCGGTCGAGCATGGCCGCGCCGTGCTGGTTGGCGCCGCCGAGCAGGTCCAGGGCGTCGCGGGTGGCCGGGTCGTAGGTGCTCAGGCTTTCCGTCAGGTGGGCGTGGTGCAGCGTGGCGCGGCGATCCCAGATCCAGGTGGTGAGGGAGGCCGCGAAGCTGCCGCCCAGGGTGCGCAGGAAGGTGGCCAGGCCCGAGCCGTCGGCGATCTGGTCCGGCGGCAGGTCGGAGAGCAGGATGCTGAGGATGGGCATGAAGAAGAAGGCCACGCCCAGGCCCATGAGGGTCTGCACCAGGGCGATGTGGTAGTAGTCGACCTCGGTGTTGAAGGCGGCGCGCATGAAGCTGGTGACGGACATCACCAGGAACGCCAGGCCGGCGAGGATGCGCAGGTCGAAGTTGTTGGCGTAGCGGCCGACCAGCGGCGAGAGGAACACCGGCAGGATGCCGATCGGCGCCGCGGCCAGGCCCGCCCAGGTGGCGGTGTAGCCCATCTGCGTCTGCAGCCATTGCGGCAGCAGCAGGTTCATGCCGAAGAAGCCGGCGTAGCCGCCCACCAGCGCCAGGGTGCCGAAGGTGAAGTTGCGGTGCACGAACAGGCGCAGGTTGACGATCGGGTGCTTGTCGGTCAGTTCCCAGATGACGAAGGCCGCCAGGGCGATGACCGACACCACGGTGCCGCCGACGATGAAGTTCGACTCGAACCAGTCCAGGTCGTTGCCCTTGTCGAGCACGATCTGCAGCGCGCCCACGCCGAGGACCAGCAGGATCAGCCCCATGTAGTCCATGGGCGCGTGCTTGATCACCACCGGGCGTTTCTTCAGTTGCTGGTAGACCACGAAGGCGGCGAACAGGCCGATCGGCACGTTGATGAAGAAGATCCACGGCCAGCTGTAGCTGTCGGTGATCCAGCCGCCGAGGATCGGCCCGGCGATGGGCGCCACCACCGTGACCATCGCCAGCAACGCCAGGGCCATGCCGCGCTTGGCCGGCGGGTAGATGGAGATCAGCAGCGTCTGGGTGATCGGGTACAGCGGCCCGGCGACGAAGCCCTGCAGGGCGCGGAAGCCCACCAGCATGCCCATCTGCTGGGCCACGCCGCAGAGGAAGGAGGCGATCACGAAGAGTAGGGTGGCGGCGATGAACAGCCGCACCTCGCCGACCTTGCGGCTCAGCCAGCCGGTCAGCGGCAGGGCGATGGCGTTGCTCACCGCGAAGGAGGTGATCACCCAGGTGCCCTGCTCGGCGCTCACCCCGAGGTTGCCGGAGATGGTCGGCAGGGCGACGTTGGCGATGGTGGTGTCCAGCACCTGCATGAAGGTCGCCAGGGACAGGCCGATGGTGGCCATCACCAGGCTGGGCGGGCTGAAGGCGCCGTTGCTGCTGTTCTCGCTCATGATGCTTCCGGACTCAGCGCGCGGCGGTGCTGCGGCCGCGGCCGTCGGCCATGTTGGCGTGGATCAGCTGCTCGATGAGCTGGTCCGCCGAGGCCAGCTGCTGCTGGTAGACGTCGGTGGAGAACAGCGCTTCCTTCGGCGGCTGCTGCGACAGGGCTGGGCCGCTCTGGTCGTGCAGGTCGACGTTGACGTCCATCGACAGGCCGATGCGCAGCGGGTGTTCTTCCAGTTGCCTGGCGTCGACGCGGATGCGCACGGGCACGCGCTGGACGATCTTGATCCAGTTGCCGGTGGCGTTCTGCGCCGGCAGCAGGGAGAAGGCGCTGCCGGTGCCCACGCCCAGGCTTTCCACGCTGCCCTGGTACTTGACCGAGCTGCCGTAGAGGTCGGAACGGATTTCCACCGGCTGGCCGATGCGCATGTGCTGCAGCTGGGTTTCCTTGAAGTTGGCATCGATCCACACCTGCTCCAGCGGGATCACCGCCATCAGCGCGGTGCCCGGTTGCACGCGCTGGCCGACCTGCACGGTGCGCTTGGCCACGTAGCCGGTCACCGGCGCGACTATCACCGCGCGGGCGTCGTCCAGGTAGGCCTGGCGCAGCTTGGCGGCGGCCGCCTTGACGTCGGGGTGGGAGGCGACGACGGTGTCGTCCACCAGCGCGCGGTTGGTGTCCAGTTGCTGCTCGGCGCTGGTCAGCGAACTGCGCGCGGTGTCCAGGGCGTCACGGGCATGGGCCAGCTCCTCGCGGGAGATGGCGCCGTCGTCGGCCAGGTGCTGGCGGCGCTTGAAGTCGGCCTCGGCCTTGGCCAGGGCGACCTTCTTCGCGGCGACGTCGGCCTTGTAGCCGTCGACGTTGCTGAACAGCCCGCGCACCTGGCGCACGGTGCGCGCCAGGTTGGCTTCGGCCTGCTGCAGGGCCACGTCGGCGTCGCTGGGGTCGAACTTCACCAGGACCTGGCCCTTGTGCACCAGGTTGCCGTCGTCGGCGCCGATGCTGACCACGGTGCCGGTGATCTGCGGGGTGATCTGCACCACGTTGCCGTTGACGTAGGCATCGTCGGTGTCTTCGTGCCAGCGCCCGTAGAGGAACTCCCAGAGCGCCGCGGCGATGCCGGCGAGGATGACGACGACCAGCAGGATCAGCAGCCAGCGCTTGCGCTGGGGGTTGCCGCCGGTGGTTTCTTGGGTATCGGTGGTCATGGCGGTTGCCTCTTAGTGCACGGCAGCTGCGCCCGCCTGGGCGAGCGGGGCGGAAGACGGGGGAACGGAGTCGGCCTGGAAGCCGCCGCCCAGGGCTTGCACCAGCTGGACGGAGAGGTCGATGCGCTGGGCTTCCAGGTTGGCCAGCTGGCGCTCGGCGAGCAGCAGCTGTTGCTGCACGCTGAGGGCGTCGAGGTAGTTGCCGACGCCTTCGCCATAGCGGCGCATGGCCAGTTCGAAGTTGGACTTGGCGATGTCGCGGGCCTCGCGCTGGTCGACCAGTTGCTGCTCCAGCGAGCGCAGTTGGCTGAGGTCGTCGCTGACCTCGCCCAGGGCGCCGACCAGGGTCTTGTTGTACTGCGCCACGGCCAGGTCGTAGTCCGCATCCTTGCCGGCCAGGTTGGCGCGCAGGCGGCCGCCGTCGAACAGCGGCAGGGAGATGGCCGGGGCGACCTGGAAGAAGCGGCTCGGCGCCTCCAGCAGGTCACTGGTGTGCATGCTGGCCAGGCCGACCATCGCGCCCAGGTTGAGGTTCGGGTAGAACTGCGTCTTCGCCGCCTGGATGTCCTTGCTCGCGGCCTCGACGCGCCAGCGTGCGGCGACTATGTCCGGGCGGCGGCCGAGCAGTTCCGCCGGCAGGTTCGGCGGCAGGCTCAGGGCGTCGGTCTTGAGCGCTTGCGGGCGCTGCAGGTCGAGGCCGCGGTCCGGCCCCTGGCCGAGCAGCACAGCCAGGGCGATGCGGTCGCTGGCGATCTGCTGTTCGGCGGCGGCCAGCTGCTGGCGGGCGCTGGCCACCTGGGTTTGCGTCTGCTGCAACTGCACCTTGCTGTCCAGGCCGGCGTCCATGCGTTTGCGGCTGAGCTCGAACAGGCGCTGCGAACGTTCCAGCTCGTCGCGGGACAGGTCGCGCACGGCGAAGGCGTGGCCCAGCTCGCTATAGGCGCGGGCGACGTTGGCCGAGAGGGTGATGGCCGCGGCCTGGCGGTCCACCTCGGCGGCGTTGGCCTGGCCGAGGGCGGCTTCCCAGGCGGCGCGCTGGCCGCCCCAGAGGTCGAAATCGTAGTTGAAGCCCAGGGACAGGTACTTCACCGCCGAATAATGCCCGCCCGTTGGCGCGGGGAGCACGCTGGTGGGCGCGCGGATACCCGCATAGCTGGCCTTGCCGTTGAGCGTGGGCATGCGCTCGGCATCGGCGGCGTTGGCCGCGGCGGCGGCCTGGCGCGCGCGGGCGTCGGCGATCTGCAGGTCCGGCGTGCCTTTCAGGGCCTCGTCGATCAGGCTGTCGAGCTGGGCGTCGCCCAGGCTGCTCCACCAGTTCCGGCGTGGCCAGGCGGCACTGGACAGCGGTGTGCCGTCGAGGCTGCGGCCAGCCTGCAGCGAGGCGCTGTCGAGCGCCTTGCCGTTGGGCGCCAGGCCCGAGGAGCTGACGCAACCGGCCAGCGCCACGGCGCTGGCCAGCAGGGTGGCGGCGGGTAAGCGGAATGCACGCATGGCCTACTTCTCCTGGGTCGCGCCGGGCGCGACGCCATGGCTGGCGAGGATCTTGTCCAGCAGCCGGGTGAGAGTCAGCAGTTCCTCGGGGCTGAGGCAGCCGACCAGTTCGTTCATCGCCCGCACGGCGATCTGTGGCGCCTGGGCGTTCACCGCCTCGCCGGCGGGGCTGAGCTGCAGGCGCACGCTGCGCCGGTCGTTGGGGCAGGGCTGGCGCAGCAGCAGGTCTTTCTTCGCCAGGCGATCGAGCATGCGCGTCATCGAGCCGCTGTCGATGGACAGCTCGCGGCACAGCTCGCCCGGGGTGTTGGCGCGGTTCTGGCCGATGAAGAACAGCACCTTGAACTGCGCGGCGGTGATGTCCAGGTGGATCAGGTGCTTGTCCAGCAGGCGGTCCTTGAGGATGGCCGCCAGCCCCAGCAACTGGCCGATCGAGCCCCTGAACGGGAAGTCCGTGACGCGGTAGTGATCCATGGCAAGGCTAATAACTGTCTAGGCAGGAAATCTGTTTCGAAATAATACTGCCTAGGCAGCTAATGACAAATAGCGGATTGTTGCAAATGGGCAACAATCCGTTCCTGAAAGCACTATGCGAGCGTTCCGCGAAACAGGATGTGCCCGCTCGGTGTGCGACGCGGCCCCGGCAGCAGTGCTTATGCACAATGCCGGGGCATGGCTTGGCGGCTAGTGCTAAAAAAGCCTCAGCGTTTTCCAGTTTTTACCTAAGTATGTGTTTTTAAAAGAAATTATCTGGTCTGTTCAAAATTCGAACAGAGCCGCGCCGACAGGCCAGCAGCGGGCCGCGTGAGCGATTTTCCCGGTGTTCTCAACAGAGTTATCCACAGGTTCTGTGGGCTTCTCTCTGGAACGCTCGTACTAGACGTGCTCGGCGAGAATGAGCAGGTTTCGCGGCGTGACCTGGCTGGCGCAGAAGCGCCCCAGGCGTACCCGGTAGCCCTGTTCGACGAGGAACAGCGCGCGGTCGAGCAGCAGCCAGAGTTCCAGCGGGCGGCGGAACAGGCCGCGCACCAGTTCGAGATTGCGCACCTCGGCCAGGCGCCGCCAGCCTTGGGCCTCCAGCGCGCTCCAGTCACGCTCGGCGGGGCGGGGCAGGCCCTTGAGCGCGGCCAGGTCGCGGCAGTAGTCGGCGAAGGGTTTGTGCAGCCAGTCGGTGGGCACCGAGGGCACCGGCAGGTAGCTGTCCTCGCCGCGCAGCTCGCGCTGCAGCAGGTCGAAGGCCAGGCGCCGGGCCATGGAGTTGTCGCGCTGGCGCCGTACCCGGGCACCGGCGGTGACCGTCTCGGCGAGCGGCAGGCGCAGGTCGTCCTGATCCAGCTTCAGGCGGGAAGCGCCCGCGGCTGTGGATAACGGCTGGTAGTGCTCGCTGGCGATGCGGTTGTAGCAGCAGGGCGCCACCGCCAGTTGCCGGCAGCGCTTACTTGCCGCCAGGCGCAGCAACTGGACGTGCAGGTCGCCGCAGGCGTGCAGGGCCACGGCGGTCTGGCCGGGATGCAGGTAGCGGGCGGCGCCTTCGGCGAGCACGTCCTGCTCGACGTGCATGGCGCGCAGGCCCAGGCGGTCGCTCAGGCGCTGGCCGTCGCTGACCAGCGCGAGGTCGCGCTCCAGGCTCAGCAGCGGCTGCCCGCCATGGGCCAGAAGGCGTCCGAGGTGGCCCTTGCCGGCGCACCAGTCCAGCCACTGCACGGAGGGTGTGGCGAAGTCCAGGCGGCTGGCAAAGGCCTCGATCTGATGCCATTTGCGCCCAGGCACGTCGACCTGGAACTGCGCCGGCAGCCTGGGCAGCGGATGTGACGGCAGGTCCTCGACTTCGCTCAGTTGCGCGGCGCGGTTCGCCAGCTCCGGGAAGGGCGCCGGCGCGGGCAGGCGTTCGGGCTGGTTGTGCGCGACGTCGGCCTGTTCCAGCTCGCGCCCGCGCAGCCAGGCGGCCAGTTCCCGGTGTTCGGCTTCCCAGGGCAGCTCCGGCAGGGTGAAGGGCTTGGGCCGCCACAGCCCCTGGTGGGCGAGCAGGAAGGCGTCCAGGGCCTGGAAGCGCTGGAGCAGGACGTCGTCGGTGAGGCGGTTGGCCACGGCGGTGCGCTGGGAGTGAGTGGCGGGGCGGCGATTATAGCGGCCCCGCCACCTCCGGGAAGCGCCGGTCAGCGCCCCTGCATGGAGTCCACCCGCAGCCAGCGCTCGGCGAGGCGGAACAGGCGGGTGAGGACCAGGGTGATGACCAGGTAGAACACCCCGGCGAGGCAGAAGAACAGCATGGCCTCGTAGGTGCGGGCGATGATGGTGCGGGTCATGCCCATGATGTCGAACAGCGTCACGGTGTAGACCACGGCGCTGGCCTTGAGCATGAGGATCACCTCGTTGCTGTAGGCCGGCAGGGCGATGCGCGCGGCGCGCGGCAGGATGATGTGCAGCAGCGCCTGGCGGCGCGACATGCCCAGGGCCCGCGCGGCTTCCACTTCACCCACCGGGATGGCGTGGATGGCGCCGCGGAGGATCTCGGCGATGTAGGCCGCGGTGTGCAGCGTCATGGTCAGCAGCGCGCACCAGTATGGGTCGCGCAGGTACGGCCAGAGCGGGCCCTGGCGCACCGAGTCGAACTGCGCCAGGCCGTAGTAGACGATGAACAGCTGCAGCAGCAGCGGGGTGCCGCGGAAGAAGAAGATGTAGGTGTAGGGCAGCGCGCGCACGTACCAGTGCCGCGAGGCGCGGGCGATGCCCAGCGGCACGGCCAGGGCCAGGCCGGCGACCACGGCGAAGGCCAGCAGCTCGAGGGTCAGCCCGGCGCCCTGGAGCATCTTCGGCAGCCACTTGAGGATCAGCTCCATGTCGGTCATAGCTCGTTCCTCACGAAACCGCGGCCGGCGCGGCGCTCCAGGAAGTGCAGGGCGGCCATGACGAACACGGTCAGGCCCAGGTAGATCAGCGCGGCGGTCATGTAGAAGGTGAAGGGCTCCTTGGTCGCGTTGGAGGCGACCTGGGCCTTGCGCATGATCTCGTCAAGGGTGATCAGCGAGACCAGGGCGGTGTCCTTGAGCAGGATCAGGTACAGGTTGCCCAGGCCCGGCAGGGCCACGCGCCACACCTGCGGCAGGACGATGCGCCAGAAGATCCGCGGGGCCGACAGGCCCAGCGCCTGGCCGGCCTCGCGGTGGCCCTTGGGCACGGCCAGCAGGGCGCCGCGGAAGACTTCGGTGGCGTAGGCGCCGAAGCACAGGCCCAGGGCGCAGGTGCCGGCGGCGAAGGGGCTCAGGGCCAGGTCGGGCTTGCCGAACAGGTCGCCCACGGCGTTCAGCCCGGCCACGGTGCCGAAATAGATCATCAGCACCCAGAGGGTTTCCGGCACGCCGCGCACCAGGGTGGTGTAGGCGCCGCCGAGCATGCGCAGCAAGGCATTCTTCGAGGTCTTGGCGATGGCGCCGAGCAGCCCGAGGAGCAGGCCGAGGCAGACCGCGGCCAGGGACAGCTTGAGCGTCATCAGGGTGCCGGCCGCCAGCTGCGGGCCGAAACCGTGCAGGTCGAAAATCATGGGGATCGCGCCTGAAGGGGCGCGCCCTGGGTCACAGGGCGCGCCGGGCTGGCATCAGTAGATGCTGAAGGGGAAGTACTTGTCGTTGATCTTCTTGTAGGTGCCGTCGTCGACGATTTCCTTCAGGGCGGCGTTCAGCTTGTCACGCAGCGGGTCGCCCTTGCGCACGGCGATGCCGATCTTGTCGTTGTCGAACACCGGCTGGCCCTTGAACTCGAAGTCCTTGCCGGCGTCGCTCTTGAGCCAGTCGTACTGCACGAACTTGTCGGCCAGCACGCCGTCCAGGCGGCCCGAGGACAGGTCCAGGTAGGCGTTTTCCTGGGTGTCGTAGAGCTTGATGGTGACGGTGTCGGACATGTTGTCCTCAAGCCAGGTGCCGGCGATGGTCGCGCGCTGGGCGCCGATCACCTTGCCCTTCAGGTAGCCCTTGTCGGTCTTGAAGTCCACCGACCTGGGCGCCACGAACTGCAGCTTGTTGGTGTAGTAGGGGTTGGTGAAGTCCACCGCCTGCTTGCGCTCGTCGGTGATCGACATGGAGGCGACGATGAAGTCGAACTTCTTGGCGTTCAGCGCCGGGATGATGCCGTCCCAGTCGGAGGTGACCACCTCGCACTCGACCTTCATCTTGGCGCACAGGGCCTTGCCGACGTCGAGGTCGAAGCCGACCACCTGGCCGCTGGCGTCGATGCCGTTGAAGGGCGGGTAGGCGCCTTCGGTGCCGATGCGCAGCTTCTCGGCGGCGACCGCGTGGGCGCCGAAGGCCAGGGTGGCGGCAGCGGCCAGAAGGATCTTCTTATAGTTCTTCATGCAAAGTTGCTCCGTTAGCGGTGGCTGGACATGAACTGCTTGCAGCGCGCGGACTGCGGGTTCCCGAAGACCTGCTCGGGGGAACCCTGTTCCTCGACCAGGCCCTGGTGGAGGAACACCACCTCGCTGGAAACCTGGCGGGCGAAATTCATTTCGTGGGTGACCAGCAGCATGGTGCGGCCTTCCTCGGCCAATGCGCGGATCACGTTGAGCACTTCCTGGACCATTTCCGGGTCCAGTGCCGAGGTGGGCTCGTCGAACAGTATGACCTTGGGCTGCATGGCCAGGGTGCGGGCAATGGCCGCACGCTGCTGCTGGCCGCCGGAGAGCTGCGCGGGGAAGCTGTGGCGCTTGTCGGCGATACCGACCTTGGCCAGCAGGGCCTCGGCGATCTCGATGGCTTCGGCGCGGCTCTTGCCCAGCACGCGGCGCGGCGCCTCGATGATGTTGTCGAGAATGCTCATGTGCGGCCAGAGGTTGAAGTTCTGGAAGACGAAGCCCAGTTCGCTGCGCAGGCGGTTGATCTGGCGGTTGTCGGCGGCGACCAGCGCCCCGTCCTTGGCCTTCTTCAGCTTGAGTTCTTCGCCGGCGACGATGATCTGGCCCTGGTGGGGGTTTTCCAGCAGGTTGATGCAGCGCAGGAAGGTCGACTTGCCGGAACCCGAGGAGCCGAGAATGGAGATCACGTCGCCTTCGCGGGCGGTCAGGGAAATGCCCTTGAGCACTTCCAGGTCGCCGTAACGCTTGTGCAGGTTACGGATTTCCAGTGCGGGTATGGCCTCGGCCATTGGGGGCTCCTCTATTGTTGTTCGGATGCTTCGCGGCGCGCCGCGGCAGGGGGTAGGGCCTTCCTGGCGAACGCAACCTATCACGCGACCCGGGGGGCGCCAAGCGTCCGGGGGCCGCGCCGGGCCTGGATGGTGGCATCTTGTCGCATTGCCGCAGTGCCTTGTCGCCTGGGCTGAACACCGGGGGCCCGGAAGCCTGACGAGGGGGCCGGCGAAACGAGGGGCGCGATAGTGCCAGCTTCGCCGACGGGGGAAAAGACCGCAGGCCCCGACATTGGTCGGGGCCCGGGTTCACTGGGTGATCTGCGGCTCGGCGGCGTTGCTGTCGCGGCTCTCTTCGTCGAGCTGGTCGAGCTGGCCGGCCATCAGCGCCGGGCGGCCACCGATGCGCGGGCCGGGCAGCACGCTGCCGTCGGCCAGGCGGGTGGGATGCTCGCTGGCATCGATGGCCGATTTGCGCGGCTGCGTCTGCACGTGGAAATCGGTGATCTCGATGATGCCCTTGCCTTCGGCCAGCAGGTGGAAGGAGAAGGCCTTGCGCGCCCGCTCGTTGTCGAAGCCGAAGGTCACCTGCAGCGGCTTGTCGCGGGTCAGCAGCGGGAACTCGGGGATCGGCAGGTTCACCGGGCGTTCGAACTCGCGGGTCTTCAGCTGCACCCTGGCGCCGGCCTTGTCCATCTGCAGGGCGCGGATCTTCAGGCTCACGGTGGTGTGGCTGTCGGCCGGGAACTCCAGGTACTGGGCGCCGATCAGGTTGTCGGTGTACTCGTTGGTGACCTGCGGCTTGATGCGGATCTTCTCCTGGGTGGCGAACTGGTATTCGCGGCCCATCGGGTTACCGATCACCGAATGATCCAGGATGCCCGCGCGGGCGGCGACCAGGCGCGCATCGCGGCCGCTGAAGCGGCCGACGAACTGGGCGCTGTCGGCGATGAAGCCATCGCTCTTGTAGCGCCGGCAGACCTGCTGGAAGTCGCATTCGGTGAAGGTCTGCCTGCCGTCGTGGAAGCGCAGCATACCGTTGGTGAAGGAGACCATCTCGCGGCCCTTGTCGTACTCGCGGAACAGCGAGCGGCCGGAAACGTCCTTCGGCGGGGTGAAGCCGAAGTAGTCGAGGATCGAGGCGTCCATGTCGACGTGGCCGTAGACGCCGCTCTTCACCGGCGGCAGCGCCGCCTGCTCGGGAGCCAGCACCAGGTTCAGGCCCCAGGACGAGGCCAGGCGCACGTTGTCGATGCCGTGGGATTCGTCGGAGGTGACGATCACCAGGGTGTCCTTGAGCACGCCCTGTTTTTCCAGGCCGGCGAGGAAGGCGTCGACGGCGTCATCCAGGTAGCCCACCGCGGCCTGGCGCGGCGTGGGGTACCTGGCCAGGTATTCCGGGGTGGCCGAGTAGGGCTGGTGGGTGCCGACGGTGAGCAGGGTCAGCATCCACGGCTTCTTGTCCTTGCGCAGCTCGCCGACGTAGTCCAGCGCGCCCTCGAAGAAGGCCTTGTCGTCCATGCCCCAGGCGAACTCCAGGTAAGGCTTCTTCTTGAACCAGTCGCGGCCGAGGGTCTTGTCGAAGCCCATGGCCGGCATCACCTTGTCCTTGGCCATGAAGCGCAGGCCGGCGCCCTGCAGGAAGTGGGTGCTGAAGCCGTGCTGACGCAGCTGCGCCGGCAGGCACTCGGCGGCGCGGCCGGGGTTGGACAGCAGCTCGACGCCCTTGGGCGTGCCGTTGTCCAGCTTGCTGTAGTCGCCGCAGAGCAGGGCGTAGAGGCCGCGGATGGTCTGGTGGCTGTGCACCACGTAGTCCGGGGTGGTCATCGAGCGTTCGGCCCAGGCGCTGAGCCTGGGCATCATGGATTCTTCGTAGCTGCTGCTCAGCGCCGCGCGGTTGGTCGCCACGTAGGCGCCGGGGATGCCTTCCATGGTGATGATCAGCACGTTCTTCGCCGTGCCCGGGCCGGACAGCAGCGGGGTGCCGGACAGGTCGAGCTGGGTCAGCCCGGTGACGTCGGGCGGGGTGTCGCCCTGGTCGCCGGCCAGCCAGTCCTCGACGGCGAGCTGGCCCTGGCTGGCGGCGCCGGCCAGCAGGCGGTGCGGCAGGTTGAACTGCTTCCACACGTCGACGTCGTTGGGGATCACGTACTGCAGGCCGAAGTGGGCGCCCAGCAGGGCCACCGGCACGGCATAGGCGAAGCGCGACAGGCGCTGTTCGCGGCGCCGCCACAGCACGGCGCAGAGCACGATGGCGCCGAGCAGCGCGCCGGCCAGCCACGGGTGGGCGATGCCGCCGCCCTGAGTGGAGTTGCCGACGAAGGTCGGGTCGGCCATGAAGTGCAGGTCGCTGGGATCGGGCATGCGGCCCACGGCGCTGACCAGCTCGGCGTTGCCGATCGTCATCAGCGCCCACAGCAGCATGATCGGCAGGGCTACGAACAGGCGCAGGCGGTGCAGCAGCAGGACCAGCAGGCTGCCGATGGCCAGATCCGAAAGGTAGCCATACAGGTTGCCCCAGCCAAAGGCGTGGCGGCTGGCCAGCGGGATCGCCAGGAACAGGATGGCAAGCGTCGCGAGGTTGCCGCGTTGTTGCCACCAGCGTTTTAGAGGATGCACGAGCACTCCCTTTTCAGGCATCGAGGGCCTGAAAGTATCCCATCCCTCGGGCGGAAATCATCCGGAATGTCATCATTCTGAAAAAACGTTGTGCTACGCGCCAGTAGACAACGGAAACCGCGGGAGTTTCGCCGGGCGGGCGACCAGTGGCGGAAGCGCGGCCGTGATCGGCTGAGGGCGGAAATGCAAAAGGCCCCTGGTTCTGGTGAACGCAGGGGCCTTTCGGAGTCTTGGTGCCAGGGACGGAATCGAAAGTATTGCTCGGCTGCCCTTTATTCGCAGTTCTTGGCGCTTTGAATTTCCGCTGTACCCCTATTCGTACCCCTAAACTCCAATGCACCTTCCAGGGGGCTATACGACGATTCAGCGCTTGCTGTAGTAAGGCAAGCCGCGTCCGCGGGCGATGTAGCTGTTCAAGCCTCGGCCTGCCAGCGCAAGACGTTTCAACTCGGCTACAACCATTGCTCCCGGAGTCATCGAGTTGTAGACGTAGTATCGGCATCTGCCACTGGCAAACTGTACGGTGATCGCATCGTCAGTGATCTCAAACGCCACCACGTTCGAGCGTCCGCTCAGATTGGGGTATCGCTGAAAGGCCATTTACCGACTCCTTGGTATTCAGGCGGGAGGCTCAGCTGACAGAGCAGCTTGGGGAGTCCCGGATTAGTAGATCTTTTTCACGAGAATGCTTTTGGGGACCAGAACGCCCTTGTTGAAGTCTTGGGCGTAGGTGACAACAACGTCGGAGCTGATCTTTTCTTCAGCCATAGCTTTGTCGGCAGGTACACCGTCTGCGAAATACAGTGGCAGCCTCTTATCGCCAGTTATCGTCGGCAACGTTGCTTTCCAGCCACCCTCGGTACGATCCCGGTCGAGAACCCTGATCTCCACGGTTGTCTTTTCGTAGGCAACCTCTACGTCGCGAGCACGGAAGTCAGCCTGGGCAGGGGCATCTGTTGCCGCTTGGTGGGAAAACGAAACGCCGGCCTTTTCTGTTCCTGCGTAGATGCCACCACCATTTTCACCAGAGGCAGGGCTAACGAAGTCGAGAGCAGCGGACACCACCCTCTTTTTATCGCCAGCCATGGCCGCATCAACGGCCTTCTTCAGGCTATCTGCGGAGACCCCGATAGCATCGGCGCCGATGTTGATGATTGTGTTGTTGTTGGCCTGAATGCTCGGCGTATCGCTTTTCGTGAAAGAGTCATACGCGGTGATAGCGGAGCTTGCCACTAGCAAGACGCCAAGCGCTGCGAGGCCACCGACAGCTGCAAGTTTCGTAGCTCGTCCCATTTTGGTGTCGCTCACCCATGCCTTGAATTTCGCCTTGTCCTCTTCACTGAGGAACGAAAGAGTCACCTCCAGTACCTCTTTTAGGCTTCCGGATTCGATCTTCGAGACTTTCAGTTCTTGGAGGTCGATTGCCGTGTCGCTGAGCTCGCCCAGCAGTATAGGTACCTTGGCTGCGAGCTTCTCAAGCGCCAACAGGGACTTCACTAGCTCGTCAATTGGAACCGGTTGCTTGGTCTCAAAGTAAAACGAGAGTGGTAGGGAATAGGTGATCAATTCAGACACGGCGATGCTCTCCTTGCGTGGCGCCGAATCTAGCGTATTCGTACGGCGGCTGCCATTCCGGAGTGTGGTATTGGCAGTGTGATTGCGCTGCTGTTGACATAAGTCTTATGCCGTTCAAGCGATCCGCATAGACGAGGCGCTTCCGGTTGACGCCAGCAGTAGAGTCCAGAAGCCATGCGAGTTTCAGGTCAAACCGGAACCGGAAGCGGGGCGGCTCCAAAAAGCTGGCATGTAGTCCGCGATCGGGGCTCGAATTACCCTCGACGGCCCTACCCCTGGGGAGGACCCACCCAGGGGGCGGTGGCGCAGTTCTGCGCCACCAGGTTGGCCATGGGGCTCCGCAGATTGTGGAGACCTCAGCCAGCGGCTGATGTGAGCAGGTTAGCTTCCACCTTGGAGCTGGGCTTCACCTATCCCATCACCAGAGGTTGGCGAGGGTCCGGCCTCAGCTTGAGGATTGGCCTGGGTTTCCTCCACCGGAGGAAAGCTGATTGGCGTGACATTTCCTCAATTTGAGGAAATGTCCTTCGGTTTTGCGGTGTTGGGTAGATAGCTCAGATTGGAGCCATCTCGACCAGCTCCAAATCCTCCACTCTGTTGGATGCGAAGAGTCGCTACAGGCCGCGCCGCCATTGGTCTCGATAGAGGGAAACGGTTCACGCGATCTAGCGCCTGTCTGCGCGATAGGGGCAAAACCTGCGGGATCGACAGATCGCCGCGGATGGTCCAGTTGTGGGCCATGCTGTCGCGCTGCGCTTCCTCTTTGTCACGGTGCCAGCGTGACCGCAGCAACCGCAATCGGCTCTGCATTGCAGGTAAAGCATCGGGGCGAAACGAAGGGCAGCGATCGTAAGGTGGCATTGGAACCGAAAGCGAAAGCGACCAGGTTCCGAGTGGGGGTTAAGTTGGTATGTCTATCGGCGGGGAGTGAGGCGCGGCGCGGGTTCTGGCGGCGGGACTAAACAACAACCAACACCCGGAAATTGGTCATACATAGCTGGCGCGCGGGGCTCGAATTACCCTCTGGCGGGGGGATGCCGGGGAGGACCCGGAAAGAAAGAAGGGCAGGCGGCCGGGGAGTTCGGTCCGGCCGCCTGCCCCGTCAGGCTCACGCGCTGTACTTGGCGCGAGCCAGACCACGGTAGTCCAGCGGAGCGACGCCAGCGTCGATGCGGACCTTGAAGTTCACGCCGTCGACAGTCCAGCCTTCCTGCTGCTCCAGGTAGGGGGTGTCGACGCCATCCAGATAAGCCACCTCTACGGTGTCGGAGCCTTGCTCTGCGGCCACGTACCAGTACGGTGCCGGGGCGCTATCCAGGCGGCTCTCAACGATCAACTGACCCATCTGGTTCACCGGGTTGACTATGCCGCTGTTGGTCTCAGCGCCAGGCACGGACGTGCTGTGCAGCACCTGGATGGCGGCAGACTCCAGGGAGGCGGGCACGATCACGAACGCCGGGGCGATGTTCAGCGAGTCGCCATAGGCGTCCTTCTGCAGGCGCATCTTGCGACGCAGCTCGCCCAGCAGCGCAGGGGACATGCCTGCCCCGGTCTCGTCGGTGTTGCCATGGTCAGAGTGGAACAGTGCCTTGCCGTCAACGAACGGGGCGTTGCCGGTGAGCACGGCATACACCAGGTCGCCGATGGTGCGGCTGGCAGCACGGCCCAGGTTGTTGGGCAGCGTGCTGAAGGCGCTCAGGTCGTCATTGATGATCGCCTGGCGGGTGATGCCGAAGAGGCCGCCATAGGTCGCCAGCGCGATGGGGGCGCCACGATCGCTGCAGGTAACGTACTTGTACTCGGCGCCCTCCGGGATCTTCGGCAGGGTCGGGAAGCCCGAGATGCCGACGCGGTGGGCGGTGTGGAAGTTGGTCAGCTCGCCGGCCTTGGTCCACAGCGGGAAGGTCTCGCCGCTATTCTGCCAGCCGCGCAGCATGGCCTTCTCGGACACGCTCATCAGCACCTGGCCGAAGTCGCTGGTGGTATGGGTGAAGGCCGCGCCGACCAACTGCATCTTGCTGCCGAAGGTGGCCACCCCCACGCCGCGCTCAGTGAGCGACGCCCGAGCCATGTCGACCAGCGACATGGTGCGGTAGGGGTTACGCGCATCGCGCGATTGAGCGAGGCCCAGGCGGGCGCTGAGGGCGTCGATCATGCCGTCGCGCACGATGTTGCCATTGCCGGCGAAGATGTGGGCGCCCGCGCCGGGCGGGTTCGCCGGCTGGGTGCCTTCGCCCAGGGCGAGCAGTAGACGCTCGCGGGCCTTGTCGGTGTTGTAGGTCATCAGTTCGTTACTCTCCCGTAGCTGGTCGATGCCCCGCATGCCCGCGAAGGGCTCGAGGAGCGCATTGAGGTTGCGGCGGTGCTCCTCCCGGCTCTGCGCCAGGCGGCTGCGGCACTGTGCGATGTCCTCCGGCGACCGGATGACAGAGGCGAGGAAGGTCATGGCGGTGGCGGCCAGACGCGGCTTGCTGCGCTCGGCCTCGTCCACTCGATGCGCGAAGCCCGCGGCTACGGCTTCGTAGGCGTTGAACCAGGTTTCGGCGCCCATGATCGCGGACACCTTGTCCTCGGCCAGGCCAGTCCGCTCGGTGTAGAGCGCGGCCATTTCGTTGGCGGCTTTCTCCAGGGCATCGGCCGTTTTCCGCATCTCGCCCGCGTCACCAGAGGCGACTGTCCAGGGGTTATGGACCATCAGCAGGCTGTGCTCGGCCATCACGATCTCATCGGCGGCCATGGCGACGATGGTTGCCGCGCTGGCGCACAGGCCGTCGACGATGGCAGTGACGCACCCGGGGTGCTTGCGCAGGCTGCTGTAGATCGCCAGGGCGTCGGTCACGCTGCCGCCTGGGCTGTTGATGTGGAGCGTCACCGGCATTTGGCCGACCAGGGCAACCTTCACCTGCTGGGCGCTCGCCGCGTCGATCACGTCATAAAGTTGAATGTCCACGATCAGCCCTCGCTGCCGGCCTGCTCGTCGGCAGGATGCGGAACCGGAGCCGCGACGTGATCGCACCACTTGCGGATCGCATGGCGGGCCAGGGCCTGGATGGAGAAGACCGGCATGCCGGCCGGTGCAGTGGCGTCGATCTGCCGCTTCAGTTGGGTGAGGGCTGCGACACAGCCTTCATCCAGGTGAACGGTCATCCCTTTTGCTTGGGTCATTCTTGAGCCTCCAGGGCGGTGATATGAGGTTTCTAACCGGCGTCATGCCGAGCAGATTTCTGCTGCCCTTACGGTGAGGGCAGCAGTTGGGGGCCTCAATCGAACAAACCGCCGTCATCCGACGGTTTCCGTCACGAATCTCCGAATGTCGTCGACCTTGTAGAACCTGCGGTTGCCGCGGCGCACGAAGGGCAGAGGCGGCTGGCCGGCCGCGGCGAGTCGGCGGAGGTAGGAAGGGGCGTAGCCGAGCAGTTCGGCGGTCGCGTTCTCCGGGATGAGTCCGCCGAGAAGCGGCTCCACGCCCAGGCGTTCCAGGTGAGCGCGGATCTCGTCGTCGATGCTCATGGCGACACCTCCGCGCCAGGCCAGCGCCAGCGAGCAGCGTTCAAGGCTTCGGCGTGAGTCATGGGCTCGCCGATCATCGTGCAGAGCGGTTTCCCGCCCAGGGTGATCTGCCAGTGGCAGCGCCGCTCCTGGCCATCGTTCGCCGCCAGCTCGGCTAGTAGCTCCAGGCGGTGGGCTTTGACGTACTTTCGGAAGTCGTCGGTGATCCTGCCTTTGGGGCCGACGACTACCCGCATCCCAACTCGGCGGACGGTCAAACCTTGATCGCGGAGGAAGTCGATGGCGGCCATCAGAACCCCTCCTCATCCGGCCCAATGACCGGATTTTCAATTAAGGTGCTCACAGTATTTCCTGAGCACCTTAACCCTTCGTCGTCATCCAAATACGCCTGGAAGCCCCGTGGTTGCTGGGCGTCTTTAAGGTGCTCATTCCGAGTACGATTAAGGTGCTCAGAGGTCGATGAGCAACTTAATTCCCAGTACCAAGTGCCGCCCCCTTTCTTGCCTTCCTCGCCGATTCGGACGGCTTCCGCGCCTACGACCTTCTGCGCTCTACGGATGGTCGCCCAGGCATGGCCAGCGCCATCGGCGTCGGCCTTGATCCTCTTCGTTGGCACAGGGCCGTCCGCCAGCAGGTCGCGGAGGAAATCGCAGGCCTCATCCATTTCCGAGCGCCTGTCGTCCTCACCGCTTCCTTCGACGTCGGCCAGGATCTCGCGCGCACTTCCCTCGATGCGGTCGCCCCACAGCACGCGGGTGGTCTCCAGGCCGTCGCCGACTGTGCAGGTCTCCACCAGGTAGCCAACGCCGCCTTGGTCGTCGCTGATGTTGGATTTGGCCCGCGCCAGCACCCGGACGTCCGAATCTTCTTGCTTGGCGGCAACGAGTACCGCCCGCGCCAGCGCGCCGAAGGCCTGGCTGCCGATCACCCGATCAGCCGGCGAGGCGCCGCCGCTCCCTTTGCTGAAGTGGCTGATGCCCAGCACGGCACACCATTGCTGTTCGGCGAAGTCCACCACGGCCTGGAGCGAGCGCCGGACCTCGTTGGCGCGGTGCATGTCCCCTTTCACCACGTTGACCACGGGATCAAGGAGGAGCAGAGAGGCGCCGCCGATTGCTTCCACGGCCTCGCGCAGCAGGTCGAAGTCGCTGGCCGGATCGAAGGGCTCGCGCTCGCCCAGGGCGTTAATCCGCCCCTGGATGATGTGCACGCGGCTGAGGTCGGCGCCGGCCGCCATCAGGCGAGGCACCAGCGTGTCGGCCGGGTCGTCCTCGGAGGACCAGATGAGGGCGTTGCCGGGCTCCTGGCAAAGCTCTCCGTCCGGCCACCGCCCGCCGCTGGTGACGGTGCCGATCAGCCCCATGGCGAGCGTCGTCTTGCCGCTGCCACCAGCACCAGCCAGCAGAGTGAGCTTGCCCCTAGCGATCCAGCCAGGCCACAGCCAGCGGATCGGCTTGGGAACGATGGAGGAGGCCGGCGTGAGTTCGGCGCGCCAAAGAGGCGACACAGGCGCCTTCATGATGGTGATGGGATCAGCGGACATGGGCGATCCTCCAGCAGGCGAGGTCGTTGAAGTCGGAGAGGGAGGGCGGTGCGTCGTCAGGCCAGTCGGGGAACGTGACCAGGGCGCCGGCAGCCAGTGCAGCGGCCACCGCGGCGGTGCGTCCCGGATTGCCCGGGGTCTGGCGGTCGTCGTCGCCGGCAATGACCAACTCCACCAGGTCGCCGTACTTGGAGCGGAGCGCCAGCGCCACAGGCTTCAGGTTGCCGGCGTTCATGGCGCAGGCGACGGGGCTGCCGGTGTTCTCGTGGATGCTGGCGCCGGTCGCCCAACCTTCGCAGACGTACAGCCGGCGCCCTGGGGAGATGCTGCCCAGCGGGGAGTAGCAGCCAGTGATCCGGCCCCCGCGGAGGAAGCGCTTGCTGCCGTCCGCGCCGATCCGCTGCAGGTTCACCAGTTCGCCGTCGAAGTACAGCGGCACCAGCAGCTCCCCGTGACGCTGCCGCAGGCTGTAGGGGTGAACCTGCTTCGCCTGCATGTAGGGGTGGGAGGGCGCGGCGCACCGGGCACTATTCCACCAGCGGTGGGAAAGCTCGGCGGCCTGCTGCTGGCGTTGGTGCTGCTCGGCTTCGCGCTGGCGCCGAGCCTGCTCGATGCGCTCGCGTATCTGGTTTACTCCATCGGAGGAAACCTTCCCGCCGCCACTCCAGTGGTGGGCTTCCCCGGTTTTCCAACTGCCGAAAGCGCCCGCCGGCGAGCCGTCACCGAACAGCACATACCAGCCGTTGAGGCTTCCGGCGCGGTCGCCCGGGACGTGGAAGCGATGGATGATGCCGTCTGCAAGGGGCAGCCAGGTGAGCCGGCCGAACACAACCTGCAGCGCGTCCCGGAAGGCCATTTCCACTTTCTCCAGGCCGAGCGGGGCCATCGGCGCATTGGCGCCGTTTTTCATGGTCATGTCGGTTACTCCTGGTCTTGCGGGGTGGCGGGCTGGGCTTTCAGCTCGTGTGCACGGCAGTCGTCGAAGTCGACCAGGGCGGCGAGGTTACGCATGGCGCACCTCCTTGGCGTTGTGGGAGGCCCCAAGGTGACGATGACGCCAGCAGAAGTTGGCCGAGAGCATTCGGACGTTTTCCAGATGTGCGTCGAGTTCGCGGGCCATCGGTGTCCCGTAGCCACCTGCTGCCGGAATCACTACCTGGCGGATCAGGGTGTCCAGCTTCTGGAACTCCTCGCGGGCGGCGTTCATGTAGGCCATGTCTTCGCCGGAGAGGGTGGCGGCGGCCAGGACCTCGATATCGATGAAGCCGTGATGCTTAGCGCTGAGCATGGTCCACCTCCTGCGCTTCCAGAGCGCGAGCGCGGGCCATGGCGGCGTTGTAGCGAGCCAGGCGGACGGAGAGGGAGGAGTTACTGCGAAGGGCGGAAAGAGCGCGGGCCTTCCAGGCGGAGGCGTGCGCAGACGGATTGCGGGCATTCATGGGCGAAGCTCCTACATTTTGGGAGCTGCCACCGCTCGCGGCCAAGCGAGTGAGGGAGGCAGCAGTACGCGGGTTGGCCGACCGGGAATGTAGGTACCCGGCACACCCGAAGGTGTCCCGCGCACTGCCGCCATAACACGGCACTGCGGACGCAAAAAAAGCGCCTGCAATGAAAGATTGGGCGCCTGTGCGCCTACATTTACTCGACCGGCCAAGGTCGATCGCGGGATTTACCGCGACGCACGAACCATAGCGCCGGCGACGGGCTTGCGCAAGGGGCTTCATGCGGCCGCCCCGTCGCGCTGGGCGATCTTGCGCTGCAGCCAGGCCTCGACCTCGGCAACCACGTAATACGCAGCGGCCTGGCGGGTGGGGCTGTCCTTGATGGGCTTGGGGAAGGTGGCGTCCTTGGCCTTCAGCTTGTCCAGGCCGCCAGGGGTGATATCGAGCCAGGCGCAGAGCGCGTTCTTGCGGATCAGGGCCTTGGCCGGGGTTGGGGTGGGTTGCATCTGTATGCCTCCGTATGAACACGGAGGCATGATTTAACTGTCTGGATGTACAGTCATTTCAACTGCAAAAATCCGTTTTGCAATTGCAAACTCCTTAGTCCTTCCAGTCCTTGGCGGCGTTGTTCGCGTCAGCGAACAGCTTCTGCAGGCCGCTTTCACTCAGCCCTCTTTTGCCATCGGCGCGCTTTAGTATCTTTTCAATCAGTGCATCTTGAGTGCTGTTCTTCCCTGATCTTTCCCGTGCGATATCTATGAGCGAGGCAATGGCCAATAGCTGAGAGTTTGTCTGCTTAACTAGTTTCAGTTTTGGCGGAGCATGCTTCGGCGGTTCTTCCCCAGGAAGGAAGTCATAAATTTCCTCTTCGCATACAGTCAGAAAGTTCAGCAGTGGGGCAACTTTAAATGGTTTCGTTTGATTGTCGTCATTCGCTATTTTTGCAATTCTATAAATTTCTCGCGGATCAATTAGTTTTGACTCAATGCCGGAGTTTTCATAGTCCGCGAGTGTTATGAGATTTCCAGGCGGCACTGCTACGGCATAGTAGGTGCCGCTGGCGCCCCGAAGCGAGCAGACCTGTAGGTCGTCTCCTACAGTTACCGTTTCGCATGGGTAGTGGAATCCATAGCATTCTCCGACCACCTCGCCTATACGCATTACCTCGGCGCTTTTGACAGTGGCCCTGCATGGTTCAAGTTTTACTAGTTGGCCATAGGGGATTTGAACAGCCCTTCCAATTTCCCAGTCATTCTGGAGTCTCTCGATATCGGAAGCTGATACTTCTTCGTTAATCAGAAGTCCCAATAGGGCTGCAGCCTCTTCTTGAGTGAGGAACTGTTTGAACTTGTTCAATCGGCTCATGTCGCTGCTCTCCGTAGGCCCGTAACATTCTTCCCTGCTGGCCGGGCGTATTCAAACGGGGTGATGGTCTTGCGACGGTTCTCGTCGAGGAAGTTGCTCCACCAGTTGAGCATCAGCCGGCGCTCCTCGATGTGTTCGGCGCGGTGGATGTAGGCGGCGCGCACGCCGTTGCGCTCCTTGTGGCTCATCTGGCGCTCCACGGCATCCTTCGACCACAGGCCGGACTCGACCAGGGCAGAGCACGCCATGGTGCGGAAACCGTGGCCACAGACGTCGACCTTGGTGTCGTAGCCGAGGCGCCGAAGGGCGGCGTTCACGGTGTTCTCGCTCATCGGCTTGCTGGCGTAGGCGTCGTGGGGAAACACCAGGTCGCCCGATCCGGTGAGTTCGTGGAGCTGGCGCAGGATGGCCAGGGCCTGGGGCGACAGCGGCACCAGGTGTTCGTCGCGCATCTTGCTGCCGCGGGTGGAGTGCTTCACCCCGGGCAGGGCCTCGCGCTCTGGCGGGATGATCCAAAGGGCGCGGTCGAAGTCGATTTCCCGCCACCTGGCCATGCGCAGCTCGCTCGATCGCACGAATACCTGCAGGGTGAGTTGCAGGGCGTACTTCGTAAGCGTGCGGCCGGCATAGCCGTCGATGCGCTCCAGAAGCTCGCCAAGACGCTCCAGGGGCAGCGCAGGGCGGTGGGTAGCCTTGCGGGTGGAAATCGCGCCACCGAGGTCCTGGGCAGGGTTGTAGTCGAGCAGGCCGGTCTGGGTGGCGTGGCGCATCACGGCGCACAGGCGTTGCTTCAGCCTGGCGGCCATGTCCAGGGCGTCGCGGGCTTCGACTTCGAGCAGGGGCGCCAGCAGGTCGCGGGTCTTCAACTTCTCGACGGGGCGCTTACCGAGGGCCGGGAACAGATCCGCCTCCATTTCGCGCAGCACGCGCTCCGCGTGGCCGGCCGACCACTTGCCGCGCTTCACCTGGGCAGCGTGCCATTCGCGGGTGACGGCCTCGAAGGTGGTGGCGTTCTTCGCCTTGGCTTCCTCGAGCTTGGCCTGTTCGGCCGGGTCGATGCCTTGGGCGAGCAAGTCGCGGGCCTTCCGACGCTCCTCGCGGGCCTTGGCGAGGGATATACCCTGCCGGCCGTACTCGCCGAAGGTCAGCGTGTTCTCCTGGCCATTGGGGCGGTTGTACTTCATCCGCCAGACCTTGCTGCCAGTGGGGCGCACCAGCAGGTATAGGCCTTGGCCGTCGGCGAGCTTGTAGGGCTTCTCGCGGGGCTTCGCGGCCTCGCATTTGGAGTCGGAGAGGGGGACGACTGGTCGAGCCATAGGGGTACGCTCAATATCGAATCGGGCCGTACCCCTATTTGTACCCCTAAAAATCCGGTTTGTGTATCGCCATACGGATTCATGCGGGCACAAAAAAACCGGCTCAGAGGCCGGTTTTCTTGGGCTCCGGGATGATTCAGGATCATTCGGAGCGGTGTTCTTGGTGCCCAGGGACGGAATCGAACCGCCGACACGGGGATTTTCAATCCCCTGCTCTACCAACTGAGCTACCTGGGCAACGTGGCGCGCATTAAAAAGGTTTTCCGAAAGGGTGTCAAGCGTGCCGCGAAAAAATTTTCAGTTAATACCGGAGCTTACGCGCTCGGCGGGACGTAGCCGTCGGCCTGGGCGTATTCCTCGCCGGAGAGGAACTTGTCCATCTCGCCCTGGAGGAATTTGCGGTCCTCGGCGTTCATCATGTTCAGCCGGCGCTCGTTGATCAGCATGGTCTGGTGCTTCTGCCACTCGTCCCAGGCCTGCTTCGACACGTGCTCGTAGATGTCCTGGCCCTTGGCGCCGGGGTAGGGCGGGCGATCGAGGCCGGGCAGCTGTTCTTTGTACTTGCGGCACATCACCATTCGGCTCATGTCATCTCTCCTGCATTCAACGCGTCGGCTGCCCGCTTGAGCAGCTTCTTGACCGGGGCCGCGAGACCGAGCCGCGGCGGGGTGGCCAGGTTATACCAGAGCCAGTCGCCCTCGGCCACGCCGCCGGCTGCGTCTTCCACGCGCACCAGCCAGGGCTCGATGGCCAGTTGGAAGTGGCTGAAGGTATGGGTCAGGCCGGGCAGTTCGTGGCGCTGCCCCAGGCGCAGGGCGTGCTGCGCGGCGAGCGGGTCGAGCTGGGCGAGGTCGTCCAGTTCCGGGAAGCTCCACAGGCCGCCCCACAGGCCGGTGGACGGGCGGCGGTAGAGCAGGATGGCGCCTTCGCGGTTGGCCAGGATCGGCATCAGCGTACGCCGCTGCGGCAGCTCCTTGCGCGGCTTGGGCACCGGGTAGGCGCTTTCGCGGCCGAGCAGGTGGGCGCGGCAGCCCTCGCTCAGCGGGCACAGCAGGCAGCTGGGCTTGCTGCGGGTGCAGAGGGTGGCGCCCAGGTCCATCATCGCCTGGGTGTAGTGGTTGACCCGCGCGTGCGGGGTGAAGCGTTCCGCCGCTTCCCACAGCTGTTTCGCCACCCTGGGCTCGCCCGGGTAGCCGTCGCAGGCCAGGTAGCGGGCCAGCACGCGCTTGACGTTGCCGTCGAGGATGGGCGCGCGCAGACCCATGGAAATGCTGGCGATGGCCCCGGCGGTGGAGCGGCCGATGCCGGGCAGCTCGGTGAGCTGCTCGAGGTCGCGGGGGAATTCGCCGCCGTGGCGCTCCATTACCAGCTTCGCGGTCTTCTGCAGGTTGCGCGCGCGGGTGTAGTAGCCCAGCCCGGTCCACAGGTGCAGGACTTCGTCCTCGGGCGCGGCGGCCAGGTCGGCGACCGTGGGCAGCGCCGCCATGAAGCGGTCGAAGTAGCCCAGCACGGTGCTCACCTGGGTCTGCTGCAGCATGATTTCCGACACCCACACCCGGTAGGGGTTGATGTCGCGCTGCCAGGGCAGGTCATGGCGGCCGTGGCGGTCGTACCAGTCGAGGACCGCGGTATTGAAGCGTTCGGGGGTCATTTCTTCTTCAGCAGGTTCTTCAGGGCGTCCTTCAGGTCGGGGCTGACCTTGTCGCCGAATTTCTCTTCGAGTTTTTCGTTCAGGCGCTGGCCGGCCAGTTGCCCGGCAATGCGGCCGATGCCTTCCTGGTCCAGGCGGCAGGCCTTGGCGCCCAGTTCCAGCGGGCCGCGGCAGCGCAGCGGCCATTCGATGCCGATGTAGCGCTTGTTCACTTCGCAGGCCGGGTCGGGCATGTCGCTCTTGTCGCCTTCGATGATCACGCCGACGCGGTAGTCCATGCCCAGTACGCGCAGGTCGAGGTCGCCGTCGCCCTTTACCGTCAGGCCGGGCACCGCGACGCGCAGGTCGGGGTTGCTGGCCACGCCGTTGTGGAAGGTCAGGCTGCCGTTGAGCTCGCGGAAGGGCGTGTCCTTGCCGCCGTGCTCGGCGCTCAGGCTCTTCCGGTTGAGGGTGGCGATGCCGCGGCACAGCTGCTCTTCCAGGTTGGCGTTGAGCAGCACGCCCTTGCTCAGCTTGAAGTTGGCCTTGCCGTTGAGGTTGTCGATCCAGGCCTTCTGGCTGTTGCCCTGGGTGGTGATGTCCGCGTCCAGGTTCAGCAGGCCGGTGACCGGCGGCTTCTGGCCCTGGGCCTGGAGGAGTTTCTCCACCGGCACGCCTTCGATGTGCTTCTGCGCCGCCAGCAGCGCCACGTCCTGGCGCACGTCGAGGCTGGCCTTGGCGTTGAAGCGGCCGTCGTAGAGTTCGCCGCGCATGTCGTCGAGGTTGAACTGGCCGTTCTGCCCGCGCAGCTTGAGCACGGCGTTCTCGATCGGCAGCTTGTCGAGGGTCAGCTGGCCGAGGTTCAGGTTGAGGTCCAGGTCCAGCGTGCGCAGCTTGGCCAGCGGCAGCAGCGGTGCGTCGCTCCAGGCCTGCTGGGTGGGGGCGTTGGGCAGCGGGCTGTCGCCCTTGCCGGTGGCGCTGGCGACGGTGGCGTCGACTTCCGCCTTGCGGCTGGCGCTGGCCGCCTCGGCGCCTTTGGCGGCCTTGGCCGGCAGGTAGCGGTCGAGGTTCAGCTTGTCGCCGCTGAGCTGGACGCGCACGGCCTGCTTGGCGATGTCGGCCAGGCCCAGGCTGCCGCTGAAGCTGCTGTCGTCGAGCTTGAGCTGGATGTCGCTGAGGTTGACAGCGTTGCGGCTGCCGTCCAGGCGCGCGGCCAGTTCCAGCTTGGTCAGGGTGTTGCCGTCGGCCATCTCCGGCAGTTTCTGGCCGAGGCCGTCGAGGAATTCGCGCAGGTTGAACGGGGCGATGGACAGGCCGCCGGTGAACTGCGGCTCCTTGTCGAGGTTGCGCGCCTTCAGCTCGCCAAGGGCGCGCAGCTGGTTGATCGACAGCTTCAGGCCGTTCCATTCGGCGACCTGCGCGGCCTGGTCGAGCAGCAGCTGGCCCTGGGCGGAGAAGGTCGCGGTGCGGCCCTGCAACTGGTCGCCGGCCAGTTCGCCGGAGAGCTTGGCGTCTTCCAGCTGGTAGCGCTTGAGCGCGCGGTCGAAGCGCAGGTTGCCGGTCAGCTCGGTCTTGGCGCGGGTCACCGGCTGGTTGGTGCCCAGGTAGGCGTTGAGCTTGAAGGGGATGCTGCTGCCTTCGCGGATGGCGCCGGTGTTCAGGTCCAGGCCTTCGACGGTGTACTGCTTGCCGCTCTGCTCGTCGCTGTAGTCGATGCGCGCGCCGCTGACGTTGAGGCTGTCGATGTCCAGCTTCATCGGCGTGGAAGCGCTCTCGGCCGGCGCCTTGGGCGCTTCGGCGGGCGCGCCGGCCTGGCCGGCCGGCGTGGCGGAGGTGGCGGCGCCGGAGGGCTGGGCCGGCTTGCCGATGTCTTCCCAGTTGCCCTTGCCGGCCTTGTCGCGGTTCAGCGTGAGGGTCAGGCCCTGCACGCGGATGTCGCTCATCTGCACCTCGCGGCGCAGCAGCGGCAGCACCCGCACCGACAGGCCGAGCAGCTGCAGGTCGGCGAACGGCTTGTCCGGGCTGCGCACGCTGGCCACGCTGGTGTCGTGCAGTTCCAGGCCGAGCCAGGGGAACAGGCTCCAGCCGATGTCGCCGCGCAGGTCCAGCTCCAGGTTGGCCTTGTCGCGGGCGAGCTGGCGGATCTCGTCCTTGTAGTCGTTGGGGTCGAAGAAATGGGTGAGGATGAAGCCGGCGGCGACTACCAGTAGCAGCAGGGCGAGGACGGCTATGCCCAGGATCTTGCCGAACGCTTTCATGGACGGGTCCTTGTTCTGGCGGCGGGTGAATTGGCGGGAGTATATCAATGCGCCCGCCCGCTTCAGCAGGCGGCGGCGACGCGTTCGGCGATGGCCAGGCTGGCGGTGAGCCCCGGCGACTCGATCCCGAACAGGTTGACCAGGCCCGGCAGGCCGTGGTCCACGGCGGTTTGGATGACGAAGTCGGAGGCGGGTTCCCCGGCGCCGCTCAGTTTAGGACGAATCCCGACGTAGCCGGCCTGCAGGCGTTCGGCGTCCAGGCCCGGGAAGTAGCGGCGGATGGCCTGGGCGAAGGGCTCGCGCAGCGCTTCGTCGACCTGGTAGTCGATGGCCTCCAGGTAACGCACGTCCGGGCCGAAGCGCAGCTGGCCGCCGAGGTCGAGGGTGGCGTGCACGCCCAGGCCGGCGGTGTTGGCCTCGGGCATCGGGTAGATCAGGTGGCTGAACGGCGAGCGGCCGCCGTAGGTGAAGTAGCGGCCCTGGCACAGGTGCAGCGGCGGCACGCCTTCCAGGCCTTCGGTGCGGGCGGCCAGTTGCTGGGCGAACAGGCCGCCGGCGTTGACCACCTGTTCGGCCTGGATGCTGAACGGCTCGCCGACGCTGACGCCTTCGGCGACCCAGCCGTCGGCGGCGCGGCGCAGGCTGTCGATGCGGGTGTCCAGCACCAGCTGCGCGCCCTGGATTTGCGCGGCGTGCTGCAGCGACAGCATGTAGGCGTGGCTGTCGATGATCCCGGTGCTCGGCGAGAGCAGGGCGGCCACGCCGCGCACCGCCGGCTCCAGCGCGTGGAGCTGGGTGGCGTCCAGCGGCTGCAGGTCATGTACGTCGCTGGCTTGGGCATTGGCGGCGAGGGCTTCCAGCTTGCCCAGTTCGGCGTCTTCCACGGCCACCAGCAGCTTGCCGATGCGGCTGTGCGCCACGTCGTGGCTGGCGCACCAGGCGTACAGGCGCTCGCGGCCTTCCAGGCAGAGTTCGGCCTTGAGCGAGCCGGGCGGGTAGTAGAGGCCGGCGTGGATGACCTCGGAGTTGCGGCTGGAGGTGTGGCTGCCGATCAGCCGCTCGGATTCGACGATCAGCACGCTGCGCCCGGAGGCGGCCAGGCGCGCGGCGCAGGCCAGGCCGACCGCGCCGGCGCCTATGACCAGGATGTCGATGTCGTTCACGGTGCCTCCGCGGTTTCCAGGGCCAGGCCCAGGTGCGCGGCCAGCTCGGCCGCTTCCGCCTGCCCGGCCGGGGCCAGCAGGCGCAGCGGGCAGCCGGCGAGCACCGCTTGGCGCTGGGCTTCCTCCAGCAGCCGGCGGGCCACGCCGCGGCCGCGGGTGACGCGGCGCACGCACAGGCGCGAGAGGCGCCAGGCGTCGGCATCGCGCTGCAGCCAGGCGGCGCCCAGCAGGCGGTCGTTGAAGCGCCCGGTCAGCAGCGTGCCCGCGGCCAGCGCGGCGTCCACCAGGGCCTCGCCATCGGCGAAGGGCGCGAGCAGCCAGGCCGGCGCCTCGGCGTAGAGCCGGGCCAGGTCCTGGCGGTCCTGGGCGGAGGGCTGGGCAAGGTGTTCGACGATCACGGGCATGGCGGCATCCTCGGCGGGGACGCGCAGTTTACGGACAAGCGGCGCCCCGCGGCCAGCGCCGCCGACCGTCGCCCGTAGCCCTGCGGGGCCCGCCGCGCCTATAATGCGGGCCCTCTTATAATCAAGTGCAGTGTTAGCTGTGGAGCTGGTGATGGCCGAACGCAAGGCAACCGTCGCGCGCGACACCCTGGAAACCCAGATCAAGGTGTCCATCGACCTGGACGGCACGGGCAAGGCCCGCTTCGATACCGGGGTGCCCTTCCTCGAGCACATGATGGACCAGATCGCCCGCCATGGCCTGATCGACCTGGACATCGAGTGCAAGGGCGACCTGCACATCGACGACCACCACACCGTCGAAGACATCGGCATCACCCTCGGCCAGGCCTTCGCCAAGGCTATCGGCGACAAGAAGGGTATCCGCCGCTACGGCCATGCCTACGTGCCGCTGGACGAGGCGCTGTCGCGCGTGGTGATCGACTTCTCCGGCCGCCCCGGCCTGCAGATGCACGTGCCCTTCACCCGCGCCAGCGTCGGCGGCTTCGACGTCGACCTGTTCATGGAGTTCTTCCAGGGCTTCGTCAACCACGCCCAGGTGACCCTGCACATCGACAACCTGCGCGGGCACAACACCCACCACCAGATCGAGACGGTGTTCAAGGCTTTCGGCCGCGCCCTGCGCATGGCCATCGAGCTGGACGAGCGCATGGCCGGGCAGATGCCGTCGACCAAGGGGTGCCTGTAATGCAGACGGTCGCCGTCATCGACTACGGCATGGGCAACCTGCACTCGGTGTCCAAGGCGCTGGAGCGCGTGGGCGCCGGCCGCGTGCTGGTGACCAGCGACGCCGCGGTGATCCGCGAGGCCGACCGCGTGGTGTTCCCCGGCGTGGGCGCCATCCGCGACTGCATGGCCGAGATCAGGCGCCTGGGCTTCGACGCGCTGGTGCGTGAAGTCAGCCAGGACCGCCCCTTCCTCGGCATCTGCGTCGGCATGCAGGCGCTGCTGGAGCACAGCGAGGAGAACGGCGGCGTCGACTGCATCGGCCTGTTCCCCGGCCAGGTGCGCTTCTTCGGCAAGGACCTGTACGAGGACGGCGAGCACCTGAAGGTGCCGCACATGGGCTGGAACCAGGTCAAGCAGAGTCTCGACCACCCGCTGTGGCACGAGATCCCCGACGAAGCGCGCTTCTACTTCGTGCACAGCTACTACATCGAGGCGGGCAACCCGCGCCAGGTCGCCGGCCGCGGCCATTATGGCCGCGACTTCGCCGCCGCGCTGGCCGAGGGCCCGCGCTTCGCTGTGCAGTTCCACCCGGAGAAGAGCCACACCCACGGCCTGCAGCTGCTGCAGAACTTCGCCGCCTGGGACGGCCGCTGGTAAGCCATGGCCCGCCAGAAGGACAAGCCGGCGATCCTCGAACTCGATGGCGCCCAGCGCCAGAGCGCGGCGCGGGCCATCCAGCGTTTCCTCGAGGAGCGCTTCGAGCTGGACCTGGGCGGCTTCGAGGCCGAGGAAGTGCTGGACTTCTTCATGCGCGAGTTCGGCCCGCTGTTCTACAACAAGGCGATTCTCGATGTGCAGGCGCACCTGAAAGACAGGTTCGAAAGCATCGAAAGCGACTTGTGGGCGCTCGAGAAGAGCTGACCCGACCCCATTCACGACTTGGATTCGAGCAGGTTCAACCGATGCTGATCATCCCCGCAATCGATCTGAAGGACGGCGCCTGCGTGCGCCTGCGCCAGGGACTGATGGAAGACGCCACCGTCTTCTCCGACGACCCGGTGGCCATGGCCGCCAAATGGGTGGACGGTGGTTGCCGCCGCCTGCACCTGGTGGACCTCAACGGCGCCTTCGAAGGCAAGCCGGTGAACGGCGAGGTGGTCACCGCCATCGCCAGGCGCTACCCGAACCTGCCGATCCAGATCGGCGGCGGCATCCGCTCGCTGGAGACCATCGAGCACTACGTGCGCGCCGGCGTCAGCTACGTGATCATCGGCACCAAGGCGGTGAAGCAGCCGGAATTCGTCGGCGAAGCCTGCCGCGCCTTCCCCGGCAAGGTGATCGTCGGCCTGGACGCGAAGGACGGCTTCGTCGCCACCGACGGCTGGGCCGAGGTCAGCGAAGTGCAGGTGATCGACCTGGCCAAGCGCTTCGAGGCCGACGGCGTCTCCGCCATCGTCTACACCGACATCTCCAAGGACGGCATGATGCAGGGCTGCAACGTCGAAGCCACCGCCGCCCTGGCCAACGCCACGCGCATCCCGGTGATCGCCTCCGGCGGCATCCACAACCTGGGCGACATCCAGAAACTGCTGGACGCGCGCACCCCGGGCATCATCGGCGCCATCACCGGTCGGGCGATCTACGAGGGCACCCTCGATGTCGCCGAGGCGCAGGCGCTTTGCGATCGGCAGGCAAAAGACGAATAGAAGCGCTGGAGGCTGAAGGCTGGACGTGACCGAGTCGCTTTTTCGTTCAGCCTCCAGCCTTCAGCCTCCCGCGAATTTCAAGATTGGGAGACACCAGAATGGCCCTCGCTAAGCGCATCATCCCCTGCCTCGACGTGGACAACGGCCGCGTGGTCAAGGGCGTCAAGTTCGAGAACATCCGCGACGCCGGCGACCCGGTGGAGATCGCCCGCCGCTACGACGAGCAGGGCGCCGACGAGATCACCTTCCTCGACATCACCGCCAGCGTCGATGGCCGCGACACCACGCTGCACACGGTCGAGCGCATGGCCAGCCAGGTGTTCATCCCGCTGACCGTCGGCGGCGGCGTGCGCACCGTGCAGGACATCCGCAACCTGCTCAACGCCGGCGCGGACAAGGTCTCGATCAACACCGCCGCGGTGTTCACCCCGGAGTTCGTCGGCGAAGCCGCCGCGCGCTTCGGCTCGCAGTGCATCGTGGTCGCCATCGACGCCAAGAAGGTCTCGGCGCCGGGCGAAACCCCGCGCTGGGAAATCTTCACCCACGGCGGGCGCAAGCCCACCGGGCTGGATGCGGTGGAGTGGGCGAAGAAGATGGAAGGCCTGGGCGCCGGCGAAATCCTCCTGACCAGCATGGACCAGGACGGCGTGAAGAGCGGCTACGACCTGGGCGTGACCCGCGCCATCAGCGAGGCGGTGAACGTGCCGGTGATCGCTTCCGGCGGCGTCGGCAACCTGGAGCACCTGGCGGCCGGCATCCTCGAAGGCAAGGCCGACGCGGTGTTGGCGGCGAGCATCTTCCACTTCGGCGAGTACAGCGTGCCGGAGGCCAAGGCCTACCTGGCCAGCCGCGGCATCGTGGTGCGCTGAAGGGCGCGCCGCACTGCCGGCGTGCAGCTTGCGACAGGGCCCGGCCCGCTCATGGCGGCCGGGCCTTGTGCTTTCTGGCGATGTTTCCTACAGGGCGTGACGCGGTCTGAAAGATGCAAGGCCGAATGATGGCAAACTTGCGGTAAGCTCTGCGCCTTCGCTTACAACCAGGAATGTTCTGCGATGCTGAAACGCCTCCTGCTGGCCAGCTCTCTGCTGTTGGCTGGCACAGTGCATGCGGAAATCTCTCCGGACTACAGCATGGTCCTGCTGACGGAGAACTTCCCGCCCTACAACATGGCCATCAACGGCAAGAACTTCGCCCAGGAAGACAACATCGACGGCATCGCCGTGGACATCGTCCGCGAGATGTACAAGCGCGCCGGCATCAAGTACAGCATGACCCTGCGCTTCCCCTGGGAACGCATCTACAAGCTGGCGCTGGAGAAGCCGGACTACGGCGTCTTCGTCACCGCGCGGCTGCCGGAGCGGGAAAGCGCCTTCAAGTGGGTCGGCCCCATCGGCCCGGACGACTGGGTGCTGCTGGCCCGCGGCGACAGCCCCATCGCCCTGAAGAGCCTGGACGAGGCGAAGAAGTACCGGGTGGGCGCCTACAAGGGCGACGCCATGGCCGAGTACCTCGCCGAGCACGGCTTCGAGCCGGCGCTGGCGCTGCGCGACCAGGAGAACGCCGGCAAGCTGCAGAAGGGCGAGATCGACCTCTGGGCCAGCGGCGACCCGGCCGGGCGCTACCTGGCCAAGCAGGTCGGCGTCAGCGGCCTGAAGACGGTGCTGCGCTTCAACAGCGACCAGTTGTACCTGGCGCTGAACAAGGAAACCCCCGACGAAGTGGTGCGGAAGCTGCAGGCCGCGCTGGACAAGATGCGCGCTGAAGGCTTCGTCGACGATGTACTGAACAGCTACCTGTGATCCGCCGGCGCCGCTCGAGGGGAGCGGCGCCGCGGTGCGTTGCCGGCCACGGCCGGAGCTGTGCCAGGGATGGTGTACAGGACGGGAATCGCGTCCGCGATGCAGGGATGCCGCTAGCCATAACGATAACCAAGCGAGCGGTATGACCATGCTGAAACTCAAGACCTGCGGGCTGTTCATCGGCCTGCTGCTGGGGGCCGCCACGGCCCGCGCCGACCTGCCCGCCGACTACAAGGTGGTGCTGCTGACGGAGAACTTCCCGCCGTTCAACATGGCGGTGGACGACAAGAACTTCGCCCGCGACGAAGGCATCGACGGCATCAGCGCGGACATCGTCCGCGAGATGTTCAAGCGCGCCGGCATCGGCTACACCCTCAGCCTGCGCTTCCCCTGGGACCGGCTGTACAAGCTGACCCTGGACCGCGCCGGCTACGGCCTGTTCTCCACCACCTACACCCCCGAGCGGGTGCCGCTGTTCAAGTGGGTGGGCCCGCTGGCGAAGACCGGCTGGGTGGTGCTGGCCCCGCCGGGCAGCAAGATCACCGCGCTGAAGGACGTCAAGGAGGCCGGCAAGTACAAGCTCGGCGCCTACAAGAATGACGCCGTCAGCCAGGCGCTGGAGAGCCAGGGCATCCCGGTGATCAACGCCCTGCGCGACCAGGAGAACGTGAAGAAGCTGATGACCGGGCAGATCGACCTCTGGGCCACCACCGACCCGGTGGGCCGCTACCTGGCCAAGCAGGAGGGCGTCAGCGGCCTGCAGACGGTGCTGCGCTTCAACGAGGCGCAGCTGTACCTGGCGCTGAACAAGGACACCCCGGACGAGGTGGTCGAGCGCCTGCAGAAGGCCCTGGACCAGATGCGGGCGGAAGGGTATGTGGACGAGGTCACCAACAATTACCTCTGAGGCCGGATCGCGGACAGAGTCCGCTCCTGCGCCCGCCCTACGGTTCTGAGGATGCACGATTGTAATTGGATGGACTCACCCTCACCGAGGCGTCGAGGCGCCACGGTGGCGGTCTAAGAAGCCACCGACAGTGAGGGTGAGTCCATGAAAAAGCATACGACGATGAATAAGCCGGTGTCTGCAACCG
>NZ_BSQE01000035.1:0-65408 GCF_030268185.1 Pseudomonas sp. NBRC 100443
AAACGGCTTATCCTGAACATCTTGCGGGGGCTGTGAGGTTGAGTTGGCGCTCAACGGTTTAACCCGTGCCTTCAGCCCCCGCAAGCCCTCCAGACGCCCCCTCGAAAATATTCCGGACAGTAGTGCGTGTTCGCGTGAATGACGAGGTGGGGATCGGAGCGAGGAATCAGGATTCGTAAGCGAAACCACAGCCCCCCAAATGAAAAAATGCCGTTTCCCCAGACAGAGAAACGGCATCCCTTCTTAAGCACTACCGGCATTTGTCGACGGCTATCGCCGTTATGCCGACTCGCAACAGATCGTGGTCAGGCGCTTAGAACTTGTAGCCGAAACCGATCATGTACACCCACGGATCGACGTCCACGTCGACCTTGGTCTTCTGGATGCCCAGGGCGCCCGGGCCGTTGACGCTGGCCTTGGTGTCGATGTCCATGTACCACACGGCAACGTTGAACAGGGCGTGCTCGTTGAGCATGTAGTCGAAGCCCAGTTCGCCGGCCAGGCCCCAGGAGTCCTGCAGCTTCAGGTTGCTGAAGCCCTGGTCCTTGCGGAAGCCGGCCAGGTCTTCGTCGAAGAAGGTGGTGTAGTTCACGCCCAGGCCGCCGTAGGGCTGGAAGGCGGAGTTGGTGCCGCCCATGGGGTAGTACTGCAGCAGCACGGTCGGCGGCAGCTGCTTGATGTCGGCCAGCTTGCCGTCCAGGCCCGGGCCGAGGCCCTTGACGTCGACCTGGTGGTTGAACGGGGTGGCGGCGACCAGCTCGACACCGATCTTGTCGGTGATCAGGTAGCTGAAGGTCAGGCCCAGCTGGGTATCGCTGTCCACGGTGGCCTTGGTGCCGCCGACCTTGCCGCCGTCGAGCTTGAGATTGCCGCTGTCGTCGTTGGGGTCGACGGTGGCGAAGCCGCCGCGGACGATGAAGTCACCGGCCTTGTGGCCCTGGATGTCCGCAGCCTGGGCGGCGAACGGCGTGGATACGGCGGCGGCGAGCAGGGAGGCGGTGAGCCAGGACTTGCGCATGATGGTGATGCTCCATGATTTTGGAATAAGCGTTGGTAAGCATCATGGTAGACAGCGCTAAGCGATTCTTCTTGATTCAGCTCAATAAAGCCCCCCTACCTCGTAGGGGTAATGCCTGTGGCAGATGGTCGCAGGTCATTCGCCCTCGTATTCGTAGGGCGTGACCTCGTCGGCCTTGAGCTGGTAGCCGGCCTGGGCCAGGTCGCTGTCGATGTGCTTCACCTGCATGCGCCCGACCACCCAGTAGGGCTGGTACAGCTCGTCCATCTTCACCCCGTGGGCCTGGTGCACGTAGACGATCTGGTTGGACGGCGGCGGCGGCACGTGGATGCAGGCGCCGTAGTAGGGCACCAGGAGGAACTCGTTGACCTCGCCGTCCTGGCCGACGTCCAGCGGCACTATGTAGCCGGGCAGCTTCACCTGCTGGCCGTCCAGCGCCTGCACCACCGGGGCGGCCGGCGACTGTTGCCTGGCCGCCGGGCCGCTCTCGGCGTTGAGCGCGTCGCTGAGCTGGGAAATGTCGTGCAGCGGCACCGGCGGCGGGGGCGGCGGCGCGCCCTCGGGGATCAGCTGCGGCCAGGTCAGCGTCTGCGGCGTGGCGGCCCAGGCCGCGCTGGTAGCGAGCAGGCACAGGGCGAGGAGAGTGGAAGCGGTTGTTTTCATGGGGCTACTCAGATGCGGATCGACAGGCCGTCGGCCAGCGACTGGCGATAGGCACGCCAGGCCGGCACGCAGCCGATCAGTAGGGCGGCCAGCAGTATGCCGCCGAGCAGCGACCACTCATAGGCGCTCGGCGCCGCCAGCGGCAGGAAGATGCCGTAGTTGGCCTGCACGTAGCCCTGGGCGGCGGCGATGCCGGCGTACAGCAGGCCCAGGCCGAGGGTGACGCCGGCCAGCGCCAGGGCGAAGGCCTCGGCCAGCAGCAGGCTGAACACGTGCCAGGGCCGCGCGCCCACCGAGCGCAGGATGGCCATCTCGCGGCGGCGTTCGTTGAGGCTGGTGAGGATGGCGGTGAGCATGCCGATCAGCCCGGTCAGCACCACGAACAGCGAGACCACGAACAGCGCCTTCTCCGCCGTGCCCATCAGCCCCCACAGCTCCTGCAGGGCCACGCCGGGGAGGATGGCCAGCAGCGGCTCGCCGTCGTATTCGTTGATCTGCCGCTGCAGGGCGAAGGTCGCCACCTTGCTCTTCAGGCCGAGCAGGAAGGCGGTGATGGCGGTCGGCTGCAGGTCCATGTGGCGCGCCTGGTCGGCGCTGATGCGTCCGGCGCCGCGGGCCGGCACGCCGTTCTTCCAGTCGACGTGCAGCGCCTCCATGCCGGCCAGGGAAATGTGCAGGGTGCGGTCCACCGGGGTGCCGGTGCGCTTGAGGATGCCGACCACGGTGAACGGCTTGTCGTCGTGCTGCACCAGACTGATGGTGCTCACCCCGTGGCTCAGCACTATGTGGTCGCCCAGCTTGTAGTGCAGCGCCTCGGCCACCTCGGCGCCGAGCACCACGTCGAACAGGTCCTGGCCGAAGGGCCGGCCCTCGGCCAGTTGCAGCTGCTGGTCGCGGCCGTAGCGGTAGTGCTCGAAGTAGCCGGTGTCGGTGCCCATCACCCGGTATCCGCGGTGCGAGTCGCCCAGGGAGATCGGGATGGCCCATTTCACCAGCGGGCTGGCCTTGACCGTCTGGAAGCTCTCCCAGCGGATGTTGTTGGTGGCGTTGCCGATGCGGAACACCGAGTACAGCAGCAGGTTGATCGAGCCCGAGCGCGCGCCGACGATCAGGTCGGTGCCGGAAATGGTGCTGGCGAAGCTGGCGCGGGCCTCGCTGCGCACCCGCTCCACGGCCAGCAGCAGGCAGGCGGAGAGGGCGATGGCGAAGACCGTGAGCCACGCGGTGAAACGGCGGTTGGAAAGGCTGGCCAGGGCCAGACGCAACAGGTACATGCTCAGATCCCGGGGGCGGTGGCGGCGCGGTTGAGGTCGGCCAGCGACAGGCTGCGGTCGAACAGCGGCGCCAGGCTCTGGTCGTGGCTGACGAACAGCAGGCTGGCGCCGGCCGCGCGGCATTCGGCGAACAGCAGTTGGAGGAAGGCTTCGCGGGCGTCGGCGTCCAGCGCCGAGGTCGGCTCGTCGGCGATCACCAGTTCCGGCTGGCCGATCAGCGCGCGCGCCGCGGCGACGCGCTGCTGCTGGCCGATGGAGAGGTTGTCGGCGCGCCGCTGCAGCAGCGCCGCGTCGCCCAGGCCCAGGTGCGCGAGCAGGGCGCTGGCGGCTTCGCCGACGCTGCCGTGGCGCTCGCGGGCGCGGGCCGCGCGGCTGCGCGAGAAGTGGCAGGGCAGCTCGACGTTCTCCTGCACCGAGAGGAACGGCAGCAGGTTGAACTGCTGGAAGATGTAGCCGGTGTGGTCGACGCGGAAGTGGTCGCGGCGCGCGGCGGAGAGCTGCGCCAGGTCCTCGCCGAGCAGGCGGATGCTGCCGCGCCGGGGCTTCTGCACGCCGCCCAGCAGGCCGAGCAGGGTGGTCTTGCCGCTGCCGGAGGGGCCCTTGAGGAACAGCGTCTCGCCACGGCCGAGGGAAAACTGCGGGATGTCCAGCAGCTCCGCCTGGCCGGGCCAGGCGAAGCCGAGGTCGCGGAGTTCGAGCAGGGTGTCCATGGGACGCGTCAGAACTTCAGCAGGCTGCTGGCCGGGGTCAGCTCGGCGCCCTGCTGGCCGTTCGGGCCGATCAGCTGCACCACCAGCTTCTGGGTGCCGGGGAAGCGCTTGAACAGCGGGGCGAAATCGAGGCTGGCGAGGGCCTCGGGCGCGGCGCAGGTCAGCTTGTAGTGGGCGTTGATGTCGCTGTGCTGGTGGCCTTCGTGCTCGTCGCCATCGTGGTCGTGGTCGTCGTCGTGGTCGTGTTCGTGGGTCTTGGCATTGCCGAACAGCGGGCTTTCCAGTTCCACCTCGGCGACGCCGCACTTGGCCGCGGCCGGCGCCTGCACCAGCTCCAGCGGCTTGCCCAGCTGGGCGCGGGCGGCGGCCACGGTGGCCTGGTCGGCGGCGCTGCTGGCCGGGTGCTCGAAGCCGACGAAGTTCATCGCCGGGCTGTCCACTTCCAGCTCCAGGGTGTTGCCGTCCAGCGCGACGTTGAGCTGGGCCACGCCGTGCTCGTGCTTGCCGAGGCTGCCGTGCTCGTGTTCGTCATGGGCCTGGGCGGCGGCGAAGGGGATCAGGGCGAGGGCGAGCAGCAAGGGGCGCATGGACGGTCTCCGGGAGGGGAAAATCGAGGGTGCGTTACGTTATAACGAAATATTGCGGCTGGCTAGAGGCGCTCCGGGAGATTGGCGCGGCCGGGCAGGCGTGGGAGCATGCCGGCCATGCAGGAGGAAACCGACATGCGAATCCGTGGAAGCATCGGCGACTGGCCGGTGGACCTGAGCCTGGAACTGGACGAGGAAGAGTGGCAGCGCCTGGGCGCGGCACTGCGCCATGCGCCCGCCGCCCCGGTCGCCGCGCCGGCAGCGCCTGTGGATAACCCGCCGGTGGCGCCCAGCGGCGTTGATCGACTGTGGCAGGCGGCCCGCGACCTGCTGCGCCAGGCCGGCAGCTATGAAGGCCCGCAGCTGCTCGATGAACTGGCGGCTCTGGCTGGTAGCGCTGGCGCGGCGAAGGGGTTGTTGGTGCGCTTGCGGCATAGCGCGGATGTGAGGATCGAGGTGCGGGAGGGGACTCAGGTGTTTACCTGGGTTGGGGAGTAGGGGCTTTTTGATTTTTGCTTTTCGTAGGAGCGAGCTTGCTCGCGAACGGTGCCAACCGGATGCTCTGATGCTGGGTGTGGCGCCTTTCCCTCTCCCCAGCCCTCGGCTGCGCGCCCCGCCCTGAAGGGAGAGGGGGCTTGTCCGTGCCGAGAAAGGATTTGGAGTCAGTCGGAAGCTTCGTGGTAGCCGGCTAATGCCGAAATACCCGAGCACGCCGAACGGTCCCCTCTCCCTTCAGGGAGAGGGTTAGGGAGAGGGAGCGGAGTTGAACCCCGCGCCAGGTTCGCGAGCAAGCTCGCTCCTACACGAAACGAACCCCGCCACTCAATACAGCAGATTGGCCAACTTCCGCCGATAGGCGATCACCAGCGGATGCTCATTGCCCAGCAGGTCGAACACCTGCACCAGCGTCTTGCGCGGCAGGTCTTCGCCGTAGCTGCGGTTGCGCTGGAACAGGCGCAGCAGGCCGTCCATCGCCGCTTCGTACTGCTGCCGCGCGAGTTGCTGCACGGCCAGTTGGTAGGCGGCCTCGTCGTCGCCGGCGTCGGCCGCCAGGCGGGTTTTCAGGGTGGCGGCGTCGGGCAGGTCGGCGGCCTGGCGCAGGAAGGTCAGCTGGGCGCGGGCGGCGGCCAGGGCGGACTTGTGCTCGTCGCTCTTCACCGCGTCCAGCACCGTCTCGGCTTCGCCCAGTTCGCCGCGCTCGGCCAGGCAGCGGGCGTAGAGGATCAGCGCCGCGGCGTTGGTGTTGTCTTCGCCCAGCAGGGCCTTGAGCTGGGCCTCGGCCTCGGCGAAGCGGCCTTCGGCGAAGGCGGCTTCGGCGGCGTCCAGCGGGTTGGCGGCGGGGGCCGCCGGCGGCTGCACGTGCTGCTCCAGCATCTGCCGCACCGCCGATTCCGGTTGTGCGCCGGCGAAGCCGTCGACCGGCTGGCCGTCCTTGAACAGCACTACGGTGGGCAGGCTGCGGATGCCGAAGCGCATGACGATGTCCTGCTCGACGTCGCAGTTGACCTTGGCCAGCAGCAGCTCGCCCTGGTAGGACTCGGCGACCTGCGCCAGCATCGGCATCAGCGCCTTGCAGGGCGCGCACCAGTCGGCCCAGAAGTCGACCAGCACCGGCTTGTGGAAGGAGTTCTGGATCACCAACTGGTCGAAGTCGGCGCTGGTGACGTCGAAGATGTAGGGCGTGTCGCTCATGGGGGCTCTCGTCGGGCGAAAGGGGCGAAAGGGGGCTGGTCACTATAAGTGGGGGCGCGGCGGACGGAAACAAGGCAATGCCGCGCCCTGGGTTCCTGTAGGAGCGCGCCCTGCGCGCGAATCGTGGGCAGGGCCCGCTTCCTACAGTTCCAGGAAAGCCCGTAGGATGGGTTGAGCGAAGCGATACCCATCACCATGGCCCGATGGGTTTCGCAAGCTCAACCCATCCTACGAAAAGCACCTCGACGCAGACGGTTGCTCCTACAGGGGGCGGCTGGCGTGATACAGGCTGACCTTGCGGAATTCGTGGGGCTCGGCCAGGTCCGGCCAGGTGCAGGCGTCGAGGACGTCCAGGCGCCGGTACTGCGGGTGCTGGAAGTCGCGCACCCGCGAGTCGGCCACCAGGGCCTCGCGGCCCTTGCCGAGGAAGGCGTCGAGCAGCGGCAGGTTGGCGCGGTCGTAGAGCACGTCGGCGACCAGGATCAGGTCGTAGCGGTCCTCTTCGCCGAAGAAGTCTTCCGAATAGCTCAGTTGCACCCCGTTCAGCTCGGCATTGGCGCGGCTGGCGGCCAGGGCCAGCGGGTCGAGGTCGCAGGCCACCACTTCGGCGGCGCCGGCCTTGGCCGCGGCGATGGCGGCGATGCCGGAGCCGGCGCCGAAGTCCAGCACGCGCTTGCCGGCCACCCACTGCGGGCGCTCGGCCAGCCAGCGCGCCAGGGCCAGGCCGCTGGCCCAGCAGAAGCACCAGTAGGGCGGTTCTTCGAGGATGCGGCGGGTCTCGTCGAGGCTGAACTGGCGGTCCATGTTCTGCGCATCGATCAGCCACAGCGCCAGGTCGGTGCCGGGCAGGCGCTCGGCGCCCAGGCGGGCGTCGCCGAGCAGCTCGCCCAGGGCCTGCTGCAGGTCCTGCGGGGCCTTCACGGCGCCGGCTCCAGGCGCAGCTCGCCGAGGGCCCGGGACTGCCCGGGAGCGATGGTCAGCGGGCGCAGGCGCCAGGCCAACTGGCCGTTCTGCGCCACCCGCGCATGCAGTTCGATGCGCCCGCCGCTGGGGAAGTCGCTGGGGTCGTAGCGCAGGCTGAAGGGCAGGGCGCCGCCGTTGCCCACCAGCTCCAGGCTGGCCAGGGCGCGCTGCGGGCGGTCGCGTTCGTCCATCAACAACAGGGCCAGTTCCACTTCGGCGCCATCGGGCAAGGCGCCGCGGCTGCTGGTGAGCACCCCGGACAATTCGCGCTGGTTGGCCGGCAGCGGCGTCGCGACGGCCTTGGCCGGGGCGCTGGCGGCGGGAGACTGCGGAGCGGGTTGCTTGCTCGAACAGGCGGCCAGCAGGGCCAAGGCGAGCAGGCAGAGAAGGCGGTGCGGCATGGGCGATTTCCCTCGCGGCGGTTTCCAGGGCGGCGCCTGTATAGCGTAAAGCCTGCGGCTTGTCTCGGGGAGCGCGGCGCCGGATGTTTCGTCGAACGGCCGGTCGAAGGGCCCGGGCGGATGGGGTACCATGGGCCACCATTTCGTAGGGCCATTCTCTGCCATGCATTGTCCCTTCTGCGGTGCCCACGACACCAAAGTCATCGATTCCCGCCTGGTCGCCGAGGGCGACCAGGTCCGCCGCCGCCGCGAGTGCCTGGCCTGCGGCGAGCGCTTCACCACCTTCGAGACCGCCGAGCTGGTCATGCCGCGGCTGATCAAGCAGGACGGCAGCCGCCAGCCGTTCGACGAGGACAAGCTGCGCGCCGGCATGCAGCGCGCGCTGGAGAAGCGTCCGGTCAGCGTCGAGCGCCTGGAAGAGGCCATCGCCCACATCAAGCACAAGCTGCGCGCCACCGGCGAGCGCGAGGTGAAGTCGCGGGTGCTCGGCGAGCTGGTGATGGCCGAGCTGCAGAAGCTCGACGAGGTGGCCTACATCCGCTTCGCCTCGGTGTACCGGCGCTTCCAGGACCTCAACGAGTTCCGCGAGGAAATCGAGCGCCTGGCCCGGGAGCCGTCCAAGGAATGAGCGCCGTCGACCAGGCCTACATGGCCCGCGCGCTGGAGCTGGCGCGCAAGGGGCTGTATTCCACCCACCCCAACCCCCGCGTCGGCTGCGTGCTGGTCAAGGACGGCGTGGTGATCGACGAAGGCTGGCACGTCCGCGCCGGCGAGCCCCATGCCGAGGTCCACGCCCTGCGCCAGGCCGGCGACAACGCCCGTGGCGCCACCGCCTACGTCACCCTGGAGCCCTGCAGCCACTTCGGCCGCACCCCGCCCTGCGCCGATGCCCTGGTGAAGGCCGGCGTCGCCCGCGTGGTGGCGGCCATGCAGGACCCCAACCCGCAGGTCGCCGGGCAGGGGCTGCGGCGCCTGGCCGAGGCCGGCATCGAGGTGGCCTGCGGCGTGCTGGAGGCCGAGGCCCGGGAAATCAACGCCGGCTTCATCAAGCGCATGGAGACCGGCCTGCCCTTCGTTCGCGTCAAGCTGGCGATGAGCCTGGACGGGCGCACCGCCATGGCCAGCGGCGAGAGCCAGTGGATCACCGGCCCCGCCGCTCGCCGTGCCGTGCAGCGCCTGCGGGCGCGCTCCAGCGTGGTGCTCTCCGGCGCCGACACCGTGCTGCTGGACGCTGCCCGCCTGACCGTGCGCCCCGACGAACTGGGCCTGGACGCCGAACAGACCGCCCTGGCCGCTGCGCGCCAGCCGCTGCGCGTGCTGGTGGACGGCCGCCTGCGGGTGCCGACCGACGCTGCTTTCTACCAGGCCGGCCCGGCGCTGGTGGCCAGCTGCGCCGAACGCGACGGTTTCGCCGCCGAGGGCCGCGAACTGCTGGTGCTGCCCGGCGCCGATGGCCACGTCGACCTGGCGAAGCTGCTCGCCGAACTGGGCGCGCGCGGCGCCAACGAAGTGCTGGTGGAAGCCGGCCCGCGCCTGGCCGGGGCCTTCGCCCGCCTGGGGCTGGTGGACGAGTACCAAATATTCGTTGCGCCCAAGCTACTGGGTTCCAGCGCCCGCCCGCTGCTGGAGCTGCCGCTGGAGACGATGGCCGAGGCGCGCGAGCTGAAGATTGCCGACATCCGCGCCGTGGGCGACGACTGGCTGGTCACGGCGCGGCCGGTCTGACGGAATTGTCTGCGCTACCTCCTGCGAATGCGCGGGGAGAGCAAACTGAACCTTCCGACTTGCGCCGGCCTGTGGTAAAACGCCACACGCGGCCAACGCTGTAACGGCCGCGATTGACGTTCTCAGGGCGGGGTGCAAGTCCCCACCGGCGGTGATGGCGCGCAACGCGTCGAGCCCGCGAGCGCTTGCCACGACCGGCTTACCGCCGCAGCGGCAAGGTCAGCAGACCCGGTGCGATCCCGGGGCCGACGGTAACAGTCCGGATGAAGAGAGAACGGGATGAACCTGCGCAAGGTGCGTCTGCACGTCTGCGCGTCGTGTCCCTTCGATCGGTATGCCCTGTTTTTCCCAAAACAGGAGTTCCAACACCATGCACCACCCCTTCGTTTCCACTGCGCTGGCTCGCGCCGGCCGGCACGCCTGCGCGCAACCGCATTGCGCCGTCCGGGAGGCCCCATGTTCACCGGCATAATCGAAGCCATCGGCAGCATCCGCTCGATCACCCCCAAGGGCGGTGACGTGCGTCTCTACGTGCAGACCGGCAAGCTCGACCTCGCCGACGTCAAGCTCGGCGACAGCATCGCCGTCAACGGCATCTGCCTGACCGCCGTGGAGCTGCCCGGCGACGGCTTCTGGGCCGACGTCAGCCGCGAGACCCTGGCGCGCACCGCCTTCGCCCAGCTCAAGGTCGGCAGCCGCGTCAACCTGGAGAAGGCCCTGACCCCCACCACCCGCCTGGGCGGCCACCTGGTCAGCGGCCACGTCGACGGCGTCGGCGAGATCGTCAAGCGCGAGGATAACGCCCGCGCCATCCAGTTCACCGTGCGCGCCCCGCGCGAGCTGGCCAAGTACATCGCGCTGAAGGGCTCGATCACCGTCGACGGCACCAGCCTCACGGTCAACGCGGTGAATGGCGCCGAGTTCGAACTGACCATAGTCCCGCACACCCTGCTCGAGACCATCATGGGCGACTACCGCCCCGGTCTCCAGGTGAACCTGGAAGTGGACCTGCTGGCGCGCTACCTGGAGCGCCTGCTGCTCGGCGACAAGGCCGCCGAGCCCGCCGCCAGCGGCATCACCGAAGCATTCCTGGCCGAAAACGGCTTCATGAAGCATTGATAGGAGCTGCCCAGATGGCACTCAACAGCATCGAAGAACTGGTCGAAGACATCCGCCAAGGCAAGATGGTCATCCTCATGGATGACGAGGACCGCGAGAACGAAGGCGACCTGATCATGGCCGCCGAGTGCGTGCGCACCGAAGACATCAACTTCATGGCCAAGTACGCCCGCGGCCTGATCTGCATGCCGATGACCCGCGAGCGCTGCGAGCGCCTGGGCCTGTCGCTGATGGTGCAGCGCAACGGCTCGGGCTTCGGCACCAAGTTCACCGTTTCCATCGAGGCCGCCGAAGGCGTCACCACCGGCATCTCCGCCGCCGACCGCGCACGCACCGTGCAGGCCGCCGCCGCGAAGGAAGCGGTGGCCGCCGACATCGTCAGCCCCGGCCACATCTTCCCGCTGATGGCCCAGCCCGGCGGCGTGCTGGCCCGCGCCGGCCACACCGAGGCGGCCTGCGACCTGGCGCGCATGGGCGGCTTCGAGGCCTCCGGGGTGATCTGCGAGATCATGAACGACGACGGCAGCATGGCCCGCCGCCCGGAGCTGGAAGCCTTCGCCGCGCAGCACGGCATCAAGATCGGCACCATCGCCGACCTGATCCACTACCGGCTGATCCACGAGCGCACCGTCGAGCGCCTCGCCGAGCAGCCGCTGGACACCGAACTGGGCCAGTTCAACCTGATCACCTACCGCGACTCGGTGGAGGGCGAGGTGCACCTGGCGCTGACCCTGGGCGAGATCTGCGCGGAAGAGCCGACCCTGGTGCGCGTGCACAACATGGACCCGCTGCGCGACCTGCTGATGGTCAACCAGGCCGGACGCTGGAGCCTGCGCGCGGCCATGGCCAAGGTGGCCGAGGCCGGCAGCGGCGTGGTGCTGCTGCTGGGCCACCAGATCGGCGGCGAGGACCTGCTGGCCCACGTGCGCGAGATCGCCGCCAGCGCGCCGGCGCCCAAGCCCACCACCACCTACAGCACCGTCGGCGCCGGCTCGCAGATCCTCCGCGACCTGGGCGTGCGCAAGATGCGCCTGATGTCGGCGCCGATGCGCTTCAACGCGATATCCGGTTTCGACCTGGAAGTTGTAGAATACCTGCCCGCCGAATGAACCCGCGCCGCCGTGCCCTGGCACGGCGGCGTTGTTCTTCTAGCCTAATTTCGCGGAGCGTCGCCGACGCTCTGGCTCTTTAACAGACGAGACCTGCCCCATGACCCTGAAGACCATCGAAGGTACCTTCATCGCCCCCAAAGGCCGCTTCGCCCTGGTGGTTGGCCGCTTCAACAGCTTCGTGGTGGAAAGCCTGGTGCAAGGCGCCATCGACGCGCTGGTGCGCCACGGCGTCGCCGAAGGCGACATCACCATCATCCGCGCCCCGGGTGCCTTCGAGATCCCCCTGGTAACCCAGAAAGTCGCCCAGCGCGGCGAGTTCGACGCCATCATCGCCCTCGGCGCGGTGATCCGCGGCGGCACCCCGCACTTCGAATACGTTGCCGGCGAGTGCACCAAGGGCCTGGCGCAGGTTTCCCTGCAGTTCGGCGTGCCGGTGGCCTTCGGCGTGCTGACCGTCGACTCCATCGAACAGGCCATCGAGCGTTCCGGCACCAAGGCCGGCAACAAGGGCGCCGAGGCCGCGCTGTCCGCCCTGGAAATGGTGAGCCTGCTGTCGCAGCTGGAGGCCAAGTGAGCAGCAACGACAACGGCGCTCCGTCCAAGCCGGCCAAGCCCAACAAGATCGCCATGCGCCGCAAGGCCCGCAGCCTCGCGGTGCAGGCCCTGTACTCCTGGCAGATGGCCGGCCAGCCGCTGAACGAGATCGAGGCGACCTTCCGCACCGACAACGACTTCAGCGACGTCGACGGCGCCTACTTCCACGAGATCCTCCACGGCGTGCCGCGCCTGAAGACCGAGCTGGACCAGGAATTCACCCCCTGCCTGGACCGCCCGCTGGAAGAGATCGACCCGGTCGAGCTGGCCATCCTGCGCCTGGCCACCTACGAGCTGCGCAACCGCCTGGACGTGCCCTACAAGGTGGTGATCAACGAAGGCATCGAGCTGGCCAAGACCTTCGGCGCCACCGACGGCCACAAGTTCGTCAACGGTGTGCTGGACAAGCTGGCGCCGCGTCTGCGCGCCGCCGAGCTGCGCGGCGCCAAGCGCTGAGTCCGCCGCAAGGCATGGGTGAGTTCGAACTGATCCGCCGCTATTTCGCCGCGGCCGCCTGTGCGGCCGCGGCCGATGGCGTGGCCCTGGGCATCGGCGACGATTGCGCCCTGCTGGCGCCGGCCGCCGGGCAGCAACTGGCGGTGTCCACCGACACCCTGGTGGCCGGCGTGCATTTCCCCGCGCTGTGCGATCCCTTCCTGCTCGGCCAGCGCGCCCTGGCGGTTTCCGCCAGCGACCTGGCGGCCATGGGCGCCGCGCCCCTGGCCTTCACCCTCGCCCTGACTCTGCCCGAGGCCGACCCGGCCTGGCTGGAAGCCTTCGCCCGGGGCCTGAACCGCATGGCCGCGGCCTGCGGCCTGGCGCTGGTCGGCGGCGACACCACCCGCGGCCCGCTGAGCATGACCCTCACGGTGTTCGGCCAGGTGTCCGTCGGCCAGGCGCTGACCCGCAGCGGCGCCCGTCCCGGCGACCTGCTCTGCGTCGGCGGCCCGGTCGGCGAGGCCGGCGGCGCCCTGGAGCTGGTGCTCGGCCGCCTGGCCGCCGAACCCGGAGTGGCCGAGCCGCTATTGGCGCGCTACTGGGCGCCGCAGCCGCAACTGGCCCTCGGCCAGGCCCTGCGCGGTCGCGCCACGGCGGCGCTGGACGTGTCCGACGGCCTGCTCGCCGACTGCGGCCACATCGCCCGCGCCTCCGGCGTGGCCCTGGTCATCGAGGCCGAGCGCCTGCCGGCCAGTGCGCCGCTGGAAAGCCTGCTGGGCGCCGAGCGCGCGCTGCAGGCCAAGCTCGGCGCCGGCGACGACTACGTCATCGCCTTCACCCTGCCGCCTGCGCAGTTGCCGGTTCTGCAGGCGCAATGGCCGCAGCTGGCGGCCATCGGCCGCGTCGAGGCCGGCAGCGGGGTGCGCGTGCTGGACGGCGCAGGCCACGACATCACGCCGCGCCAGGGCGGCTACCTGCATTTCACGGAGTGACCGCAGTGCCCGAACATCCCGACCAAGCCCCCGCCCAGCCCGTGCCGCCGTCGGTCTGGCGCAACCCCTGGCACTTCCTGGCCTTCGGCTTCGGCTCCGGAACCCTGCCCAAGGCGCCGGGCACCTGGGGCTCGCTGGTGGCCATTCCCTTCGTCCCGCTGTGGCAGCTGCTGCCGGACTGGGGCTACTGGCTGATGCTGGGGCTGACCATGCTGTTCGGCTTCTGGCTGTGCGGCAAGGTCGCCGACGACCTGCGCGTGCACGACCACGAAGGCATCGTCTGGGACGAGATGGTCGGCATGTGGATCACCCTCTGGCTGGTGCCCGAGGGCTGGTGGTGGCTGCTGGTGGGCTTCCTGGTGTTCCGCTTCTTCGACATCCTCAAGCCCTGGCCGATCCGCTGGGTCGACCGCCACGTGCACGGTGGCGTGGGCATCATGCTCGACGACGTCCTCGCCGGGGTCTTCGCCTGGCTGGCCATGCAGGGCCTGGTCTGGGCCTGGGCCACCTGGCTGCTCTGACGACAGCCGCCCTGACAACAGCCGACTTCATCACTGACGGCGCAGCGGCGCAGGTGTAACGTGGCGCCACCCTCGCGCCAGCCGACAAGGAGCCCCACCATGCTGCGCCTGCTGCCCGCCCTGAGCCTCGCCCTTGCCGCCAGCGCGGCCCTCGCCGCCCCGCAGGTATGGGTGGTGGGGCTGTTCCCCAACGCCGCGGTGGTCAACATCGACGGCCAGCGCAAGTTCCTCCGCGTCGGCGAGACCGGGCCGCTGGGCGTGCAGGTGGTCAGCGCCGACGCGCACAAGGCGGTGCTGCGCGTCGAGGGCGTGGAGCGCACCTACGAACTGAGTCGCGAATACAACGCCAGCGGCTACTCGGCCCCGGCGCCGGTGCAGGAAATGAGCATCGCCCGCGGCACCGGCGGGCATTACTGGGTGTCCGGCTCGATCAACGGCCAGAACGCCCAGTTCCTGGTCGACACCGGCGCCACCACGGTGGCGATGAACGAAGCCCAGGCGCGGCGCCTGGGCATCGACTACCGGGTGGTCGGCAAGCCCATGGTCGCCTCCACCGCCAGCGGCACCGTCAAGGGCTGGCGCATCAGCCTGAACAGTGTGAAGCTCGGCGGCATCGAGGTGCTGGGCGTGGACGCCAGCGTGCTGGAGGGCGAGTTCCCCACCGAGATCCTGCTGGGCATGAGCTTCCTCAACCGCGTGGGTTGGCGGGAGGAGCAGGGGATGATGTATATCCAGTCCAAACATTGAGAGCCCTCCACAGCCTGCTGCGCGTCGGCATAACTGCGTTGGGAACAGGTTCGAAATGCTCATTTAGCGGCCTGAACTGCGTTTCCGAACCTGTTCCCGCCTTGTTCTGCTCTAGCTCGCGAGGCCGTGAATGGACTCTGCCAGATCGCCGATCCATCGATGGCTTCGATAGCCAACTTGCGGATTTCGCAATGACGGCGGCCCCGGCACTGCTGTTACAATGCCGGCTCCTTACTACTGTCTGACTTTCAGGAGTTTCCGGTGTCCGTCGTGTTCGTCGCCGCCTCCAAGCTGCCCACTCCCTTTGGCGAATTCACCATGCATGGCTTCCTCGACGAGGAAACCGGCAAGGAACATGTCGCCCTGACCATGGGCACCCTCGACGACGGCCAGCCGGTGCTCGGTCGCCTGCATTCCGAATGCCTGACCGGCGATGCCCTGTTCAGCCTGCGCTGCGACTGCGGCTTCCAGCTCGAAGGCGCGCTCTCGGCCATCGCCCGCGAAGGCCGCGGCGTGCTGCTGTACCTGCGCCAGGAGGGCCGTGGCATCGGCCTGCTGAACAAGATCCGCGCCTACGCCCTGCAGGACGAAGGCGCGGACACGGTCGAAGCCAACCTCAGGCTGGGCTTCGGCGCCGACCAGCGCGACTACGCCATGTGCCTGCCGATGCTGCAGCACCTGGGCGTCTGCTCGCTGAAGCTGATGACCAACAACCCGCGCAAGGTCAAGGCGTTGGAAGGCTACGGCCTCACCGTGGCCGAGCGCGTGCCCCTGCAGAAGGGCCTGAACCCGCACAACAAGCGCTACCTGGCGACCAAGGCCGGCAAGCTCGGGCACATGCTCGGCGAGCTGCACCAGGGCGAGGCGGAGATCGAGACGCAGTGAACCGCGCCGCCGAGTTCGGCCGCCTGGGGCGTCTGTGGTGGCTGCACCTGGCGCTGGCTCTCGGGCCGCTGCTGGCGCTGCTGCTGTGGGGCTTCGAGATCGACGCCCTGGCCGTGCTGGCCACCCCGCTGTACGTCGCCGCGCTGGTCTCGATGTACTTCACCCTGCCGCTGTTCCGCCGCTACAAGCTCGCCCTGATCGACGCCGGCAAGGCCCGTGACACGGCCGAAGAGCCCGCCGCCTGGGCGGAGCTGGCGCGCACCTGGCGCAACGGCGTCCTCGGCGCCAGCCTGCCGGCCTGGATCGGCGTGCTGGCGTGCTTCACCGACCTGTCCGGCGTGGCGCTGATCCTCCTCGGGCTGACCAGCCTGCTGATCCTCTGGCTGTACCGCCTGCCGCGCCAGTTGCTCTGATGCGCCTGCTCGTTGCCGTCCTGCTGCTATCGCTAGGCCTGCCGGCACTGGCGGCGCAGCGGGTGGTGAGCCTGTCGCCCTCGATGACCGACAGCGTCCTGGAACTGGGCGCCGGCGCGCGCCTGGTGGGTGTGCTCGACGGCGACGAACGCCCGGCGCAACTGGCGGCGCTGCCTTCGCTGGGGCGCTACGGGCAACTGAACCTGGAGCGCCTGCTGAGCCTGCGGCCGGACTTGGTGCTGGTCTGGCCCGGCAGCATTCCCGATGCGCAGATGGCGCGGCTGAAGGGCCTGGGCCTGAAGCTCTACGTCGCCGAGCCGCACCGGCTGGAAGATATCCCCAGGCAACTGGAAGAGCTGGGCGCTCTGCTCGACGCCCAGGACAAGGCCGCGGCCCTGGCCGCCAGCTTCCGCCAGCGCATCGCCGAGCTGCGCCGGCAGTACGCCCGCGAGCGCCCGCTGCGGCTGTTCTACCAGGTATGGAACCGCCCGTTGTACACGCTGGGCGGACGCCAGGTGGTCAGCGACGCCCTGCAGGTGTGCGGCGCGCGCAACCTGTTCGACGACCTGCAGCAGCCGGCGCCGCAGGTGGGCATGGAAGCGGTGCTGGCCCGCGATCCGCAAGTGATACTGGCGCCCAACGCCGAACAGGCGGCGCAATGGCGGGCCATGAAACAACTGAGCGCAACGCGCCTGAACCAGCTGTGGGTACTGCCCGACCGCAACCTGGAGCGGCCGAGCTACGCTATGCTGGCCGCCACCGAAAAACTCTGTCGCCTGCTCGCCAAGGCCGAGCCGTAGGGCGGATAATCGTTCGCGGTTATCCGCCGGCCGGGATGCCGTACCTCCCCATAACCTGTAGGAGCGGGCCCTGCCCGCGAAATCGCGCGCAGGGCGCGCTCCTACGAAAAGCTGTGCTCGCCTGCAGCGTAGGACCTCATCCGCGAATCGCGTCGGTATGTCCGGCTATCGCGGACAAGGTCCGCTCCTACAGGAGAGGAATGCCGTGCCTCCCGGCGAGCGGGCCCTGCCCGCGATTTCGCGCGCAGGGCGCGCTCCTACAAGGGAACGGTGCGGGTGGGGCAGCGTAGGAGCGGATCTTATCCGCGAATCGCGCCGAAACCTCCGGCTATCGCGGACAAGGTCCGGGGGAGGAATGCCGTGCCTCACGGCGAACTGTAGGAGCGGGCCCTGCCCGCGGTTCGCGCGCAGGGCGTGCTCCTACATGGGGATGGCGTGGGGGCGGCGTACCGTGCCTCCCGCCGTTCAGAACCCCTCCAGCACGATCTTGCCCTTGGCCTTGCCGCTCTCCAGCAGCGCGTGGGCGCGGCGCAGGTTGGCGGCGTCGATGCGGCCGAAGTGCTCGCCCAGGGTGGTGCGCAGCACGCCCTGGTCGACCAGGCTGGACACGCGCTGCAGCAGGCGGTGCTGCTCGATCATGTCGTCGGTCTGGAACATCGAGCGGGTGTACATGAACTCCCAGTGCAGCGACAGGCTCTTCTGCTTGAGCAGGCTCACGTTCAGGTTCGCCGGGTCGTCGATCAGGCCCAGGCGGCCCTGCGGGCGCAGACTGGCGACTATTTGCTGCAGATGACTGTCGGTGTGCGTCAGGCTGGCCACGTGGCTCACCTGGCCGATGCCGATGCGCTGCAGTTCCTCGCTCAGCGGCTTGCCGTGGTCGATGACGTGGTGGGCGCCGAGGTCGCGGACCCATTCCCGGGTTTCCGCCCGCGAGGCGGTGCCGATCACGGTTACACCGGTCAGGTGCCGGGCCAGTTGGACGAGGATGGAGCCCACGCCGCCGGCGGCGCCGACGATCAGCAGGCTCTGCCCGGCGCTGCCCGGGCCCTCGGCGATCTGCAGGCGTTCGAACAGCAGTTCCCAGGCGGTGATGCTGGTCAGCGGCAGGGCCGCGGCCTGGGCGAAGTCGAGGCTGGCCGGCTTGGCGCCGACGATGCGTTCGTCCACCAGTTGCAGTTCGGCGTTGCTGCCCGGGCGCGTCAGGTCGCCGGCGTAGAACACCTCGTCGCCGGGGCGGAACAGGCTGACCTCGCTGCCCACCGCGCGGACCACGCCGGCGGCGTCCCAACCCAGCACCTTGTATTCGCCGGCCGCAGGCTCCGCGCGCTGGCGCACCTTGGTGTCCACCGGGTTGACGGAAATGGCGCGGACCTCCACCAGCAGGTCGCGCGGGCCGGGCGTCGGCTCCGGCAGCTGGATGTCGAGCAGGGCGTCGTCGGCGTCGATCGGGCGGCTGTGGGTGTAACCGATGGCTTTCATGGCGGCTCCTCAGTCGATGCGGTTCATCAGGCGGATGTCGAGCTCGGCCAGGTCGTCCCGGCTGGCCGCGACGAAGGCCTGGAAGTGCTCGCTGGCCTCGTGCTCGGCGAGGGCTGCCTCGTCGCGCCATTGCTCGATCATGTAGATCAGGTCGGCGTCCTTGCGGTCGCGGTGCAGGTCGTACTGGATGCAGCCGGGCTCGGCCCGCGAGGGCACGCGCAGCTCGGCCAGGCGGGCCTGCAGGGCGTCGGCGCGGCCGGGCTTGGCGCGGATGATGGCGATCAGGGTGAGGGGGCTGCTCATCGGGACTCTTCCTTGCGGCAGTGGGGGATGGGCGCATCCTCCGCTCTTTCGTTGTGAAGAAAAACCGGGTAGGAAGAAAGTCTCTTTCAAAGGAAAATTGAAAATGCTGCGTTTCGACGACCTGCAACTGTTCGTCCGCACCGCCGAGCGCGGCAGCCTGTCCGCCGCGGCCCGCGAGCTGGAGGTGTCGCCGGCGGTGGCCAGCGCCGCGCTCAAGCGCCTGGAGGGCGCCCTGCAGGCGCGCCTGTTCGCCCGTTCCACCCGCAGCCTGCGGCTGACCGCCGAGGGCGAGCTGTTCCTGGCCCATGCGCGGGCCTCGCTGCAGAGCCTGGAGGAGGGCCGCCAGCTGCTGGCCGGCGGGCGCAGCGAGATCGCCGGGCCACTGCAGGTCTCGGCGCCCTCGGACCTGGGGCGCAACGTGCTGCTGCCCTGGCTGGACGAGTTCCAGGCGCAGCACCCGCGGCTGGTCCTGCGCCTGCTGCTCAGCGACCGCCAGGCCGACCTCTACCGGCAGCCGGTGGACGTGGCCATCCGCCTCGGCCAGCCGCCGGATTCCAGCCTGGTGGCGCTGCCCCTGGCGGCGGACAACCGCCGCGTGCTGTGCGGCGCGCCGGCCTACTTCGCCCAGCATGGCCGGCCGCAGCGGCCGCAGGACCTGGCCCGGCACAACTGCCTGCTGTACATGCTCGGCGGGCGCGTGCACGAGCGCTGGCGCTTCGGCGACGAGACGGTCGAGGTGGCCGGCGACCGCGTCAGCGACGACGCCGACGTGGTGCGGCGCTGGGCGGTGGCCGGGCGCGGGCTGGTCTACAAGTCCTGGCTGGACGTGGCCGCCGACGTGCGCGCCGGGCGCCTGGAAGTGGCCCTGGCCGACCACCGGGGCGAGGCGGCGCCGCTGAACCTGTTCTGCACCCACCGCGCGCAGCTGAGCCCGCCGGTGACGCTGTTGCGCGAGTTCGTCCAGCAGCGCTGCGCCGAGCATCTGCGCGGCGCGCCCTGGCGTTGAGGCTCAGAGCGGGGTGTAGCGCGCCACGGCGTGGCTGAGGTCCCAGCCGACCGAGACCGAGAACACCAGCAGCAGGACCGGCACCAGGCACCACCAGATGCGCCTGGGCAGGGCCGGCAGCGGCTGGCGCAACTGGCTGGCCCAGAGCGCGGCGGCGCAGACGGCGGCGGCGAGCAGGGCGCCGGCGATCACGTCGCTGGGCCAGTGCGCGCCCAGGTACAGGCGCGAGCCGGCAATCCACGCGGCCGGCAGCATGGCCAGCAGCAGCCAGGTCAGGCGCACCCGCGGCGAGCCCTCGCGGCTGGCCAGCACGCCGAGCACCAGGAAGCAGGCGAAGGACGCCGAGCTGTGCCCGCTGGGCATGCTGAAGGCGCTCAGCGGGTCGGCGATCACCTCCGGGCGGGCGCGGCCGAAGAAGTGCTTGAGGGTGGTGTTGAGCAGCGCCGTGGCCAGCAGGGTGCCGCCGGCGAACAGCGCGTGGCGCCATTTGCCCAGGCCCAGCAGCAGGCCGCTGACGACGATGCCGACGATCACCTGGGTGCGGAAGTCGCCCAGGCGCGTCACCGCCACCATGATGTGGTTCAGCAGCGGGCTGCGTTCCTGCTGGATCAGCGTCATCAGGCCGTGGTCGAGGGCATCCAGGTGCGGCCAGCCGATCAGGATACCCAGCAGCAGGGCGGTGCTCAGCCCGGCGGCGATCAGTGCGGTGCCGTGGCGCCGCTTCAGGCAGGCATGGATCAAGGCGCCGCCGAGCACGGCCAGGCCGCCGGCGACCACCGCCATCTCCGGCCAGAAGCCTTCCGGCAGTGGCAGGCGCAAGGCCGCGCCGGTGGTCCAGCCGGGCAGCAGGTAGGCCACCGACCAGCCGGCGGCGGCCAGGATGGAGACCGCCAGGAAGCGCCCGAAGGGCATGTCGAGCATGCCCGCCACCAGCGGCAGGAACGGCCGCAGGGCGCCGATGAAGCGGCCCACCAGCAGGCTGGTGACGCCGTAGCGGGCGACGAAGCCTTCTGCGCCGGCCAGCCATTCCGGATGGTGGCGCAGCAGCGGCAGGCGGCGGATGTCCTGGTGGAAGCGGCGGCCGAGGAAGTACGAGCAGAGGTCGCCCAGCAGGCCGCCGGCGAAGGCCAGCAGCAGCGTCTGCCCCAGGCCCAGGGCGCCGCCGCCGGCCAGCACGGCCACGGCGAAGAGCATCACCACGCCGGGCAGCACCAGGCCGACCACCGCCGCGCATTCGAGGAAGGCGATGAGGAAGACCACCAGCCCCAGCCACTGCGGGTGGCCGGCGATCCATTGGTTGAACAGGTCCAGGCTCATGTGCGGTGCGCTTCCGAGCTGTCCAGCAGGTAATAGTCGCGTCCTTCGACCTGGCCGCGGCGCAGCGGGTTTCGCGTGCAGAAGGGCGCGAAGGCGGCGTCGACGAAGCGGTACATCAGGTGCTCGTCGCGGCCGTGGGGGATGCCCAGGCGGGTGGTCTGGATGACCTGGGCCGGGGTGTCGCCGATGTCGTCGACGAACAGCCGCTGCACGTCGAACTGCCTGGCATCCCAGTCCGGCACCTTGAGGCCCATGGCCTTGCACAGCAGGGTCTGGCCGGCGCAGAGCTTGCCCAGCGGGCGCTCGCTGCCATCGGCGGCGGGGTTGAGCTGGCGCATGCGGGCCAGGGCCTCGTCGCCGCTGACGCGGTCCATCCACGGGTGGCCGGACTTGATCAGCACGGCATTGCCGGCGCCGCCTGCGCTGAAGTTCAGCGAGTCGCCGCCGCGCGCGTAGTACATGTAGATGTGCCCGCCGTCGAGGAACAGCGCCTTGCGCTTCTCGGTGTAGCCGAGCGAGGCGTGGCTGCCTTTCTCGGCCAGGTAATAGGCTTCGGTCTCGATGATCCGCGTGGACAGCCAGAGCTCGCCGACGCGGTGACGGATCACCTTGCCCAGCAGCTGGCGCGCCACCAGCAGGGCGTCGCGGTCGAAGAAGGAATGGGGCAGTGGCCGCGCTTCGGGCCAGGGCAAACCAAGGATGGGATCGGCAGGCATGGGATTGTCGTGGGTACCAGGGCGCTCTTAGGCTGGCGGATGATAACAACAAGAGACTGAATCATGGCTGAACGCATCCGCGCCGACAGCGCGCACATCACCCCCAGTGCGCACTACACCGGCTATGTCTGGTTCCGCCACAAGCTCGCCGAGCCGGCCTTCGCCACCGCCTTCGGGCGCTGGGTGCACGGCTGCGTGGCGCCGATTGCCTGGGGCGCGCGCCTGGGCTTCGGGCTGAACATCGAGGACTTCCTGCTGCAGCGCCACCTGCTGATAGACGCGCGCCTGCGCCAGGCCATCGAGCAGCGCGGCGTCACCCAGGTGGTGGAGATCGCCTGCGGCCTGTCGCCGCGCGGCAGGCGCTTCCGTCAGCGTTACCCACAACTGGACTACCTGGAGGCGGACCTGCCGCCCATGGCCGCGCGCAAGTCGGCCCTGCTGCAAGGGCAGGGCTGGCTGGACGAAAGGCACCGGGTGCACCCCGTGGACATTCTCGCCGAGACCGGCCCGCACACCCTGGCCGCGCTCTTCGCCCAGCTCGATCGCCAGCGCCCCGTGGTGGTGATCACCGAGGGCCTGGTGAACTACTTCCAGCGCCCGCTGATCGAGGGCTTCTGGACGCGCCTGGCGGCGGTCCTGGCCGACTTCCCGGCCGCCACCTACCTTACCGAACTCTACCCCGACCTGCGCGAACACCCGCGCTACCGGCAGATCCGCTGGGGCGTCGGCCTGATCGGCCGGCTCACCCGCGGCGGCTACCCGCTGCACTACCGCAGCGAGGCGGAAATAGCCGCGGCCTTCCGCGGCTGCGGCTTCGCCGGCGTGGAAGTGCTCGACCCGCAGGTGCACGGCGCCGAGTTGTGCCTGCCGCGCGGGCGGATGCCGAGCCTGGTGCGCGTCATCGAAGCCCGCACCTGACCGGCTCTTCGTAGGATGGGTTGAGTTTACGAAACCCATGCGGTCACGGTGATGGGTATCGCTTCGCTCCACCCATCCTACGGGGCGTTGTGTTTGCCGGAAGTGTAGGCGCGGGCCTGGGGCGTTATGCGCCCTACGGGAGTTTGGGCGTAGGGCGTATAACCGTTCGCGGTTATCCGCCGTTCCATTGCCTCAGGCCGCGCAGGCCCCTTGCTGCAGCGGCACCACCATCTCCGCCAGGCTGGCGCTGGCGCGGGGATCGCCGTGGGGGAAGATGAAGGTGACGCCGTCCGTGGTGCGGCGCAGCGGGAGGATGTCCAGTTCTTCCACGCCGGGGATGGTCAGGCGCCAGCCGCGTTGCGGCAGTTCCGGCGGCAGGTCGGCGTGGGCCAGGCCGCCGAAGTAGCCGATTTCCACCAGTTCGGCGCGCCATTGCCCGCCGTCGGCGTGGCGCAGCAGGGCGCGGGGTTGCGGTGGCGCCAGGCGCGGTTCGAAGCGGCGTTCCAGGTGCGGCAGCTGCTGGCGCTGGAAGCGCGTGCTGCCGGCGGCGTTGAGTGGTAGCGGCTGGCCGTCGAGGAAGGGTGTGTACAGCCGGGCGCAGGCGCCGCGGCGTTCGAACTGGGCCAGGTGGTCGGCGTCGTGGATCAGGGCGAACTGCGCGTCGGCGCAGGCGAGGGCGAATTCGGCGTGTTCCCAGGGCTGGGTGAAGTGGTCGTATTCGCCGGCCAGCACCAGGGTCGGGCATTGCGGGTGGCGCTCGAAACCGCCGAAGGCCAGCAGGCGCCGGCTGTTCTGCCGGTAGCGTTCGACTTCCGCCGGCGTCAGGCGCTGCAACTGGCGCAGCAGGGCCTTGCGGAACATCGGGGAGACGCCGGTATCGGCCAGGCGCAGCGGGTTGACCAGGCCGGTCAGCACGCCGTTGGCGAAGGGCTCGTGCTGGCCCAGGTCCAGGCGCGCCAGGGCTTCTTCCAGCAGGGCGCGGGCGCCGGGGCGGCCGAAGGCGGTGATGCCGGCCAGCAGCAGGCGCGCGCAGCGTCCGGGGTGGCGGGCGGCGAAGAGGGCGGCCAGGGCCGAGCCGTAGGACAGGCCGATGGGCATCAGCGGCGGCAGGCGCAGCGCCTCGGCGAAGGCGGCGATCAGGTCGGCCAGGTCCTCCAGGCTCAGCTGCGGCGCCAGTTGCAGGTTGCCGCCCTGGCTGGGCAGGTCGAGGAGGATCACCGGGTGCTCGGCGAGCAGCTCGCTGACTTCGCCGGCGAAGGAGCGGAAACTCTGGAAGGCGCCGCCGAGCAGCAGCACCGGCGGGCGCGGGTCGTCCGCGCGGTGGGCGAAGGCCTGGTAGTGGAGTTGCCAGCCGTCCAGTTCGAGCACCGCCGGGGCGGCGGTGAGGGCCTGGGCGCTGTAGTCGGTGCGGTAGCGCATGGCGAATCTCCGGCGGTGTTCCGCCTCTTGTTGTTCTTCCCTGGCGTGCCGGATGGCGAACGGCTGGCAGTGCGCGGCGGGGTGGCTCCAAGGTAGACAGAGGCCGGCCTTTTGTTTACCCAACCTTCGGGCGGGGGAAATCGCAACGCGCTGTTGCGGGTGTCACCGTTCCGCAGCCGGGGCGCGGCCCGCGGCGCCCGGGCGGCGTTACCGGCGCGCCGGTGGGACGCCCTGTCTACCGGCTGGCTGCTGTGGCTGGGCGGGCGCAGGCGGGGTCGCTATAATCGCGCATTTCCCTCACGCAGACGCGTACGAACCATGACCGAGTCCGTCCTCGACTATATGAGCCGCCTGGGCCGCGCCGCCCGTGAAGCCTCGCGCGTGCTCGCGCGGGCCTCCACCGCGCAGAAGAACGCCGCCCTGCTGGCCGCCGCCGATGCCCTGGACGCTGCCCGCGAGCAGCTCGCCCACGCCAACGAGCAGGACCTGGCCGCCGGCCGGGCCAATGGCCTGGAGCCAGCCATGCTCGACCGACTGGCGCTGACCCCGGCGCGCATCGACGACATGATCGAGGGCCTGCGCCAGGTGGCCAAGCTGCCGGACCCCATCGGCGAGATCCGCGACATGCGCTTCGTGCCCTCGGGCATCCAGATCGGCAAGATGCGCGTGCCCCTGGGCGTGGTCGGGATCATCTACGAGTCGCGGCCGAACGTGACCATCGACGCCGCCAGCCTGTGCCTGAAATCGGGCAACGCCACCATCCTGCGCGGCGGCTCCGAGGCCATCCATTCCAACCAGGCCATCGCCCGCTGCATCCAGCAGGGCCTGGCCGCGGCCGGCCTGCCGGCGAGCGCCGTGCAGGTGGTCGAGACCACCGACCGCGCCGCCGTGGGCGCGCTGATCAGCATGCCCGAGTACGTCGACGTGATAGTCCCGCGCGGCGGCAAGGGGCTGATCGAGCGCATCAGCCGCGAGGCCAAGGTGCCGGTGATCAAGCACCTGGACGGCATCTGCCACGTGTTCATCGACGAGTCGGCCGACCTCGACAAGGCCATCCGCATCGCCGACAACGCCAAGACCCAGCGCTACGCGCCGTGCAACACCATGGAAACCCTGCTGGTGCACAAGGCCATCGCCGCGCGCGTGCTGCCGCCGCTGGCCGCCATCTACCGCGACAAGGGCGTGGAGCTGCGCGGCGACGCCGCCACCCGCGCGCTGCTGGGCAGCGACGTGCTGGAGGCCACCGAGGAAGACTGGCGCACCGAGTACAACGCGCCGATCCTGTCGATCCGCATCGTCGACGACCTGGACAGCGCCATCGAGCACATCAACACCTACGGCTCGCAGCACACCGACGCCATCGTCAGCGAGAACTTCAGCAACGCCCGGCGCTTCCTCGCCGAGGTGGATTCGGCTTCGGTCATGGTCAACGCCTCGACGCGCTTCGCCGACGGCTTCGAGTATGGCCTGGGGGCGGAGATCGGCATCTCCACCGACAAGCTGCACGCCCGCGGCCCGGTCGGCCTGGAAGGCCTGACCAGCGAGAAGTACGTGGTCTTCGGCGACGGGCACGTGCGCACCTGATGAGTAAACGGCAAGCGCGGCGGATCGGCCTCTTCGGCGGCACCTTCGATCCGGTGCACATCGGGCACCTGCGCAGTGCGCTGGAAACCGCCGAGCTGCTGGGCCTGGACGAGCTGCGCCTGCTGCCGGCGGCGCGCCCGCCGCACCGCGAGACGCCGCAGGTCTCGGCGCAGCAGCGCCTGGCCATGGTCGAGCTGGCGGTGGCCGGCGTCGCGCCCCTGACGGTGGATGCCCGCGAGCTGGCCCGCGACAAGCCGTCCTACACCATCGACACCCTGGAATCGCTGCGCGCGGAGCTGGGAAGCGAGGCGCAGCTGTTCCTGATGGTCGGCTGGGACGCTTTCTGCGGCCTGCCCACCTGGCACCGCTGGGACGAGCTGCTGCAGCACTGCCACATGCTGGTGCTGCAGCGCCCGGATGCCGACGTGGAAGCGCCGGAAGCCCTGCGCGACCTGCTGGCGGCGCGTAGCATGGCCGACCCCAACGCCCTCGCCGGGCCGGCCGGGCAGGTCACTTTCATCTGGCAGACGCCCCTGGCGGTGTCGGCCACCCAGATCCGCGCCCTGCTGGCGCAGGGGCGCTCGCCGCGCTTCCTGGTGCCGGACGCGGTATTGAACTACATCGAGGCGCACGGGCTGTACCGCGCGTCCCTGGCAAACTAGAGAGTCATTCAATGCAAACCGAACAACTGGTCGAGCTGGCCGTCGCCGCTCTGGAAGACATGAAAGCGCAGGACATCACCGTCCTCGACGTACGCGACAAGACCAGCATCACCGACGTCATGGTCATCGCCTCCGGCTCCTCCAGCCGCCAGGTCAAGTCGCTGGCCGACAACGTCCTGGAGAAGGTCAAGGAACAGGGCGTCAAGCCCATCGGCAGCGAAGGCCAGGAAGGCGGCGAATGGGTGCTGATCGACCTGGGCAACGTCGTGGTCCACGTCATGCAGCCGGCCACCCGCCAGTTCTACGACCTGGAGCGCCTCTGGCTCGGCGCCGAACAGAGCCGCGCCCACCACAGCGGCGAGTAAGCGCCCTTGCGCCTGCGTCTGATCGCGGTCGGCTCGCGCATGCCGCGCTGGGTCGAGGAGGGCTGGCAGGAGTACGTCAAGCGCCTGCCCTCGGAGCTGTCCCTGGAACTGGTGGAGATCCCGCTGAACACGCGCGGCAAGAACGCCGACGTGGCGCGGCTGATCCGCCAGGAAGGCGAAGCCATGCTGGCCAAGGTGCAGCCCGGTGAACGGGTGGTGACCCTGGAAGTCGAAGGCAAGCCCTGGAGCACCCCGCAACTGGCCGCCGAGCTGGACCGCTGGCGCCTGGACGCGCGCACCGTCAACCTCATGGTCGGCGGCCCGGAAGGGCTGGCGCCGGAGGTCTGCGCGCGCAGCGAACAGCGCTGGTCGCTGTCGCCGCTGACGTTGCCGCACCCGCTGGTGCGCATCCTGGTGGGCGAGCAGATCTACCGCGCCTGGACGGTGCTGTCCGGGCACCCCTACCACAAGTAGTCGTAGCCGTACCCGATGCCGCAGCCGATACAACTCAAGGACCACGAGAAGGACGCCCGCCTGGTGCGTCGCCGGGTCGTCGTCGGCGCGGTGGCGATCTTCCTCCTGGCCCTGGTGCTGGTGGCGCGCATGTACCACCTGCAGGTCACCCAGTACGAGTACCACTCGACGCTGTCGGAGAACAACCGCGTCCACGTCCAGCCGATCCCGCCCAACCGCGGCCTGATCTACGACCGCAACGGCGTGCTGATCGCCGACAACCGCCCCAGTTTCAGCCTCACGGTCACCCGCGAGCGCACCGAGAACCTGCAGCAGGAGCTGCAGGCGCTGGTGGAGATCCTCGGCCTGACCGAGGAAGACAAGGCGATCTTCGAGAAGCGCATGAAGCAGGGCCGGCGGCCGTTCGAGCCGGTGCCGATCATGTTCGAGCTGTCCGAGGAGCAGATCGCCCGCATCGCCGTGAACCAGTACCGTCTGCCGGGCATCGACGTCACCGCGCAGTTCGTCCGCCACTACCCGCTGGGCGAGCACTTCGCCCATTCGGTGGGCTACGTCGGGCGGATCAACGAGGCAGAGCTGAAGGTGCTCGACCCGGTCAACTATTCCGGCACCCACCACATCGGCAAGACCGGCGTGGAGAAGTTCTACGAGGCCGAGCTGCACGGCACCGTGGGCTACGAGGAGGTCGAGACCAACGCCCGCGGCCGCGTGCTGCGCGTGCTCAAGCGCACCGACCCGGTGCCGGGCAAGGACATCGTCCTGAGCATCGACAGCAAGCTGCAGGCCAAGGCCGAGGAGGCCCTGGGCGGGCGCCGCGGCGCCATCGTGGCGATCCAGCCGGCCACCGGCGAGGTGCTGGCGATGGTCAGCCAGCCCAGCTACGACCCCAACCTGTTCGTCACCGGCATCAGCTTCAAGGACTACTCGGCGCTGCGCGATTCCATCGACCGCCCGCTGTACAACCGCGTGCTGCGCGGCCTGTACCCGCCGGGCTCGACGGTGAAGCCGGCGGTGGCCCTGGCCGGCCTCGACGCCGGGGTGGTCACGCCCAGCTCGCGGGTCTTCGACCCCGGCTACTACCAACTGCCCAACTACGATCACAAGTACCGCAACTGGAACCGTTCCGGCGAGGGCTGGGTGAACCTGGAGACGGCGATCATGCGTTCCAACGACACCTACTTCTACGACCTCGCCCACAAGCTCGGCATCGACAGGCTGCACGACTACATGAGCCGCTTCGGCTTCGGCCAGCGCGTGTCCCTGGACATGTACGGCGAGTCGCCGGGGCTGATGCCCTCGCGCGAGTGGAAGCGCGCCACCCGCCGCCAGGTCTGGTTCCCCGGCGAGACGCTGATCCTCGGCATCGGCCAGGGCTACATGCAGTCCACGCCGCTGCAGCTGGCGCAGATGACCGCGCTGATCGCCAACCACGGCAAGTGGATCCGCCCGCACCTGGCCAGGACCGTCGACGGCCAGCCGCCGGTCGACCCCGAGCCGATGCCCGACATCGAGCTGCGCGAGCCGGGCAACTGGGAACTGATCGACTCCGACATGCAGCAAGTGGTGCACAATGCCCGCGGCACCGCGCACAAGGTCGGCGCCGCCTCGGTCTACCGCATCGCCGGCAAGTCCGGTACCGCGCAGGTGGTGGCGATCAAGCAGAACGAGCGCTACGACCGTTCCAAGCTCAACGAGCGCAACCGCGACCACGCGCTGTTCATCGGCTTCGCCCCGGCGGACAACCCGCAGATCGCGGTGTCGGTGATGGTGGAGAACGGCGAGTCCGGCTCCGGCGTCGCCGCCCCCGTGCTCAAGCAGGTGATGGACGCCTGGCTGCTGGACGAGAGCGGCAAGCTCAAGCCCGAATTCGCGCCACAGGTGGCGGAGGCGCCGAAGCCATGAGCATGAACATGAACCCCAACTTCGACCGCACGCTGTCCAACGAGGACGTGATGAAGCGGCGCGCCAGCCTGCTGCAGCGGCTGCACATCGACGGCTTGCTGCTGCTGCTGTTGCTGGTGCTGGGCGCGGCCGGCCTGTTCGTCCTCTATTCGGCCAGCGGCAAGAGCTGGGACCTGCTGCTCAAGCAGGCCTCGTCCTTCGGCCTGGGCCTGGTGATGATGTTCGTCATCGCCCAGATCGAGCCGCGCTTCCTGGCGCGCTGGGTGCCGCTGGGTTACCTGATCGGGGTGCTGCTGCTGGTGGTGGTGGACGTCATGGGCCACAACGCCATGGGCGCCACGCGCTGGATCAACATCCCCGGGGTGATTCGCTTCCAGCCCGCCGAGTTCATGAAGCTGTTCATGCCCATGACGCTGGCCTGGTACATGTCCAAGCGCAACCTGCCGCCCAACCTCAAGCACCTGGCGATCAGCCTGGCGCTGATCGGCGTGCCCTTCGTGCTCATCCTCAAGCAGCCGGACCTGGGCACTGCCATGCTGGTGCTGGCCTCCGGCGCCTTCGTGCTGTTCGTCGGAGGCCTGCAGTGGCGCTGGATCCTCGGCGCAGTGACCGCGGCGGTGCCGGTGGCGGTGGCCATGTGGTTCTTCGTCATGCACGATTACCAGAAGCAGCGCGTGCTGACCTTCCTCGACCCGGAAAGCGACCCGCTGGGCACCGGCTGGAACATCATCCAGTCAAAAGCGGCCATCGGTTCCGGCGGCGTGTTCGGCAAGGGCTGGCTGCTGGGCACCCAGTCGCACCTGGATTTTTTGCCGGAAAGCCATACGGACTTTATCATTGCCGTGCTCGGCGAAGAGTTCGGCCTGGTGGGGGTATGCCTGCTCCTGGCCCTGTACCTGATGGTGATCTACCGCGGGCTGGTGATCACGGCGCAGGCCCAGACGCTGTATGGCAAGCTGCTGGCCGGCAGCATCACCATGACCTTCTTCGTGTACGTGTTCGTCAACATTGGTATGGTCAGCGGGTTGCTGCCGGTCGTGGGGGTTCCGCTTCCCTTCATCAGCTACGGCGGAACTTCGCTGGTGACGCTGATGTCAGGGTTCGGGGTTTTGATGTCGATTCATACGCACCGGAAATGGATCGCCCAGGTTTGAAGAAGAAACGTTGAGACCAGAGTGAAGAAAGGAATGCAGATACTGCGCGAGTGGGCCGTCAGGGGTGTCCATTGGGTGGGGCTGGCCGGGGCCATCGGCTTCGGCGGCGCCGCCCAGGCGGGCGACTACGACGGCTCGCCCCAGGTCGCCCAGTTCGTCGGCGAGATGACCCGCGACTACGGCTTCGCCGACGAGCAGCTGCTTTCGCTGTTCCAGGACGTCGAACGCAAGCAGTCGATCCTCGACGCCATTTCCCGGCCCGCCGAGCGCGTCAAGCCGTGGAAGGACTACCGGCCGATCTTCCTCACCGACGCGCGCATCAAGCGCGGCGTGGAGTTCTGGAACCAGAACGCCGAGGCCCTGGCCCGCGCGGAGAAGGACTACGGCGTGCCGGCCCAGTACATAGTGGCGATCATCGGCGTCGAGACCTTCTTCGGCCGCAACACCGGCAACTACCGGGTGATGGACGCGCTGTCCACCCTGGCCTTCGACTACCCGCCGCGCGCCGACTTCTTCCGCAAGGAACTCAAGCAGTTCCTCCTGCTGGCCCGCGAGCAGCAGGTCGACCCGCTCGGCCTGAACGGCTCCTACGCCGGCGCCATGGGCCTGCCGCAGTTCATGCCCAGCAGCTTCCGCGCCTACGCCGTGGACTTCGACGGCGACGGCCACATCAACATCTGGACCGACCCGACCGATGCCATCGGCAGCGTCGCCAGCTACTTCAAGCAGCATGGCTGGCAGGCCGGCGAGCCGGTGGTGTCGCAGGCCGAGCTGAGCATGGACAGCGCCCAGGACGCCATCACCCAGGGCCTGGAGCCGCAGATGAGCCTCGGCCAGCTGCGCGCCGCGGGCTGGCGCACCCATGACGTGCTGCGCGACGACCTCAAGGTCACCGCCATCCGCTTCGAAGGCGCCGACGGCCCCGAATACTGGGTCGGGCTGCCCAACTTCTACGTGATCACCCGCTACAACCGCAGCGCCATGTACGCCATGGCGGTCCATCAGCTGGCCGGCGAGATCGTCCGGGCGCGAGGTGTCCAGTGAACCAGCGACTGAAGCGACCGGGCTTCTGGTCGGCGGCGGCGTGCTTCGGCCTGAGCGCCGTGCTGCTCGCCAGCTGCACCAGCTCCCGGGCTCCGCAGCCGGCGAAAAGCGGCGGCCTTTCCGGGCCGATGGACTACAACCGGCCGCACCGCGACGGCGCCCCCTGGTGGGACGTCGACGTATCGCGCATCCCCGATGCCGTGCCGATGCCGCACAACGGCCCGTTCAAGAACAATCCCTACACCGTGCTGGGCAAGACCTACTACCCGCTCAGCGACGCGCGCGCCTACAGCGTGACCGGCACGGCGTCCTGGTACGGCACCAAGTTCCACGGCCAGGCCACCGCCAACGGCGAGATGTACGACCTCTACGGCATGACCGCGGCGCACAAGACGCTGCCGCTGCCCAGCTACGTGCGGGTGACCAACCTGGACAACGGCAAGAGCGTCATCGTCCGCGTCAACGACCGCGGCCCGTTCTATTCCGACCGCGTCATCGACCTGTCCTTCGCCGCGGCCAAGAAGCTCGGCTACGCCGAGACCGGCACCGCGCGGGTCAAGGTCGAGGGCATCGACCCGCAGCGCTGGTGGGCCGCCCAGGGGCGGCCGGTGCCGATGGTCCTGGCGCAGCCGAAGATGGCGCCGGTGCAGAGCGCCCCGGCGGCCGGCGCGCAGCCCCAGGCGGTGGCCATGGCCCAGCCGATCGAGGTCTACACCCCGCCGCCGGCGCAGCACGCCGCGCCCGTGGCGCCGGTGCAGGTCGACTCAAAAAAAAACGCTTCATTACCAGCCGCTGGCCTGTATCTCCAGGTGGGTGCCTTCGCCAACCCGGACGCTGCGGAACTGCTCAGGGACAAGATCAGCGGCATGACTTCCGCCCAGGTCTTTATCAGCTCGGTCGTGGTCAACAAGCAGACCCTGCACCGGGTACGCCTGGGGCCGATCGGAACGCAGGATGAAGCGGCGCGGATGCAGGACAGCATCCGCCTGGCCAACCTCGGCCAACCCAAGCTGGTGCGCCCGGACTGAACGCGGCGCACCGATCAAGCGGCACGCCAGAGGCCGCCCGGGAATTCCCCCAAGGGATTGTTTGACCATTAGTGAACCCAGAGAGACGGATGAATATCATCACCATCGCCAAACGCCTGTCCATGCTCGTGTTGCTCAGCGCCCCCGTGGCCGGCTGGGCGGCTGAATCCGTTGTCCCCGCCGCGCCGCAGCTGGCGGCCAAGGCCTGGGTGCTGATGGACGGCGCCAGCGGCCAGGTCCTGGTGGAGAACAACGCCGACGAGCGCCTGCCCCCGGCCAGCCTAACCAAGCTGATGACCGCCTACATCGCCACCAAGGAAATCGAGGGCGGGCGCATCGCCGAGAGCGACATGGTGACCGTCAGCGAGCACGCCTGGCGCACCGGCGGCTCGCGCATGTTCATCAAGCTGGGCTCGCAGGTGTCGGTCAGCGACCTGCTGCACGGCATCATCATCCAGTCGGGCAACGACGCCTCCGTCGCCCTCGCCGAGCACATCGCCGGCAGCGAGGACGCCTTCGCCGACATGATGAACAACACCGCGCAGAAGCTGGGCATGACCAATTCCCACTTCATGGACGCCACCGGCCTGCCGAACCCGGAGCACTACTCCTCGGCCCGCGACATGGCGACCCTGGCCCGCGCCATCATCTACGGCGAGCCGACCCACTACGCCATCTATGCCCAGAAGGAATTCCTCTGGAACAACATCAAGCAGCCCAACCGCAACCTGCTGCTGTGGCGCGACAAGACCGTCGACGGCCTGAAGACCGGCCACACCGAGGAAGCCGGCTACTGCCTGGTGGCCTCCGCCGTGCGTGACGGCCAGCGCATGATCGCCGTGGTGTTCGGCACCAACAGCGAGCAGGCCCGCGCCGCCGAGACGCAGAAGCTGCTGACCTACGGCTTCCGCTTCTTCGAATCGCAGACCTTCTACAAGAAGGGTGCCGAGCTGACCAAGGCCATGGTCTGGAAGGGCTCCGAGCATGAAGTGAAGGCCGGCCTGTCCGAAGACCTGACCATGACCGTGCCGCGCGGCCAGCTCAAGCAGCTGCAGGCCAACATGGTGCTGCAGCCGCAGCTGATGGCCCCGATCCAGCAGGGCCAGGTGATCGGCAAGGTGGAAGTGAAGCTGGGCGACAAGGTCGTGCGCACCTCCGACCTGGTGGCCCTGAACGCCGTGGAGGAGGGTGGTATCTTCCGCCGCCTGTGGGATAGCATCCGCCTGTTCTTCTACGGCCTGTTCAACTGACCGACGGTCCCCCGGGCTCGTACTTTTGTATACAAGCCCGGGAATTTCTACGCATGCGCGCGTTCGACTCAGGTAAAATGCGCGCCTGCGCCTGATCGACCTCCCCCGTGGCGTCGGCAGCCGTCAGGTCCGATCCATCCGGAACCTCCCGACCCGGGAGCTTCGTGCGGAGGCGGGCTACCCGCCCGCGACAGCCATGACTGAAACCACTGATACCAGCACTCCTCCCGCGCCCAAGATCGAGTTCCCCTGCGAACGCTACCCGATCAAGGTGATCGGTGACGCCGGCGACGGCTTCGCCGACCTGGTCGTGGAGATCATCCAGCGCCACGCGCCGGACCTGGACGTCACCACCCTGGTGAGCCGCGACAGCCGCAACGGGCGCTTCCTCTCGGTGCAGGTGCTGATCACCGCCACCGGCGTCGACCAGTTGCAGAACATCCACAGCGACCTGCGCGCCAGCGGCCGCGTGCACATGGTGCTGTGATGCCCGAGGCCGGTTCTTCCCTGGGCTTCCGCGAACTCGGCGTGCTGCCCTACGAGCCGACCTGGCACGCCATGCAGCGCTTCACCGCCGAGCGCGACGAGGGCACGCCCGACGAAGTCTGGCTGCTGGAGCACGAGCGGGTGTTCACCCAGGGCCAGGCCGGCAAGGCCGAACACGTGCTGATGCCCGGCGACATCCCGGTGGTCAAGGTGGACCGCGGCGGCCAGGTGACCTACCACGGCCCCGGCCAACTGGTGGCCTACCTGCTGCTCGACGTGCGCCGCTCGCACCTGGGCGTGCGCGAGCTGGTCACGCGCATCGAACAGAGCCTGATCGGCCTGCTCGAGGGCTTCGGCGTCAGCGCCGTGTCCAAACCCGACGCCCCGGGCGTCTACGTGGACGGCGCGAAGATCGCCTCCCTCGGCCTGCGCATTCGCAACGGCCGGTCCTTCCATGGCCTGGCGCTGAACGTCGACATGGACCTGGAGCCTTTCCGTCGTATCAATCCCTGCGGCTACGCAGGCATGGCCATGACCCAGCTGCGCGAGCTGGCCGGCCCCATCACCCTGGCCGAGGTGCGCGAACGCCTGCGCGGCGAACTCACCGAGCGTCTTGGCTACGCTGAACAGAAGACCCTAACGGGCGGGATCGAACTGAGATGAGCACTGTTGTGGAGACCCCGGGCCAAGGCAAGCCGGGCAAGGTGGAAGTCGGCGTGAAACTGCGCGGCGCCGAGAAGGTGGCGCGCATTCCGGTGAAGATCATCCCCACCGAGGAACTGCCGAAGAAACCCGACTGGATCCGCGTGCGCATCCCGGTCTCGCCCGAGGTGGACCGCATCAAGCAACTGCTGCGCAAGCACAAGCTGCACAGCGTGTGCGAAGAGGCCTCCTGCCCGAACCTGGGCGAGTGCTTCTCCGGCGGCACCGCGACCTTCATGATCATGGGCGACATCTGCACCCGCCGCTGCCCGTTCTGCGACGTCGGCCACGGCCGGCCGAAGCCGCTGGACGTGGACGAGCCGACCAACCTGGCCATCGCCATCGCCGACCTGCGCCTGAAGTACGTGGTGATCACCTCGGTGGACCGCGACGACCTGCGCGACGGCGGCGCCCAGCACTTCGCCGACTGCCTGCGCGAAATCCGCAAGCTGTCCCCCGGCATCCAGCTGGAAACCCTGGTCCCGGACTACCGCGGACGCATGGACATCGCCCTGGAAATCACCGCCGCCGAGCCGCCGGACGTGTTCAACCACAACCTGGAAACCGTGCCGCGGCTGTACAAGTCCTCGCGCCCGGGTTCGGACTTCGAGTGGTCGCTGGACCTGCTGCAGAAGTTCAAGCAACTGGTGCCCCACGTGCCGACCAAGTCCGGCCTGATGCTCGGCCTGGGCGAGACCGACGACGAGGTCATCGAGGTCATGCAGCGCATGCGCGAGCACGACATCGACATGCTGACCCTCGGCCAGTACCTGCAGCCCTCGCGCAACCACCTGCCGGTGCAGCGCTTCGTCCACCCGGACACCTTCGCCTGGTTCGCCGAGGAAGGCGCGAAGATGGGCTTCAAGAACGTCGCTTCCGGCCCGCTGGTGCGTTCCTCGTACCACGCCGACCAGCAGGCCCACGGCAGCAAGATCGGCTGACCGGCGCCCGATACCCCCGGCCGGCCCGCAAGGGGCCGGCCGTTCATCCTGCGAATTTTCCCCTCCCTGCGACACCTCTCTTTCCCCTCCGCGCCATACCCACGAACCGCGCTTGCCCCGGGCCTCTGTGCGGCCGGTCACAGATATGGCTTACGGGAATAGTGGCACATTGCCAGGAAATAAGTGGGGCTGAAGGCGCCTTTCCCTGACTGTATAGGGGAAAAGTTCGATTGGGCGTATAGGGCGTTTCCTACGTTTTTTGGGGGTTCCCTTACCTTAATTCATTTCCGAGTTTGTTCGACCATTTGTCCGGGCCTTTGAAGACGCCCTGACAACCAACGAGTCAGTGCCAGCCAAGCGCTGCCTGACGCCGTATCGACCTGGAGTTCGAACAAATGAGCAAGAAGCTAATCGCCGCCCTGGCGTGTCTTTCCGTGGCCGGCTTGTCCGGTGCGGCAACGGCTGCCGACGGTACCCTGACCTTCGAGGGCCTGGTCAACGCCAAGACCTGCACCCTCGAGCCTTCCAGCGCCAGCCAGCTCGTCACCCTGCAGCCGGTGAACGCCGACCTCCTGCAGGGCGCAGGGACGGTTGCCGGCTCGCAGACCTTCACCCTCAACACCACCGGCTGCGACGCCAATGCCATGGTCGCCGCGGTGTTCGCCACCGGCGGCAACGTCGACCCCGCCACCGGCAACCTGAACAACACCATCCCTCCCGCGAACGGCGGCACCAATGCGCAAGTCGCCCTGTTCCGCGCCGACGGCACCACCAAGATCGACCTGAGCGACATCTCCAGCTCCGGCGGCTACCAGGTGGAGTCCGGTGCCGACGGCAAGGCCTCCCTGGGGTTCGTCGCCAAGTATGCCGCGAGCAGTGCCACCACCACCCCTGGCGTACTGAAGACCAACCTGCAGTACACCATGAGCTACCAGTAAGTCCCGCTTCCCCCGGGAGGCGACTCCCGGGGCATCCACCGAGGTTTCCATGAGCATGCTGATTCGTGCTGTCGCAATGACGGCAGGGCTCGCCTTTGCCGCGTGCCTGAGCACTTCCGCCTGGGCCGCCGTCACCGTCCAGGGCACCCGCCTGGTCTACCCCGCCGGCGAGCGGGAAATCACCGTCCGCCTGAGCAACGACGGCAAGGTCCCGGCGCTGATGCAGATCTGGGTCGACGAAGGCGACATCCAGACGCAACCCCAGGATGCCGACGCGCCCTTCGTCATCACCCCGCCGATCTTCCGCCTCGACCCCGCCAAGGGCCAGTCGGTGCGCGTGGCCTTCAGCGGCGAGACGCTGCCGGACGACCGCGAGTCGCTGTTCTGGTTCAACGCCCTGGAGATCCCGCCGCTGCCGGACGCCAGCGAGCGCAGCTACATGCAGATCGCCGTGCGTTCGCGGCTGAAGCTGTTCTACCGCCCCTCGGGGCTGCCCGGCAGCGCCGCGGAGGCGGTGCGCAAGGTGCGCTGGCAGGTGCTGGAGCAGGCGGGCAAGCGCGTACTGCGCGGGGAAAATCCCACGCCTTACCACGTCTCCTACGCCAGCCTGGGGCTGAAGCAGGGCGGGCGCGGCCACGATCTCGGCCCGGGCATGCTCAAGCCGTTCTCCCACGAGGACTTCGCCCTGCCCGCCACCCTGAAGGCCGCCGGCGGCACCCTGGAGTACAGCTGGATGAGCGACTACGGCGTCGCCACCGACGACAAGGTCAAGCTGCCGTGACCGGCATGGGCTCCTGCACAGGCTTCATCCGGCGCTGGAGCGGGCGGCGCGGGACCACCGTCGCCCTGGGCTCGCTCGCCGCCGCCCTGGCCGGCCTGCCGAGCCTCGTCGGCTGGGCGGACGACCAGCCGGTGCGCTTCGACACCGACTTCCTGCGCAACGCGCCGGGCCAGACGGTCGACCTGACGCGCTTCGAGCAGGGCAGCCCGGTGCAGCCCGGCAGCTACACGCTGGACCTGTACCTCAACGACAACTGGCAGGGGCGGCAGCGCGTCGAGGTGCGCGAGGACGCCAGCGTGTGCTGGGCGCGCGAGCAACTGCCGCTGCTGGGGCTGGCCATCGACCGCCTGCCGGCAGAGGCCCGCGAGGCGCTGCAGGCCGCCGACCCGGCGTGCATCGACCTCCAGCGCCTGATCCCGGACAGCCGGGTTGCGCCCGACCTGGCCGACATGCGCCTGGAACTGAGCATTCCCCAGGCCTACCTGCGCCGCACCCGCGCCGACCACGTCGACCCGCGCGACTGGGACCGTGGCATCACCGCGGCCTTCGTCGACTACAACGCCAACGCCTACCGCAGCGACGTCGGCGGCAGCAGCTCCAGCCAGTACTACGCCGGGCTCAACAGCGGGGTGAACCTCGGCGACTGGCGCCTGCGCCACAACGGCAGCTACAGCCGCTCCGACGGCGTTTCCGAGTACGACGCCATCAGCAGCTACGCCCAGCGCGACATCACCGCGCTGAAGTCGCAGCTGACCCTGGGCGAGTACTACACCCCCGCCGACCTGTTCGACAGCGTGCCCTTCACCGGCGTCCAGCTGGCCTCGGACGAGCGCATGCTGCCCGACTCGCAGCGTGGCTTCGCCCCGGCCATCCGCGGCACCGCCGAGACCAACGCCAAGGTCACGGTGCGCCAGGGCGGCAACATCCTCTACGAAACCACGGTGGCGCCCGGCCCCTTCATCATTGACGAGCTCTACGGCACCGGCTATGCCGGCGACCTGGAAGTCACCGTGACCGAGGCCGACGGCCGCGAACGGCGCTTCACCGTGCCCTTCGCCAGCGTGGCGCAGCTGCTGCGTCCGGGCGTGTCGCGCTACAGCCTCAGCGCCGGCGAGTACCGCGACGAGCGCCTGGACGACGCGCCTAAGTTCCTCCAGGGCACCTACCAGCGCGGCCTGTCCAACCTGTGGACCGGCTACACCGGCGGCATAGTCGCGCAGAACTACCTGGCGCTGCAGGGCGGGGTGGCGCTGAGCACGCCGGTGGGCGCCTTCGCCTTCGACGTCACCCGCTCCAGCGCCTCCGGCCTGGACCCGGTCCACGGCCTGGGCGGCGATGCCAGCGGGGAGAGCTACCGGCTGAGCTACAGCAAGCTGGTGGAGTCGACGCGCACCAACTTCGCGGTCGCCGCCTACCGCTTTTCCAGCGAAGGCTACCTGGGGCTGGGCGAGTTCGCCGAACTGAGCGACGGCTCCGGCGGCACCGGGCGCTTCCGCCAGCGCAACCGCCTGCAGGCCAACATCAGCCAGCCCCTGGCGGACGGCTGGGGCAGCTTCTACCTCAGCGGCTCGGCGCAGAACTACTGGAACGTCGACGCCGGCAGCGACCTCAGCTACCAGGCCGGCTACAGCAACGGCTGGCGCTGGGGCAGCCTGAACCTGTCGGCCAGCCGCACCCGCTCGCAGTCCGGGCAGAGCCAGAACCAGTACATGCTCAGCCTGTCGCTGCCCCTGGGCCGCGCGCCCAGCTCGCCCTACCTGAGCAGTTCCTACAGCCGCACCGACAACGGCGCCAGCGATGCCCAGCTCGGCCTGTCCGGCTCCCTCGGCGAGCGCAGCGCCTTCAGCTACGGCGTCTACGCATCGCGCAGCCGCAACGACGGCGGCAGCAGCACCAGCAGCGGCGCCAATGCCCAGTATCGCGCCTCGGCCGCCTCGCTGTCGGCCAGCGTCAGCGATGGCGACGGCTACCGGCAACTGGGCGTGGGCCTGTCCGGCAGCCTGCTGGCCCATGCCGGCGGCATCAACTTCAGCCCCGACCAGGGCGAGACCAAGGTCCTGGTCGAGGCCCGCGGCGCCAGCGGCGCCGGCCTGGTCAACAGCACCGGCGCGCAGGTCGCCGGCAACGGCTTCGCCTTCACCAGCGGCCTCACCCCCTACCGGCGCAATCGCGTGGGGCTGGACCCCAAGGGCCTGGGCGAGGACGTCGAACTGCAACTGACCGAGCAGACGGTGGCCCCGCGCTTCGGCTCGGTGGCCCTGCTCAAGTACCCGACGCGCAACGGCCAGCCGCTGCTGCTGACGCTGCGGGACGAGGACGGCGGCAAGCTGCCGGTGGGCGCCGAGGTGCTGGATGCCGAGGGTACCAGCCTGACCCTGGTGGGGCAGGGCAGCCGCGTGTTCCTGCGCGCCGAACAGGCGCAGGGCGAACTGCTGGTGCGCTGGGGAACCAGCCCCGACCGCCAGTGCGCGGCCGCCTACCAACTGCCGGAAGCGAAGGCCGAAGGCCAGCCGTTCTTCCGTCTCGAGGCGCTCTGCCGCCGATCCGCCAACTGACAGGTGGGCGCCCGGCGTCCACGGAGACTCCCCATGCTGAGAACAACCCTGTCGCTCTGCCTGCTGCTGTTCGCCGCGCCCTCGGCCTGGGCTTCCTGCGCCTTCGACGAGGGCTACATGACCTCGGCCTTCGGCGTGCACATCGATAACGTCCTGGCCGTTCCGCGGGACGTGCCGGTCGGCACCGCGCTGTTCGACAGCGGCTGGCGGCGCGCGACCGGCGTGACCATCCGCTGCGACAGCAGCGGCCAAGCCCAGGGCCAACTGGGCGGCGGCTTCGGTGCGCCACTGTCGGGCATTCCCGGGTTCGGCAATGGCGAGGTGCTGGATACCGACATTCCGGGTGTGGGCATCCAGGTGTTCTGGTGCAACTACGACTCCAAGTGCGGAAGCCCTCCCGTGCCGAACGAGAGCGTGTCGCTGGTACAGAAGCTGGACTGGCGGGTGTTTGCCGAGACCTATTCGCCCAGGAACAACTGGTGGGTGCGGCTGGTGAAGACCGGGCCGCTCCAGGCTGGCCTCCACAGCTTCGCTGGCACGGCGACGGTACGCTACATCGACCTGGACATCGGTACGCTCAGCGTCCAGGGCTCGTTGACCACCAGCGCACCGACCTGTCGGCTGGACACGCCCAACCTGGTGGTGCAGATGCCCACCGCGCCCCTGGATGCCTTCCAGGGCCCGGGGGTATTGCCGGAGCCCTGGCAGAAGCGCTTCGACATCAACCTGCAGTGCGACGCCGGCATCCGCCTCAGCTACCGGGTCGACCCGCTGTCGCTGTCGGCCGCGGCGGTGGGCGTCATGGCCAACCGCGAGGGGCCGCACATGGCCAGGAACGTCGGCATCCAGCTGTTCCACGGCGATGGCGAGGACGCGCAGCCGCTGCCCATCATGACCAAGCTGCTGCACACCCCCTCGACCGCGGCCGGCCTGGTGCGCATCCCGCTGCTGGCCAGGTACTACCAGATTTCCCCGAAGGTCACCTCGGGGCTGGTGACCACCTCGGCCACGCTGACCCTGACCTACGAGTGAGGCCTCCCATGTTCAACAGAACCCTGGGTTGTGCCCTGTGCCTGCTGCTGTGCCTCGCCGCACCGGCGGCCTGGGCGAAATGCAGTTTCAAGCAGGGCTACATGAAGTCCGTCTACAAGGTCGAGCTGCCGGCGGACCTGGATTTCCCCCAGGACCTGGCGCCAGGCCGGATGCTGTATTCCAGCGCCTGGCAAAACGCCACCGGCGTGCGCATCGCCTGCAACGCCTCGGGCAGGGTGTCCGGGCGGGTGGCGGGGCACATCGGCCCGCTGCTCGAGGTGCCGGGCTGGTACAACGGCGGCGTGCATTCCACCAACGTGCCGGGCGTGGGCGTCGCCGTGTACTGGTGCAACCGGGGCAACAGCTGCGAGCCCTCGCTGCCGGTCACCAGTCTGGACTGGGAGGTCGGGCCCTGGGACTACGATCCGGAGAACAACTGGCTGGTGCTGCTGGTCAAGACCGGGCCGATCGCCTCGGGCGTGCACGACTTCCTCGGCACCGCGACGGTGCGCTACGACAACCTGGACGTCGGCGAGCTGAGCATCCACGGGCGCTTGAAGGTGACCGCCCGGGGCTGCCGGCTCGACCCCGCCAGCAGCACCCAGACCATACGCCTGCCGACGGTCCCGGTGGATGCCTTCCAGGAGGGCGGCGTGTTGCCCGACCCCTGGCTGGGGCGGCCGTTCGACCTGCGCATGGAGTGCGATCCGGACATTCGCCTGAGCTACCGCATCGATCCGCTGTACCCCAGCAACTTCCCCGACGTCCTGGCCAACCGGCAGGGCGACGGCCTGGCGCGCAACGTCGGCATCCAGCTGTTCCGCGAGCTTGGCGGCAAGAGCGTGGTGCTGCCGCTGCGGATGACGGTGTTCGAGGGCTGGACCCAGGGCGGCGCGCAGCGTATCTCGCTGTTCGCCCGCTACTACCAGACCGGCGCGCGGGTCACGCCCGGCGCCCTCAACACCGCTGCGACCTTCAGCATGATCTACGAGTGACGCATTCGACATCCTGAGCCCTGGCGGCGGAACCCGTTTGCATTTGCGCGGACGGGCCGTTGAGCCAGGGCGGCGGCACCCCGATCATGGTCCGACCCGGCAGGCGCCTGCCGCCGAGCCGGGGCACATTGCCACGGAGCGGGGGAGTCGTGTGCGGAGGTTCCGGGCACCGTTCGTCTGCCACTGGATGGAGAACGAGAAGTGTCACGGAAATGCTTGCGTGTCGGATCCTTGTCATTGCCCATGAAATCCCTGGGGTTGTCGATCGCCTCGGGCCTGGCGCTACTGTCGCCGGTGCTGGCCCAGGCCGACTGCTCCTGGAGTAACGGCGGCTCGGGGTATGCTGGCCCCGGCAAAGTCGATTGGCCTCTACCTGCCACGCTGTCGGTTCCGCGGGATAAACCGGTAGGCGCGGTGCTCTGGCGTTCGGGTTGGAAATGGGGGGCCACCGGCATGCTCAACCGCTGTTCGGCGGGGCGTATCAGCGGCCGCCTGAGCAGCGACATCGGCCAGCCCACCGGCAATCCTGCGGTCCATGCCACGAACGTTCCCGGTATCGGCATCGCGGTGTTCTGGTGCAACGTGGGCCAGTCTTCCTGTGTGCCCGATCCGTTTCCGCTCGGGCTGACCGACAACCGCACCTGGTCGGAAGTCTCGGCGCTGAACTGGAGCTACCGGGCCGGCACCTACGATCCTTTCACGCACTTCATCGTGTATCTGGTGAAGACCGGCGACGTCAGCCCCGGCGTGATACGGATCGGTGGCCTGTCACAAGTGTTCTACAACGCCATCGAGGTCTCCCAGCTGACCCTGTCGGGGCAGACCATCGTCAGCGCGCCCGCCTGCCAGATCACCTCGGGCACCGACGTGCGCGTGCGGATGCCCCAGGTGACGGTCACCGACTTCCCGCCGGGCATCGGGGTGATGACCGACGACAGCAAGGCCGCCCCGTTCAATATCGGCCTGCTGTGCAGCGGCAGCATGAAGGTCAGTTACAGGATCGATCCGCTGAACGCCACGACCGTCGCCAACGTCATCGACAATGCGAAGGGCGCGGACTACGCGGCGGGCGTCGGCATCCAACTGTTCCAGGGCGACGCGTCCAGTTCCACGGTGCTGCCGCTGTCCACCCGCCTGACCCAGGCGAACGTCTCGGGCTCCAACCTGCCGCTGTCGATCCCGCTGGTGGCCAGGTACTACAAGACTTCCAACCGCATCAGCGGCGGTGCGGTGCGGGCTTCGGCGATGTTCACGCTGTTCTACGAATGAGGCGGTCGGTGCGGGCCGGCGTTGCCGGCCCGCACTGGACCTTTCAGTCGCCTTGCTGCAGGCGCGCCAGCAGCGCCGGAGTGGGGTAGCCGTCGGCCGGCAGGCCCTGGCTCTGCTGGTAGGCGCGGATGGCCGTGCGGGTGTTGGCGCCGATGATGCCGTCCGGGTTGCCCGGCTGGTAGCCGCGAGCGGCCAGGCCCTGCTGCAGGGCGATGCGCTCGCTGCGGCTGAGCGGACGGTCTTCCACCGGCCAGCCGGCCTCGATGCGGCCCAGGCCCTTGAAGCTGTCCGACAGCAGCCCGACGGCCAGCGCATAGGCGGTGGAGTTGTTGTACCTGAGGATGGCGCGGAAGTTGTCCAGCACCAGGAAGGCCGGCCCGCGGTAGCCGGCCGGCAGCAACAGCGAGGCCGTGGCCTGGGGGTTGCCCGGCAGGCGCCCGCCCACCGGTTGCACGCCCAGGCGCAGCCATTCGCCGATCGGCTTGCGGATGCTCATGTCGGCCTGGGCGTAGTCGAAGCCCTGGGCCAGGCGCACCTCGAAGCCCCAGCTCTGGCCGGGCTTCCAGCCGGAGGCCTGGAGGTAGTTGGCGGTGGAGGCCAGGGCGTCGTCGGCGGAGCGCCAGATGTCGCGGCGGCCGTCGCCGTCGAAGTCCACCGCGTACTGGTCGTAGGTGGTGGGGATGAACTGCGTCTGGCCCATGGCGCCGGCCCAGGAGCCGACCATGGCGCTGGCCGGCACGTCGCCGTGCTGGATGATCCGCAGGGCGCTCAGCAACTGGCCGTGGGCGTACTCCGGGCGGCGCCCTTCGTAGGCCAGGGTGGCCAGGGAGCGGATCACGTTGCGCTCGCCCATGTTGTTGCCGAAGTTGCTTTCCATGCCCCAGATCGCCACCACGGCCTCGGCATCCACCGCGTAGCGGCTGTCGATGCGCTGCAGCACGGCGGCGTTCTGCGTCAGCTTGCCCTGGCCATTGCGGATGCGCGCCGGCGACACGGCGCCGGCCAGGTATTCCCACACCGGCCGGGTGAACTCCGGCTGGCTGCGGTCGGCGGTGACCACCGCCGGGTCGGGCTCCAGGCCGGCGAAGGCCTGGTCGAAGGTCTGCGCGCTGATGCCGGCGGCCAGGGCCTGCTGGCGGAAGCCCTCGCGCCAGGTCTCGAAGCTGATGGACGGCAGCGGCTGGCCATCGGCGTCGAGCAGCACGCTGGCCGTGGACGGCTGCGAATTCGCCGCCGGCGCGTCGGCGCAGGCGGAGAGCACGCAGGCACTGAGAAGGGTCAGGCAGAGGGGAAACAGACGGAAGGGTGAAGCGGGTGTGCGCATTGCGCTCCTCGGCGGGTTCTTCAGGCAGCGGCCACCTTAGCACGCGGACGCCGGAGCGTCTGCCGCCGGGCCGGGCGCCGCGATGACAGGTTGTTGCAGGTTCAGGGGGCGGGCTTGGCCTTGGCGGCGCTCTGGTCCAGCTCCTTGAGCATCTGGTCGTAGGCCGCGCAGTCGTCCGGGCGCTCCTTGCTGGAACGGCTCTTCTTCATGGCGGCGAGCTGGGCGTTGAGGCGCTTGGCGGTTTCCGGGTCGCGCTGGGTGATGGCGGCGACCTTGTCCGCGACCTGGCGGCCCTTGGCCAGGGCCTGCTGGTCGGAACAGAAGGCCCAGGCCGAGCCGGCCATGGGCAGCAGGGCCAGCACCAGGCCGGCGGCGAGTGTCCTGGTGTTCATCGTGCTTCTCCGGGTGTCGTGCCTATTCCATGGAGGCCGCACGGGGGGCCGGAGTTCCATCGATCTTGGCCTCGGGTTCAGGATCCCTTCGCGGCGGGGAAGCCTCCACGCTCCCCCGGCGCGTGGGCCGGGCCTCAGAAGTAGTAGCCGATGTTGCTGTACAGCTGGTTTTCCCAGTGGCCGGTGCCGCCGGCGCCCAGGCTCTGGGTGTAGTCGCTGCCGCCGATGTATGGATCGTTCCTGCCGTGCAGCCATTCCAGGGCTATCCACAGCGGGCCGAGGCTGAAGGAGCTGCCGAGGATCAGCCGCTGGGAGTCGCTGAAGGCGCTTTCGTCCTTGTCGAACAGGCTGTAGTTGCCGTAGACCTTGATGCCGGAGAGCCAGCCGTAGCGGCCGGGGATGTCGTAGCTGAGGTCGGCGACGTAGAGGTTGCCCTTGGCCGCGACGTTGAAGGTGCCGTCGAAGCTGCCGAAGCTGACCAGCCTGTCGCTGCCCGGGTTCTTCGCATTCATCTGCTGGCGCGTGGCCTGCGCCTGTATGCCCCAGGGGCCGCGCTTGCCGCTGTAGTGCAGGGCGAAGGCGTAGCGGCTGCCGTTGTCGTCGGTGTCCCGGTTGTCCAGGGTCGAGCCCAGGACGGAGGCGCCGATCTCCGAGTTCCAGCCGCCGCCTTCGAACTTGCGGGCCAGCCGGCCGACCAGGATGTTGCGCTCATGGTTGTTGCTGCCGTCGACCACGTAGTCGTCGGCCGTCGCCACGCTGGTGCCGTAGGTGCGCCCGCCGCGGCTGGTGCCGCGCCCCTGTTCCGCCGGGATGGGGTAGTAGGCGGCCTGCAGGTCCCAGCCGGCGCTGTTCTGCAGGTATTTCACGCCGATGTCCTGGGTGTCTTCCAGGCCGATCACGTTGCCCAGGGTTTCGAAGAAGGTGCTGCCGAAATACGGCAGTAGGCCGAAGGGGATGGGCGTCTGGCCGACCTGCACCTGGCGCTGCGCGGAGAATTTGTAGCCGACCCAGGCGTACTCGGCGAAGGCGATGTCGCCGACCCGGTCGGTGTATTCGTAGGGATAGGCGTCGCCGTAGAAGCGGTACTTGGCCGCGGCTATCCAGGTGTCGGAGTGGTAGTCGGCGGTGAGGAAGAAGGTGTCGAAGCTGAACTTGGAGATATCCCGGTCCGGGTCGTAGTCCAGGCGGCCGCGCAGGGCGCCGCCGAGGTCGAGATCGTCGGTGATGGCTACCGCGTGGGCGCCGCTGGCCAGCAGGGCCAGCGGCAAAAGGCAGGCGATGAGCCGCAGATGCAGGTGCAGCATGGAGTGCTCCAGTGTTTGTCGGTTCTTGTTGTCGGGAGCGAGCGGCGCCGGGCCGCTCGGGGTCAGCCGATGTCGCTTTCGGCCAGAGGGCGGCGGGTGAGGGAGGGCGCCCAGAGGTAGCCGAGGAAGGCCAGGCAGAAGGAAGCCGGCGCGGAGAAGGTGGACAGCTCGGCGTGGCCGAGCAGGGCGATGCCCACTGCGGCGGAAAGGAACCAGGTCAGCAGGCCGCGGGCGTTGAAGGCGGGCAGTTGCGCGGGATGGCGGCCCGGCTGGCTGCGCGTCCTGCGTATTTCCGCGAGGGCGATCGCCACCCAGGAGACGATGAAGATGCTCTGGTAGGACAGCGCCTGGAGGATGTAGCCGAAGACGTCCAGCAGCATCAGCAGGTAGACCAGCGTCCCGGTCAGCAGCGCCCAGGCCGCGTAGGGCACCCGGCGCAGGCCCAGGCGTCCGAAGAAGGCCTGCATGTTGGTCGCGGCGAGGAAGAAGTTGCCGGTGTTGATGCGCGTCTGGGTGATCCAGACGAACAGCAGGCCGCCCAGCCCCATCAGCTTGAGGATCGCCAGGACCACCGAGACCTCGCTCAGGCCGCCGTCGCTGGGGATGGTCGCGGCGAGGAAGATGCCGACCGTGCCGTTGAGCAGGAAGGTGACCATGTAGAACGGGATGCCGAAGTTCACCCGCGCGTGGTAGTCGCTATCCTCTGGGCGGCCGTAGCGGGCGTAGTCCCAGGTGTACATCATCAGCACCCAGACGCCCATGAAGTAGGTGAAGCAGTTCCACCAGCCGTGCGCCACCGGGCCGCCGGGTGGTGCCAGTTCCAGCCAGGCAGTGGAGTAGCCGTATTCGGCGATGCTCATGCCGACCAGGGCGAACAGGCCGATGAGGTAGAGCGGCAGCAGCACGCCGTTGAGCTTGTCCAGCCGGCGCATGGCGTTGCCGAAGATCATCAGCACGCTGTAGATAACCACCACCAGCGCCGAGGCGTGCGTGCCCAGCACGGGGAAGCTGTGCTGCAGCGCCACGGCCATCACCGAGCCTTCGAACACGCTGTAGTAGACCGCCGTGGCGCAGAAGATCAGGCTGGCCAGGGCCGCGCCGGCCTTGCCGAACAGCACCTGGGAGAACAGCGCCACCGACAGCCCGCTGGCGATGGCGTAGCGGCTGATGACCGCATTGATCGCCCCGTAGCTGAGCACCGACAGCAACAGGCCGATGAGTGCGTTGAGGGTGCCGTAGCCCATTGCCAGCGCCGCGGCGACCACCAGGTAGAACATCGCGCTGCAGATGCCCCACCAGGCCATCGTCAGCGAGCCGCGGCCGAGCCGCTGGGCCTCGGGAATCACTCCCGCGGCGAGTTCCGTGGATGAAGCCGAATTCGAGATTGCTCCTGCCATGACCGTCCCCTTTGTTGTTGTTGAAATGAGCGGTCGCACGACATTAGGGGAACGGCTTCGCCAGGTATTTGCCGACAGCGCAGGAAGTTTTGTCGGCCAGCGCAAGCGGGTTCAGGGCGAGGAGGTTGCAGAGAGGGGGGATGATGCGGGCGGTTGCAGGAGGGGGCTTTCGCGGGGATTTTCAGGCTGCCAGAAAGAACGAAGCCTCCCAGTTGTGGGAGGCTTCGCGGCGGTAGCTGCCTTTGCCTTTCTGCGGTTTTTCCTGGCGGCTGCGGAACAGCGGTTGGGCTACCAGGGACTTGGCCTTGTTCGGCCGCTTGGCTTTCTTCGCCATGCTCTTCTCCTCGGGATGAACGCCCGCCCATTGCGGGCATCGGCATCATCGGCGCTTTTATCGGGGAAGTCCAGGCCGGGGGTCAGTTGATCCGCGGAGCTCTGCGCAGCTCGCCGGGCGCGATGCCGTAGCGGGCCTTGAAGGCGCGGTTGAAGTGGGCCTGGTCGGCGAAGCCCCAGCGGTAGGCCAGCTCGCCGATGGACGGCGGTGGCGGCGTGGCCAGCAGGGCATCGTGGCAGGCCTGCAGGCGCAGTTCGCGGACCCACTCCTGCACGCTGCGGCCGCTGCCCTGGAACAGCCGGTGCAGGTAGCGCACCGAAATGCCGCAGGCCTGGGCGATGCCGGCGGGGTTCAGGGCGCTGTCGTCGAGGTGGCGGTGGATGTGCTGCTCGACGCGGCGCAGGTGGGCCGCGGCGACGGCGCTGGACTGGCTTTCGCCGGGGTGCTGGCGCTCCAGGGCCATGCCCAGCAGTTCGAGCAGTTGGCGGCTCAGGCGTTGCCCATCGCCGGGTTCGAGCTCGCCCAGGCGGCGCGCGCTGAGGGCCAGGTAGTCGGCGAACAGCGCGCCGGCGCCGCGGGTGGCGTCGAAATTCAGCGCGCAACGCTGGTCGGGCGTGGCGACGTGGCGGCGCAGGGTGCGTTCGGGCAGCTTCAGCACCCACAGGGCGTTGCTCTGGGCGTAGAGGAATTCATAGGGTTCGCCGCTGCGCTCCAGCACGAAGCTGCCGGGCTGGCAGACGGTGCGGCGGCCGCGCTGGGTAAATTCGAAACAGCTGCGCAGGGGCAGGGAGAGCAGAAACGACTCGTCCTCGCTCTGGCCGAGATGATGGTTCTGGCGACGGTAGCGCAGGGGGGAGGAGTCGAGGTAGGACAGGCTCAGGTCGCCCAGGCTGAACAGCTCCAGCCGGCCCTGGAAGCGCTCGCCCGCCATGTAGTCCAGTTCCAGCGGGAAATAGGTGTCGCTGACGCAGCGCTTCCAGTAGTCCTGGCGCCGCTCGCTGGCGATATCGGTGGTGTCGAAGCAGGCTTGCTTGGTCATGGCGGCGGCGGTTGCAGCGTATTCGGGGTGGAATATCCATGCAGCTCTTGTGCCTTGCCAGGCGCAGGGGCGCCGGACCTCCGCGGGAGGCCCGGCGCTCCCGGCTCAGCGCTGGCGCGTCAGGCGGTAGCAGCCGGACTCGTGCAGCTCGACGACCCAGCCGGGGCGGATGAGGATGTTGGTGGTGGCTTCCTCGATCACCGCCGGGCCGTGCAGGCGGTCGCCGGCCAGCAGCAGGGCGCCCTGGTAGACCGGCGTGTCGGTGCGGATGCCGTCCTCGCCGAAAAGCATCGGCCGGCTGCCGGCCAGGGCCCGCCGGGCATGGCCGTCGCTGGCCGCCAGGCTGGGGAAGGGCGGGCGCGAGACGCGGCCGATCACCTGGCTTTCCAGGTTGACGATCTCCACCGGGTTGTCCGCCTCGGCGTAGGTGTAGAGCGCCTCGTGGCGGCGGTGGAAGGCTTCGACTATGGCCGGCAGGGTGTCGGCGTTGACCTGCAGGTCGCCGATTTCCACCGTGCATTCGTGGATCTGCCCGACGTAGCGCATCTCCAGGCTGCGCACCACGGCGATGTCCTCGTCGCGGAAGCCGTCGCCGCGCAGGGTGGCGCGGCCCTGCTGCTCCAGTTCGGCGAAGGCCGCTTCCAGGCCGGCCAGGTCGGCGTCCTCGCGGGCGAGGATGGGGTAGGTGGCCAGGTAGTTGTGCTTCACGTCGGAGAGGATCTGCCCGAGCGCGCACAGGCCGGAGGCGACCTTGGGGATCAGCACGGTGTCGATGCCCATGTCCTCGGCCAGCGCGGTCATGTGCACGCCCGCCGCGCCGCCAGCGCCGATCAGGGCGAAGTCGCGCGGGTCGTAGCCGCGCTCGATGGACACGCGGCGGATGCCGTTGACCATGTTGGCGTTGACGATGGCGTGGATGCCCCAGGCCGCCTTGTCCACGTCCATGCCCAGGGGCTCGGCGATCTTCCCGCGGATCGCCGCCAGCGCCGCCTCGCGGTCCAGGCTGATGCGCCCGCCCAGGCGCGCCTCGGGGTTGAGGTAGCCCAGGGCGAGGTTGGCGTCGGTCACCGTCGGCTGCTCGCCGCCCTGGCCGTAGGCCACCGGACCGGGGCTGGAGCCGGCGCTCTGCGGACCCACCTCGAGCATGCCGTAGGGGTTGATGTGGGCGATGGAGCCGCCGCCGGCGCCGAGGGTCTCGACCTGGATCATCGGCACGCCGATGCGCTGGCGCAGGAAGTCGGCGTCGCGGCTGAGGTTGGTCTTGCCTTCACGGGTCAGGGTGATGTCGAAGGAGGTGCCGCCCATGTCCACGGTGATGACGTTGCGGATGCCGAACGGCTGGGCCACGAACAGCCCGGCCTGGGGCGCCGAGGCCGGGCCGGAGTTGATCGCGTTCACCGCGCGGCCGCGCATGTGCTCGCCGGTGGCCAGGCCGCCGTTGGACTGGAAGTAGCGCACCGGGCGCTGCGCGCCGAGCTGGCGGAAGTAGTCGTCGATCTTAGCCACGTAGCGCGCCATCACCGGGCTCAGGTAGGCGTTGACCAGGGTGGTGGAGGTGCGGGTGTATTCGCGGATCTGCGGGAACACCTCGGTGCCGGTGCAGACGAATACCCCCGGCAGCATCTCGCGGAGGATGGCCGCGGCGCGCTGCTCGTGGGCCGGGTTGCGCACCGACCAGAGGAAGGACACGGCGACCGCCTCCACGCCCTGCTCGGCGAACAGCCGCGCGGCCTCGCGCACGTCGTCCTCGTTCAGCGGCGTGTGCTCGCGGCCATCGGCGAGGATGCGCCCGCGCACCGGGCGGCGCAGGAAGCGCGGGGCCAGCTGCGGCGCCGGCGGGTAGTCGGGGTCGTAGCGGTAGCCTTCTTCCTTGTGGCCCAGGCGGATTTCGATGCTGTCCTCGTGGCCGGCGCTGGCCAGCAGGCCGACCTTCACGCCCTTGAGTTCGATCAGCGCGTTGAGCGCCACGGTGGTGCCGTTGATGCAGAGATCGCAGTTGGCGACGACCTCTTCCACCGGGCGGCCCAGCGCCTGGCTGATCTGGCGCAGGCCGTCGGCGATGGCCAGGGTGCCGTCCTGCGGGGTGGAAAGGGCCTTGAACAGGTGAACGCGGCCTTCGCGCTCGGCCAGGATGAAGTCGGTGAAGGTGCCGCCGGCGTCGACACCGAGGCGGTATTGGCTGTGCATGTCGGTTTCCTCAGGCGGTTTGGCGGCGTTGGGCGGTGGCGTCGTGGTCGACTTCGCCGGCGGGGCTGAGCACCACGCCATAGTCGAGTTCGGCGCCCTGCGGCGAAACCAGGCCGTCGCGCACGTCGCGGGCGACCGCCTCGGGCAGGCGGCGGAAGGCCGGGCCGTAGCCGCCGCCACCCGGGGTGCGGTTGACCAGGCGTTCGCCGGGCTTGAGCACGGTCATGACGTTGCGGGTGTGCTTCTCGTGCTCGCCGCCGCGGACGATCTCCACGCCGCCCAGCTTGGGCGCGTCCAGGCCGTTGGCCGCGCCGGCGGCGCCCATGGTGGCGCGCTGGCGGCCTTCGCCGAAGGAGATCACGGTCATCTCGTGGTCCAGCGGCTCCACTTCCAGGCAGGTGCCCGAGCCGCCGCGCAGCTGGCCGGCGCCGGCGCTGTCGGCCATCAGGCCGTAGCGGTGGATGAGGATCGGGTAGCTGTACTCCAGCAGCTCGATGTCCCCGGAGTAGAGCGCACCGAAGCAGCACAGCGGGCCGCAGGCGTGCCAGCCGTCCAGCTCCGAGGTGGCGCCGGCGCCGGAGATGATCGAGGCCAGCACCATGGTCACGTATTCCTCGCCGGTGCGCGGGTCGACGCCGGCGATGTTCACCCCGCTGGTGTGCCCCCAGGAGGCGGTGACGCGTTCCGGCGCGGCCTGTTCGAAGGCCTGGCGCACGGCGTCGGTGAGGGTTTCCATGGGCGTGGTGGTGCAGTTGACGTGGGGCGCCGGTTCCTCGGCGTTGCACAGGGTGCCTTTCGGCCCCAGGTCCACGGTCACGCAGCGGTACAGCCCGGCGTTATAGGGCGGCGGCACCTGGGCGAACATCATCAGCCCGAGGTAGATGCCCGACATCGAGTTGCCGGCGTAGGAGTTGATGAAGTAGGGCACCTGCGGCGGGCTCTGCACGGCGATGTGGCAGCTGTCGTCCTCGATGGTGACGGTGGCGCTGATGGCCAGCTCGCCCAGGCCGTGGCCGGAGTCCTCCAGCACCGCGTGGCCGGTGTAGCTGCCGTCGGGCACCGAGCGGATCAGCTCGCGCATCTGCCGGTCGGCCATGTCCTTCAGCTCGGCGATGCACTCGCGCACCGTGGCCACGCCGTACTTGTCGAGCAGGGCGACCAGGTTGCGCTCGCCGACGCGGCAGGCGCCGTACTGGGCGTTGAGGTCGCCTTCCTGGTTGCGCCGGGCGCGCATGTTGGTGAGCAGCAGGTTGATCACGTCCTCGCGGCGGCGGCCCTTTTCCCACAGCTTCACCGGCGGGATGCGCAGGCCTTCGGCATAGATTTCCTTGGCGTCGGGGTTGTAGCCGGCTGGCACCGGGCCGCCGATGTCGGTGAGGTGGCCCTTGCACACGGTCCAGAACACCAGCTCGCCCTGGTAGAACACCGGCTTGTACATGCAGCAGTCGATGATGTGGCTGCCGGCGTAGGTGGGGTCGTTGTGGTAGATCACGTCGCCTTCGGCGATGTCGTCGCCGAAGTAGCCGGACACGGCTTTCATCGCCGGGATCAGCGAGCCCAGGTGGATGGGGATGTCCTGGCCCTGCAGGATCATTTCCGAGTGGTGGTCGAAGAGCGCGTTGGAATAGTCGTGGGCGAGGTTGAAGACGCTGGAACGGCTGGTTTTCTCCAGCGTCAGGGTCATCTCGCGCTGGGTCATCTCCAGCGCGCCGCGCACCACGGCCAGGGTAATCGGATCGGCCGGCATCGCTTTGTTCTCCTTATCGGCGGGTCGATGGGGCGACGATAGGGAGGCGCCGGCCGGGCGTATTGCGCGGCAGCGCAGTGGTTCTTGTCGTACAGCGCACAGGTGCCGAACGGGGGCTGTCCGGCATCAACCTGTAGGAGCGGGCCCTGCGCGCGATTCGCGCGCAGGGCGCGCTCCTACGAGATGCCGTGCGACTGTCTTGCCCACTGCACCGAGGCGCTTTTCGTAGGATGGGTTGAGCTTGCGAAACCCATGCGGTGGTGGTGATGGGTATCGCTTCGCTCAACCCATCCTACGGGTGTCGTGTTTGCCGGAGGACGTATTCGCGATTGCGCCAGGCCGGGAAATCAACCCGGCGGCAACGGCAGGCGCTGGCCGGCCAGCAGCAGCGCCAGGCGCGCCAGGCCGTTCCAGGCGTCGCCCTGGGCCTGGCCCTTGATCTGCGCGTCGATCAGCTGGGCGTCCTGCAGCAGCTGGTTCCAGCGGTTGCCGCTGTGGCGCTGCAAGGCGCGGGTGAGCAGGGGGCGGCGTTTGTCCCACACCGGCGGGCGGCACTGGGCGAAGGCCTTGTCCAGGGGCACGCCCTGGCCGAACTGCTGGGCGATGCCGGCCAGCTGGCGGATTTCCCGGGCCAGGGCCCAGAGAATCACCGGCGGCTCCACGCCCTCGCCGCGCAGGCCTTCGAGCATGCGCAGGCTGTGCGCGGCTTCGCCGGCCAGGGCCGCGTCGATCAGGCCGAACACGTCGAAGCGCGCGCTGTCGGCCACCGCCGCCTGCACGGTGGCGGCGTCGAGCTGGTTGCCGTCGGCCAGTAGCTTGAGTTTCTCGATCTCCTGCGCGGCGGCCAGCAGGTTGCCTTCCACCCTTGCGGCGATCAGGTCCACCGCGTCCTGGCTGGCGGCGAGGCCGGCCTGGGACAGGCGCTGGCGGATCCACTGCGGCAACTGGTGCACGTCCACCGGCCAGATCTGGATGAACTGCGCGGCCTCGCCGTCGATCAGCGCCTTGGCCCACTTGGTCTTCTGGGTGGCGCCGTCGAGCTTGGGCAGGGTGACCAGCAGCACCGTGTCTTCCGGCGGGCGCTGCAGGTATTCCTGGAGGGCGGCGGCGCCCTTGTCGCCGGGCTTGCCGGAGGGCAGGCGCAGCTCCAGCAGGCGCTTCTCGGCGAACAGCGAGAGGCTGGCGCCGGCTTCCAGCAGCAGGCCCCAGTCGAAGTTGGCCTCGGCGTTGAACACCTGGCGTTCGCTGAAATCACGCTGGCGGCAGGCGGCGCGGATGGCGTCGCAGGCTTCCTGGCAGAGCAGCGGTTCGTCGCCGCTGACCACGTAGACGGGGGCCAGGCTGCCCTGCAGGTGCTTGGCGAGTTGGGCGGGATTGAGCTTCATGAAAGTACTGGGGCCGGCATGGCCGGCCCCCTGGTCCTCTTACTGCGCCTTGGGCAGTTCGATCGGCGACTGCTGCGGCTGCTGCCTGGCCGCTTCGTCCGCGGCCTTGAGCGCGTCGGCTTCGGCCTTGGCCTTGGCTTCGGCCTGCTGCTGCAGGTATTCCAGGCGGGCCGGGGTGAGCATCTGCAGGCGCAGGGCGAGTTGCTGCACCAGGTCGCGGCGCATTTCCTTGCGCAGCTGGGCGGCTTCCTGGTCGGAGCCGATCAGGTTGTTCTCGTCGTGCAGGTAGACCTTCTGCACCTCGACCTTGTCGGTCATCAGCAGCAGGTTGTCGGCGCCGCGCACTTCGTAGTCGACCGTGGTAGTCAGCTCGTACTCGGCACTGCGCGCCGAGCTGCTGTAGCTGGCGGTGCGCTGGGTCTCGGCCTCGCTGGCGAGGAACAGGTGGTAGGGCGCGCTCTTGGTCACTTTCACGCCGCTGTTCTCCAGCAGGCGCTGCAGGTCCTTGACGGTGTCGCCATAGGCGTTGCGCGCGCTCAGGTCGACTTCCTTGAGCGCGAAGTTCGTATCGCCCAGGCCGCGCAGGTGGAAACCGCAGGCGGCCAGCACGGTGGTCAGGCCGATCAGCGCGATGCCGGTCAGGATACGTTTCATCAAGCTTCCCTCTCTCCTGTTGATCCGGGTTGCCCGCGGCAAGCGCCGCGGGCGAATGCCATCAGTTGGCGACGATGTTGACCAGCTTGCCGGGGACCACGATCACCTTGCGGATGGTCAGGCCGTCGGTGAAGCGCAGCACGTTCTCGTTGGCGCGGGCGGTGGCCTCGACGTCCTCGCGGCTGGCCTCGGCCGGCACTTCGATGTGCCCGCGCAGCTTGCCGTTGACCTGCACCACCAGTTGCAGGGTGTCCTGCACCAGCGCGCTCTCGTCGACCTGCGGCCAGGGCGCGTCGATCACCGCGCCGGTGTGGCCCAGCTCGTGCCAGAGCACGTGGCAGATGTGCGGGGTGATCGGCGCCAGCAGCAGGGCGACGGTCTCCAGGCCTTCCTGCAGCAGGGCGCGGTTGCCGGCGCCTTCCTGCGGGACCTTCTCCAGCACGTTCATCAGCGTCATCACCGCGGCGATGGCGGTGTTGAACTTGTGGTTCTGGCCGATATCCTGGCTGGCCTGCTTGATGGCCAGGTGGATGGCGCGGCGGATTTCCTTCTGCGCGTCGTCCAGCGTGTCCTGCGCCACGGCGGCGGCGAAGCCGGCGTTGACGTGGGCCTGGGCCAGGCGCCAGACGCGGCGCAGGAAGCGGCTCGCGCCCTCGACGCCGGAGTCGGACCACTCCAGGCTCATGTCCGGCGGCGAGGCGAACATCATGAACAGGCGGCAGGTATCGGCGCCGTAGGCGTCGATCATGGCCTGCGGGTCCACGCCGTTGTTCTTCGACTTGGACATCTTCTCGGTGCCGCCGATCTCCACCGGCAGGCCGTCGGTCTTCAGGCGCGCGCCTATGACCTTGGCCTTGGCGTCGCGCTCGACTTCCACGTCGGCCGGGTTGAACCAGTCCTTGCCGCCGTTGGCGGTGGTGCGGTAGTAGGTCTCGGCGACCACCATGCCCTGGGTCAGCAGGTCCTTGAACGGCTCGTCGGAGTCGATCAGGCCCTCGTCGCGCATCAGCTTGTGGAAGAAGCGCGCGTACAGCAGGTGCAGGATGGCGTGCTCGATGCCGCCGATGTACTGGTCTACCGGCAGCCAGTAGTTGGCGGCCTTCTTGTCCAGCATGCCGTCCTCGAACTGCGGGCAGGCGTAGCGGGCGAAGTACCAGGACGACTCGACGAAGGTGTCCATGGTGTCGGTTTCGCGCTTGGCCGGCTGGCCGCATTTCGGGCAGCTGCACGCGTAGAATTCCGGCATTTTCGCCAGGGGCGAACCGGCGCCGTCCGGCACCACGTTCTCCGGCAGCACCACCGGCAGCTGGTCGGCCGGCACCGGCACGTCGCCGCAGGCTTCGCAGTGGATGATCGGGATCGGGCAGCCCCAGTAGCGCTGGCGGCTGATGCCCCAGTCGCGCAGGCGGAACTGGGTGCGCGCCTGGCCCAGGCCCTTGGCGGCCAGGTCGGCGCCGATGGCGTCGAAGGCGGCCTGGTAGCCGAGGCCGTCGTACTTGCCGGAGTTGACGGTGCGAATGCTGTCGTCCTTGGCGCCGTACCACTCCTGCCAGGCGCTGGCGTCGTAGCCGTCGTCGCCGGCGGCCAGGGTGATCACCTGCCGGATCGGCAGCTGGTACTTGTTGGCGAACTCGAAGTCGCGCTCGTCATGGGCCGGTACGGCCATCACCGCGCCTTCGCCGTAGGTCATCAGCACGTAGTTGGCGATCCACACCGGCAGCTTCTCGCCGGTCAGCGGGTGCTCGACGAACAGGGAGGTGGCGACGCCCTTCTTCTCCTGGGTGGCGATGTCCGCCTCGGCGACGCCGCCGCGCTTGCACTCGTCGATGAACGCCTGCAGGGCCGGCTCGCGCTGGGCGGCCAGGGTCGCCAGCGGGTGCTCGGCGGCCACGGCCACGTAGGTGGCGCCCATCAGGGTATCCGGGCGGGTGGTGAAGACCTTCAGTTGGCCGGCCTCGCCGATGGAGGCCTGGTCGTAGGGGAAGGCGATCTCCATGCCGCGGGACTTGCCGATCCAGTTGCGCTGCATGGTCTTGACCTGCTCGGGCCAGCCCGGCAGGTGGTCGAGGCTTTCCAGCAGTTCTTCGGCGTAGGCGGTGATCTTGAAGTAGTACATCGGGATTTCGCGCTTCTCGATCAGCGCGCCCGAGCGCCAGCCGCGGCCGTCGATGACCTGCTCGTTGGCCAGCACGGTCTGGTCCACCGGGTCCCAGTTGACGGTGCCGTTCTTGCGGTAGATCACGCCCTTCTCGAACAGGCGGGTGAACAGCCACTGCTCCCAGCGGTAGTAGTCCGGCTTGCAGGTGGTGACTTCGCGCGACCAGTCGATGGCCAGGCCCAGGCTGTTCAGCTGGGCCTTCATGTAGGCGATGTTGTCGTAGGTCCAGGCGGCGGGGGCGACGTTGTTCTTCATCGCAGCGTTTTCCGCCGGCATGCCGAAGGCGTCCCAGCCCATCGGCTGCAGGACGTTCTTGCCCTGCATGCGCTGGTAGCGGCTGATCACGTCGCCGATGGTGTAGTTGCGCACGTGGCCCATGTGCAGCTTGCCGCTCGGATACGGGAACATCGACAGGCAGTAGAACTTCTCCTTGCCGGGGACTTCCTCGACGCGGAAGGAGTTGTGTTCGTTCCAGTACTTCTGGGCCTGGGATTCGATCTCGAGAGGCTGGTATTGCTCGTGCATGGCGCGACTTGGACCTGTACGGAATAGACGGCGCGGCCGTGGGAGCGGAGCGGGCGCTCCCGTCTTGCCGGGGCACCGCGGCGGCCGGTCGGCAAGGGGCTGCATAAAGCCTCGTAGCATACATGAGCCCTCCCCGAGCCGGTAGCCCGCGCCGTTTGTCGCGCGCTCGGTGGCCCAGGGGCCGGGGCGCTAAGCTTGGCCTGAGGGCGGGAGGTTTCCGCCTGCTTGAGGTGACTGATGGCTGAGCTGCATCGTGCAAGTTTGTCGGGTCCCGGTCTTTATGAGCGGTTGTTGCATCGACTTGAACTGGCCCTGGACGAGGCCGAGACCGCGGAACGCCTGCGCGATGAGCATCCCGAGGAATTGGAGTTGCGCGGCCTGAGCAGCGCCGAGATGCAGCTGATCCGCGCCTACCTCGACCAGGACGTCAACTGGCTGCGCGGCTGGCACGCCGCCGCCGAGGAACTGGCGCTGATCGAGCACGCTCCCGCCCGCTCCACGCGGGCGCGCCTGGGCGGCAGCGCCGGCAAGACGCGTCCGTCCCACCGCCACCTGCAATTGCTCTGCGCGCTGTGCGGCACGCCGGTTGTGTACAACCGCCAGCACGGGGTGATGCCCTGCGCTTCCTGTGGTTCGCAGTTGTTCCGCGGCTCCCGCGGGCGTTGATTCCGCGCGTTCATCCGCTAGGCTGTGGCGCTCCATGAAAGGAGCCGCCGATGCCGTTGCGCTATCTCATCAAGCAGATCCTGATGCCGCCGGGCATCCTGCTCATTCTCCTGTTGCTGGGCTTCGTCCTGCGCCGCCGTCGGCCGAGGCTGGCGTTGGCCTGCTTCGTCGCCGGGTTTGCCGGCTTCTGGCTGCTCAGCCTGCCGCTGACGGTGGAGTGGGGCGCGCGCCTGCTGGAGCGCCAGCCGGCCCTGACGCGTTCGGAGTGGGCGGGGCTGGCGCAGCGCGCCGAGGCCATCGTCATCCTCGGCGCGGGCCGCGAGCGCGGCGACCCGGCCTGGGGCGACGACCAGCCCGGGCTCATGGCCCGCGAGCGGCTGCGCTACGCCGCGCGCCTGGCCAAGGCCAGCGGCTTGCCGATCCTGACTTCCGGCGGCCTGCACTACGGCACGCCGCCCAGCGAGGCGCAGATCATGGCCACCAGCCTGGCGGATGACTACGGCGTGAGCGTGCGCTGGCAGGAAGGGCGCAGCCGCACCACCTGGGAGAACGCCGCCATGAGCGCGGAAATCCTCCGCCAGGCCGGCGTGCGCCGCGTGGTGCTGGTCACCCAGGCGCAGCACATGCCGCGTGCGGTCTGGAGTTTCGAGGCCAATGGCCTGGAGGTGGTGCCGGCGCCGATGGGCTTCATCGGCGTGGACAACGCCCGCCCGTTCGGCGGCTGGTTGCCGGAGGCCAAGGCGTTCTGGCAGAGCAACCAGTTGCTCAATGAGGCGCTGGGGTTGCTGGGGTACCGGTTGTTCTATCGCTGAGGGGATGCATCGCGGACCTTGTCCGCGATTCGCGCGCAGGGCGCGCTCCTACAGGGGAACGATGTGGGTGGGGCAACGTAGGGCGGATAACCGTTCGCGGTTATCCGCCGCCTGACCTTGGCTGCATTCCGCTCGGTGTCGAGCACGGAGCCGCTGTTGAACTCAACCTCGGCGTACAACCGCGAACGGTTGTACGCCCTACACTCAACCGAACATCCGGCGCTGCTCGGGCGCGGTCTGGCGGCGCGCCACGGCCCAGAGCGCCAGGACCACCGCCAGGCTGCCCAGCGGCCACAGGCGCCATTTCAGGTAGGGCGTCAGGCCCTGCATCGGGGTGACCTCGCCGCGCAGCACGCCCTGCTGGAACTGCGGGATCTCGTGGGCGATGCGGCCCTGCGGGTCGATCAGCGCGGTGACGCCGTTGTTAGTGCCGCGGACCATCCAGCGTCCGGCTTCCAGGGCGCGCATCTGCGCCATCTGCAGGTGCTGCAGCGGGCCGATGGAGGTGCCGAACCAGGCGTCGTTGCTGATGGTCAGCAGCAGCTGGCTCTGTGCCGCCAGGCCGGCTGCGAACTCCGGGTAGACCACTTCGTAGCAGATGTACGGCGCGACGGCGTAGCCCTTGGCCTTGAGCAGCGCCTGGTCGGCCGGGCCGCGGGCGAAGTCGGACATGGGCAGGTCGAAGAAGGTGATCAGGCCGCGCAGCAGGTCCTGCAGCGGCACGTACTCGCCGAAGGGCACCAGCTTCTGCTTGAGGTAGTCGCCGCTGCCGTCGCCGACCACGGTGATGCCGTTGTAGTAGTGCACGCCGTCGGCGTCGCGCTGGCGCATGGGCACGCCGGTGATGAGCGCGGCGCGCTTCTGCCTGGCCATCTCGTCGAGCATGGCCAGGTAGCCGCCGGCCTGGTCCTTGAGCAGCGGCACGGCGGTTTCCGGCAGGACGATCAGGTCGACGTCATGCTGCTCGGCGCTGAGGTCGCGGTACAGCTCCAGTTGCGCGGTGACGTGCTTGGGGTCCCACTTCATGTCCTGGGCGACGTTGCCCTGGATGGCGGCGACGGTCAGCGGCGCGCCGGCGGGGGCGGTCCAGGCGTGGCCCTTGAGGACGAGGCCGGCGATCCACGGCGCCAGCAGCAGCACCAGGCCGACGACCAGTTGCGCCGGGCGGAAGGTCAGCTGCGGCAGGTTGATCAGCAGCGCGGCGCACAGGGCGATGCTGAAGGAGATCAGCCACACGCCGCCGATCGGCGCCAGGCCGGCCAGGGGGCCCTGCAGCTGGCTGTAGCCGGTGAAGAGCCAGGGGAAGCCGGTGAGGAACCAGCTGCGGAACACCTCCAGGCCCAGCCACAGCGCGGCGAAGGCCAGGGAGTCGCTGACCGGTGCGTTGTTGCGCCGCAGCAGGCGCGCCCAGGCCCAGGCCGGCAGGCCGAAGAAGAACGCCACCCCGGCGCTGAAGCCGACCACCAGGAAACCGGCCAGGGCCGGCGAGGCGCCGCCGAAGTCGTGGATGCTGTAATAGATCCAGCCGGTGCCGGCGAGGAAGGCGCCGAAGCCGTACCACCAGCCGCGCCACAGCGCCGAGCCCGGGGTGACGCCACGCAGCCCGAGGTAGAACAGGGCGACGGAGAGCAGCGCCAGCGGCCAGATGCCGTAGGGGGCCAGGGCCAGCGGGGTGATGGCGCCGGCGGCAAGGGCCAGCAGGTGGCCCGGCCAGCCGGGACGGGTGATCCAGCGCATCGGTATTCCTTGGAAGCGATTTGGCGATGCGCAAGAGTAATGGAGAGACGAACGGTCGGCTATGGGGACGAGGGCGAAAAGCCACGAGGCGTCTGCGACGCGGTGTTGCAGGATGTCGGAACGGCCCGTAGGCGCGGAGCTTGTCCGCGGCGGGAGGCGCTCTTCGTAGGATGGGTTGAGCCTTGCGAAACCCATGCGGTTGCGGCGATGGGTATCGCTTCGCTCAACCCATCCTACGATGGTGCTTCCCTGGAACTGTAGGAGCGGGCCCTGCCCGCGATTCGCGCGCAGGGCGCGCTCCTACAGAGGAGCAGGCCCGCCTCAGTCGCGCAGCGGCGTCAGGCGCAGCAGGTGCAGGCGGCGGCTGTCGGCGTTGAGCACGCGGAAGCGGAAGCCGCCCAGTTCGGTGGTCTCGTTGCGCTTGGGCAGGTGGCCGAAGGCGCTCATCACCAGGCCGCCGACGGTGTCGAATTCCTCGTCGGAGAATTCCGCGCCGAAGAAATCGTTGAAGGCTTCCACCGGGGTCAGCGCCTTGACGATGAAGTCGCCGCTGGGCAGCGGCTTGATGTAGCTGTCTTCCTCGACGTCGTGCTCGTCCTCGATGTCGCCGACGATCTGCTCCAGCACGTCCTCGATGGTCACCAGCCCCGCCACGCCGCCGTACTCGTCGATGACGATGGCCATGTGGTTGTGGTTGGCGCGGAACTCGCGCAGCAGCACGTTCAGGCGCTTGGACTCGGGCACGAAGGTGGCCGGGCGCAGCAGGTCCTTGATGTTGAAGGCGTGGCTGTCGTCGTGGAGGATCAGCGGCAGCAGGTCCTTGGCCAACAGCACGCCCATCACGTCGTCGAGGCTCTCGCCCACCACCGGGTAGCGCGAGTGCGCCGCCTCGATGATCGCCGGGAGGAACTCGCGCGGGCTCTGGCTGGCCTTGATGCTGATCATCTGCGAACGCGGCACCATGATGTCGCGCACCTGCAGGTCGGCGACCTGGATGGCGCCCTCGACGATGGACAGCGCCTCGCTGTCCAGCAGCTTGTTGTCGTGGGCGTCGCGCAGCAGCTCGAGGAGCTCCTGGCGGTTTCTCGGCTCATGGGCAAAAGCCTGGGTGATCTTGTCCAGCCAGGACTTATGCCCGTTGCTCGATCGGTCTTCGCTCATCTTTCCTTTGCTCGTTGGCTTTTATTCTTCATCCGCCGCGTACGGGTCGGGGTAGCCCAGTTCGGCCAGCAATTGCCGTTCCAGGGCCTCCATTTCCTCGGCCTCGGCGTCTTCGATATGGTCGTAGCCCAAAAGGTGCAGGCAACCGTGGATCACCAGGTGGGCCCAGTGCGCCGCCGGCGCCTTGCCCTGTTCGGCGGCTTCGCGCTCGACCACCGGCACGCAGATCACCAGGTCGCCCAGCAGTGGGATGTCCAGCAGCTCGTCGGGTACGTCGGCGGGGAAGGACAGCACGTTGGTGGCGTAGTCCTTGTGCCGCCAGGTGCGGTTCAGCTCGCGGCCCTCGGCCTCGTCCACCAGGCGGATGGTCAGCTCGGAGTCGGCCTGGCGCTGGCGCAGGGCCAGCTCGCACCACTGGCGCAGCTGCGCCTCGGCGGGCAGGTCGGCAGCCTGGCTGGCGACCTGCAGGTCGAGTTCAAGCATCGCGGGTTTCCCCGGGGGCGCGCTCGCCGTCCTGGCGCAGCGGCTGGCGTGCCTCGAAGCGCTCGTAGGCCTCGACTATGCGTTGCACCAGCGGGTGGCGCACCACGTCCTTGGGCTTGAAGTGGGTGAAGCTGATGCCCGGCACGTCGCGCAGCACTTCCATCACGTGCTTGAGGCCCGAGCGGGTGCCGCGCGGCAGGTCGACCTGGGTGGCGTCGCCGGTGATCACCGCGGTGGAACCGAAGCCGATGCGGGTGAGGAACATCTTCATCTGCTCGATGGTGGTGTTCTGGCTTTCGTCGAGGATGATGAAGCTGTTGTTCAGCGTGCGCCCGCGCATGTAGGCCAGCGGCGCGACCTCGATCACCTGGCGCTCGATCAGCTTGGCCACGGTCTCGAAGCCGAGCATCTCGTACAGGGCGTCGTATAGCGGGCGCAGGTAGGGGTCGATCTTCTGCGACAGGTCGCCGGGCAGGAAGCCGAGCTTCTCGCCGGCCTCCACCGCCGGGCGCACCAGCAGGATGCGGCGAATCTGCTCGCGCTCCAGGGCGTCCACCGCGCAGGCCACCGCCAGGTAGGTCTTGCCGGTGCCGGCCGGGCCGATGCCGAAGTTGATGTCGTGGTCGAGGATGGCCTTGACGTAGCGCTGCTGGTTGGCGCCGCGCGGGCGAATGTGCGCCTTGCGCGTCTTCAGCGTGATGCTGGGCGCTTCGCTGGAGCTGGCCAGGTCTTCCAGGCCGGATTCCTGGAGGAACAGGTGGACCATGTCCGGGGTCAGCTCGGTGCCGCTCTGCGCCTCGCGGTACAGGCGCTGCAGCAGGTGCTCGGCGGCCTGGGTGCGCGCGGCCTCGCCAACCAGTTCGAACTGGTTGCCGCGGTTGCGGATCTCGATGTCCAGGCGTTTCTCGATCTGGTGCAGGTGCTCGTCGAACTGCCCGCAGAGATTGGCGAAGCTGCGCGCGTCGAAGGGTTCCAGGGTGAAGCGATGAAGATCCAGGGGGGCGTTCAAGGTGCTGTCGGTATGACCGTTGGGAAATTAGGGATGACCGAAGAATAACCCCGGCGGCCCCTGTGGGAAAGTCGGGCGCCGGGATGCACTTCAGTGGCGGGTGGGCTCGATGAGGCGGCCGCGCAGCGAGTTGGGCAGCGCTTCGTAGATCTCCACCTCGGCGAACTGGCCGATCAGGCGCGGATTGTCGCAGGCGAAGTTGACCACGCGGTTGTTCGCCGTGCGGCCCTGCAGCTGGCCGGGGTCGCGCTTGGAATAGTCGGTGACGAGGATGCGCTGGATGCTGCCGACCATGCGTCGGCTGATCTCGAAGCCCTGCTGCTGCAGGCGCGTGTTGAGAATCATCAGGCGCTGCTTCTTCACTTCTTCCGGGGTGTCGTCCGCCAGGTCCGACGCCGGGGTGCCCGGGCGCTGGCTGTAGATGAAGACGAAGGAGTAGTCGAAACCGACTTCTTCCACCAGCTTCATGGTCTGTTCGAAGTCCTTGTCGGTCTCGCCGGGGAAGCCGACGATGAAGTCCGAACTGATGCAGATGCCCGGCACCGCGGCCTTGAGCTTGCGGATGCGCGACTTGTATTCCAGCGCGGTGTGGTTGCGCTTCATGGCGGCCAGCACGCGGTCCGAGCCGGACTGCACCGGCAGGTGGACGAAGGGCACCAGCTGCGGCAGTTCGGCGTGGGCGGCGATCAGCGCGTCGCTGAACTCCAGCGGGTGCGAGGTGGTGTAGCGGATGCGCTCGATGCCGTCGACCTCGGCGACCACCCGCAGCAGTTCGGCGAAGTCGGCGATGCGCCCGTCATGGGTGGCGCCGCGGAAGCCGTTGACGTTCTGCCCCAGCAGGGTGACTTCCCTGACGCCGTTCTCGGCCAGGTGGATGACTTCGGCGAGCACGTCGTCGAACGGCCGGCTGACTTCCTCGCCGCGGGTGTAGGGCACCACGCAGAAGCTGCAGTACTTGCTGCAGCCTTCCATCACCGAGACGAAGGCGGTGGGGCCGTCGACCCGCGGTTCGGGCAGGCGGTCGAATTTCTCGATCTCCGGGAAGGACACGTCCACCTGCGGTTTGCGGGTGGTGCGCGCGGCGTCGATCATTTCCGGCAGGCGGTGCAGGGTCTGCGGGCCGAACACCACGTCGACGAACGGCGCGCGCTCGCGGATGGCGGCGCCTTCCTGGCTGGCCACGCAGCCGCCGACGCCGATCACCAGCTCCGGCTTGCGCTGCTTCAGGGCCCGCCAGGCGCCCAGTTCGGAGAACACCTTCTCCTGGGCCTTTTCGCGGATCGAGCAGGTATTGAGGAGGATCACGTCGGCTTCTTCGGCCTTCGCGGTCAGCTCCAGGGCATGTTCCTCGCCCAGCAGATCGGCCATGCGCGAGCTGTCGTACTCGTTCATCTGGCAGCCGTGGGTCTGGATGAAAAGCTTCTTGGCCATGCGCGTTTCGTCGGGGAAATCCAAAATGACCGGGCATTATAGTGGCGCGCCGGGCCCGTTCCTAGGGTTGCGCGCCAGGCGGCTGTGCTATGATTCGCGCCCTCCTTTTCGCAGAACTGTCACCCGTCGTTCATGAACAAGCGCGAGAACCCGATCTACAAAGTCGTCTTCCTCAACCAGGGCCAGGTGTTCGAGATGTACGCCAAGCAGATCTACCAGAGCGATCTGTGGGGCTTCCTGGAAATCGAGGAGTTCGTCTTCGGCGAGCGCACCCAGGTGGTCGTGGACCCCAGCGAAGAGAAGCTCAAGGCCCAGTTCGAGGGCGTTATCCGCAGCTTCGTGCCGCTGCACGCGATCATCCGCATCGACGAAGTCGAGCGCCTGGGCACGCCGAAGATCAGCGAAGCCAAGGGCGGCGGCAACGTGATGCCGTTTCCGATGCCGATGCCGGACAAGAGCTAGAAGCTTGAAGCCATGAGCTGGAAGTGGCTGCATGCTTCCAGCTTCCAGCTTCCAGCTTCCAGCTTCCAGCTTCCAGCTTCCAGCTTCCAGCTTCCAGCTTCTTCCTAAGAAACACCTTCTACAGCCTGAAGGGTGAAGCCAAATTCAGCAGCCCGACGGTGCAAGCCTTTGACAACACGCTCGCGATACTTTTGCTCGTAGTGGTCGGCGCCCGGATCCTCATAGGC
>NZ_BSQE01000036.1:0-55498 GCF_030268185.1 Pseudomonas sp. NBRC 100443
ATGCGCCAAGGTTGCCCTGGTGGCCTGCATGCGTGTGCTCATCGTGCGGTTGAACGCCATGGTCAGGGACGGTACCTGCTGGAGAACAGGTACCGTGCAGCAGTGAAAGACAGTTGCTCCTACGGGGAGGAATTCCGTGCTTCCCGGCAACCTGTAGGAGCGGCTGGGGCGGCGTAGGAGCGGATCTCATCCGCGAACCGCGCCGATACGTCCGGCTATCGCGGACAAGGTCCGCTCCTACGGGGGAGGCATACCGTGCTCCCCGGCAACCTGTAGGAGCGGGCGCAGGTGGGGCGGCGTAGGAGCGGATCTCATCCGCGAACCGCGCCGATACGTCCGGCTATCGCGGACAAGGTCCGCTCCTACGGGGGAGGAATACCGTGCCTCCCGGCAACTTGTAGGAGCGGGCCCTGCCCGCGATTCGCGCGCAGGGCGCGCTCCTACAGGGGAATGGCGCAGGTGGGGCCGCGTAGCAGCGGACTCCGTCCGCGATGCCCTACTCGGCCGCCCAGTCTTCCAGGCGTAGCCCGTCGATGCGTTCGAACTCGCGGGTGTTGTGCGTCACCAGGGTCGCCTCCAGCGCCAGGGCGTGGCAGGCGATCCACAGGTCGTTGGCGCCGATCGGCGTGCCGGCCAGCTTTAGGCGGGTGAACTGCGTCGCGTAGTGCTCGCACAGGCGCGGAGTGCCGTCGTAGACCACCGTCACCTGGCGCGTCAGGCGCTCCAGCTGGCGCAGGACCTCGCTGCGCCGGGTGCTGCGTTCGGCGCCCTTGAGCAGTTCGGCATAGGTGAAGAAGGACATGCACAGGCCGGCGTCGGCAGGCAGGGCATTGACCCGTCGGGCCACGGATTCCGGGCGGTTCTTCAGCAGGTAGATGAGGATGTTGGTGTTGAGCAGGTATTTCACAGCTCTTCCCGCTCCTGCATCGGCGGCTGTTCGCGCTGCCCTTCCTCCAGTGCTTCGATGAACTCGTCGTCGAAGCCGGACAGCGCCTGCAGCAACGCCTCGCCGCGGTCCTCGGGCAGCGGGTGGATGACCAGGTCGCCATTGGCCTGGCGGCGGATTTCCACGCGGCTGGCGTCCAGGCGGAACTCCTGGGGAATGCGCACCGCCTGGCTGTTGCCGTTCATGAAGACGCGGCTGGGGAGTGTGGGCGAGGACATGGCAAGGACCTCCACAGGCATGTGTGTACAGCTATGTGTGTATCCTGCGCCGTCGCCCCATGGAAGGCAATGACCGTCGGTCCTACTTGCTCGCTTTGAGCACCACGAACTTCGGGTTCGCCGCCACCTGTTCGACGCCGCGGAACAGGCGCTTGAGCTTGGCGTGGTAGCCCAGGTGGCGGTTGCCGACTATCCACAGCTGGCCGCCGCTGACCAGCGCGTGGCGGGCCTGCTGGAACATGCGCCAGGCGAGGAAGTCGCCGACCACCTGCTGCTGGTGGAAGGGCGGGTTGCACAGCACCAGGTCCAGGGAGTTTTCCGGCTGCCCGGCCAGGCCGTCGGCGGCGCGGAATTCCGCCTCGCGTTCGCCCAGGGCGGCGCGCCAGTTCTCCCGGGCCGACTGCACGGCCATGAAGGATTCGTCCACCAGGCTGTAGTGGGCCTCCGGGTTGGCCAGGGCGCTGGCGATGGCGAGCACGCCGTTGCCGCAGCCCAGGTCCGCCACCCTGGCGTGGCCCAGGCCGCGCGGCAGGTGCGGGAGGAAGGCGCGGGTGCCGATGTCCAGGCCTTCGCGGCAGAACACGTTGGCGTGGTTGAGCAGTTCCAGTTTCGGCTCGTCCAGCGTGTAGCGGCTGGGGTAGGGCGAGGCGACCGGAGCTTTATCCACAGGCGTGGCGAATAGCAGGCGGGCCTTCTTTTCGGCCAGCGAGGCCTGCACCGGGCCGATGTATTTCTCCAGCAGGTCGCCGGCGGCGCGCGGCAGGTGCTTGACCATGGCCCCGGCGATCACCCGCGCGCCCGGCGCCAGGCGGCCGTGCAGGCGGATCAGCTGTTCCTCCAGCAGGGCCAGGGTCTTGGGCACCCGCAGCAGCACCAGGTCGAAGGGGCCCGCCGGGGTTTCGCTGGCCGGCACGAAGGCCACCGCGTCCTCCGCCAGGCCGTTGCGCACCAGGTTCTTGCCCAGGGCCAGGGCGGCGAGGAAGGAGTCGCCGCTGCTGGTCACCTGCGCGTGCCCGGCCAGGCCCGCGGCCAGGGCGCCGAAGGCGTCGTTGAGCACCAGCACCCGGCAATCGCCGGCCAGGCCGTCGGCGGCCACCTGGCGCAGAAGGTATTCGTCGGCGGCGTCGAAGGCTTGCAGCGGGTCGTTGCGTTGCTCCGGCTGGCGGATCAGGTCGAGTTCGGCGAAGGGCGTGTGGAAGGTCGGCATGGGCATCGCTTTTTCGTTGCGCCAGGTCAGGCCGGCCGCGGTCTGCGGCAAAGGCCCTGATATCTGACGGTGTTTCTCGCTCTTGCGATGGGAGAAACTGTAGGCAGAGATTGGATCGGGAGCGGAGTATGACCGCCAGCGAAGAGAAGTTCACCCGTCAGACGCTGCTCGACGTGCAGACGCTGACCCCCAGCCTGTTCACCCTGCGCACCACGCGCGACGCGGGCTTTCGCTTCCGCGCCGGGCAGTTCGCCCGCCTGGGCGTGTACAAGCCCAGCGGCAGCATCGTCTGGCGCGCCTATTCGATGGTCTCGGCGCCCCACGACGAGCACCTGGAGTTCTTCTCCATCGTGGTGCCGGGCGGGGAGTTCACCAGCGAGCTGAGCCGCCTGCGCGAGGGCGACCAGCTGCTGGTCGACCGCCAGGCCTTCGGCTTCCTCACCCTCGACCGCTTCCCCGACGGCCGCGACCTCTGGCTGCTGGCCACCGGCACCGGGCTTGCGCCCTTCCTGTCGATCCTCCAGGACTTCGAGGTGTGGGAGCGTTTCGAGACCATCAAGCTGGTGTACAGCGCCCGCGAGGAAAAGGAGCTGGCCTACCGCGACCTCATCGCCGGCCTGGCCGGGCGCGACTACCTGGCCGAGCACGCGCACAAGCTGCAGTTCATCCCGGTGGTGACCCGCGAGCAGGTGCCCGGTTGCCTGGGCGCGCGCATCACCACGCTGATCGAGAACGGCGAGCTGGAGCGCGCCGCCGGCCTTGAGCTGTCCCCCGAGCATTCGCGGGTGATGCTCTGCGGCAACCCGCAGATGATCGAGGACACCCGCGCGGTGCTGAAGACCCGCGGCATGAACCTGGCGCTGACGCGCAAGCCCGGGCAGATCGCCGTGGAGAACTACTGGTAGGCAAGATTTGGAAAAGATTGCCCGCTTAAGCCGCGGGCGTCTTTGCCCTTAGGATGGCCGTCCATCCATAGCCCCTGGAACCCCATGGACTGCCACACGAGCGAGCCGCCCCCGGCGGCCGACGACCCCCTCGGTAATACCTTCCCCCACACCCTCGCCGCGCCCCAGCGCGCGCCCCGGAGCTGACCATGGAGTGGCTCCTGGACCCTACGGCCTGGCTCGGCCTGCTCACCCTGATCCTGCTGGAGCTGGTGCTGGGCATCGACAACCTGGTGTTCATCGCCATCCTCGCCGACAAGCTGCCGCCGCAGCTGCGCGACCGCGCCCGGCTGATCGGCCTGTCGCTGGCGCTGCTGATGCGCCTGGGCCTGCTGGCCAGCATCTCCTGGCTGGTGACCCTCACCGAACCGCTGTTCGAGGTGTTCGGCAAGGCCTTCTCCGGGCGTGACCTGATCATGCTGTTCGGCGGCCTGTTCCTGCTGTTCAAGGCCACCCTGGAACTGCACGAGCGCCTGGAAGGCCGCGTGCACAAGGCTGGCGGCGCGCGGGTCTACGCCGCGTTCTGGCCGGTGGTGGCGCAGATCGTGGTGCTCGACGCGGTGTTCTCCCTGGACGCGGTGATCACCGCCGTGGGCATGGTCGAGCAACTGGAAGTGATGATGATCGCCGTGGTCTTCTCCATGGCCCTGATGATGGTCGCCAGCAAGCCGCTGACCGCCTTCGTCAACGCCCACCCCACGGTGATCATGCTGTGCCTGGGCTTCCTCATGATGATCGGCTTCAGCCTCACCGCCGAAGGCCTGGGCTTCCACATCCCGAAGGGCTACCTGTACGCCGCCATCGGCTTCTCGATCCTCATCGAGCTGGCCAACCAGGCGGTGCGCTGGCGCCGCCGGCGCAGCCTGCAGGGCAGCCGCGGCCCGCGCGAGCGCACGCGCTACGCGGTGCTGCGCCTGCTGGGCGGCAAGGTGGAGGCCGACGAGGTGGGCGAGGAAATCGCCGACATGCTGGGCGAAGAGCCGGCCGACGCGCCCTTCGACCGCCGCGAGCGGGTGCTCATCAGCGGCGTGCTGGAGCTGGCCGAGCGCTCCATCCGCTCGGTGATGACCGAACGCACCGAGGTGCAGCGCATCGACCTGGACGCCGATGCCGCTCAGACGCGCCAGGTGCTGCTGGATTCGCCCTACTCGCGCCTGCTGGTGATCCGCGCCGGCCAGGTCGATGAGCCGCTGGGCTACGTGCACAAGAAGGAACTGCTGAAGGCCATCCTCGCCGGCCGCCAGCCGGACATCGAGCCGCTGCTGCGGGCGCCGCTGAACCTGCCGGACAGCTGCAGCGTGCTCGGCGCCCTGGAGCAGATGCGCCAGGCCTCGACCCACGTGGCTTTCGTGGTCAACGAGTTCGGCGGTTTCGAGGGCCTGCTGACGCTGACCGACATCCTCCAGGCGATCGCCGGCGAACTGCCGGACGCCAGCGAGATGACCGGCCCGGACATCGAGAAGGGCAGCGATGGCTGGCGCGTGCGCGGCGCCACCACCCTGGCGCTGCTGGCCGAGCGCATCGGCTTCCGCGGCCAGGCGCCGGAGGATTGCCGCACCCTGGGCGGCCTGGCGCTGCACCTGCTGGACCGCCTGCCGGCGGCGGGTGACGAACTGGAGCACCGCGGCTGGCGCCTGCGGGTGCTGGAGGTGAAGGAACGGCGCGTCGAGCGCCTGCTGCTGCAGCCGCCGCGCGCCGCCTGACGGCGCGCGGGGCCGGTTCAGCTGCGGTTCTGCTGGTTCTTCAGCAGGTCGCGGATCTCGGTCAGCAGCACTTCTTGGGGCGTCGGCGCCGGCGGCGCCTCGGGGGCGGCGGCTTCCTCGCGCTTGAGCCGGTTGATGGCCTTCACGCCCATGAAGATGGCGAAGGCGACGATCAGGAAGTCCAGGCAGGTCTGGATGAACTTGCCGTAGGCCAGCACCACCGCCGGAGCGTCGCCCTGGGCGGCCTTGAGGGTGATGGCCAGGTCGGAGAAGTCGACCCCGCCGATCAGCAGGCCGATCGGCGGCATGATCACGTCGCCGACGAAGGACGAGACGATCTTGCCGAAGGCGGCCCCGATGATGATACCGACGGCCATGTCGACCACGTTGCCTTTGACGGCAAAGGCCTTGAACTCGCTAAGCAGACTCATGCACAGACTCCTTGTAGGGATAGAGGGGACAGGGGGGAGTTTAGCGGCCGCGCCGGTGTTGAACACTCCCCCGAGCCGCCATGGACAGCCGCCAGCGCAAAAGTTCCGGCATGACCGGCGGCGCTGGGCGAAATTCGGTGGTGGTCTAGGCTGAAGGGAATCATCCACCCACGCAGAAGGAGGACCGCCATGCCGCTGGAGCACCATCCCCTGGCCCGTGAGTTTCCCGATCAGCGCGCCAAGATCGCCAAGCTTATCGGCGAGAACAGCCATTTCACCCGCCTGGCCGGCACCTACGAGGAGCTGGACCGGCGCATCTACGACATCGAGGACGGCCGCGAGCCGCTGGATGACCTGGCCCTGAACAACCTCAAGCTGCAGCGCGTCGCCCTGAAGGACGAGATCGCCGAGCTGCTGCAGCGTTCAAGCTGAGCTTGATCGATATCAAGGGAGCTCGCCGAGGTCGGGCGTAGTCTTCGGACAACTTTTTCTACTGCTGGTGATCAGCCATGCGTAAAGAGCAGCGTCCCCTCGGCAAGACCCTCCGCAAGCAGGCCAAGACCTCGTTCGACCCGCACCGGGCCCAGGAGCGTCTGGTACGTCTGAAACTGCAGTACGAATTGCTGGACCAGCGCATCAGCCGGGTGGAGGAGGGCATCGAGCGTCCGGACGGCACCCTGGCCGCGCTGATCATGCGCCGCGAAGGCCTGCGCTACGACATGGAGAGCCAGTACCGCCTGCTGGCGGGCTGATCCTTCGGCCGCATCCGTCGGCCACTGTCGCAGCGGGCTGAAGCGCCAGGCGCGAACCGCTATGATGCGGGCTTTGTCTTCGACGGAGTCCGCCCATGGCCAAGGCCAAGCGCATGTACGGCTGCACCGAGTGCGGCGCCACCTTCCCCAAATGGGCCGGCCAGTGCGCCGACTGCGGCGCCTGGAACACCCTGGTGGAGACCGTCGTCGACACCACGCCCACCGGCGGCTCCGGCAGTTCCGGACGCGGCGGCTGGGCCGGGCAGCAGGCCAACATCAAGACCCTGGCGGAAGTCAGCGTCGAGGAGATGCCGCGCTTCAGCACCGCCTCCAATGAACTCGACCGCGTCCTCGGCGGCGGCCTGGTGGACGGCTCCGTCGTGCTCATCGGCGGCGACCCCGGCATCGGCAAGTCGACCATCCTCCTGCAGACTCTGTGCAGCATTGCCAACCGCATGCCAGCGCTCTACGTCACCGGCGAAGAGTCGCAGCAGCAGGTGGCCATGCGCGCGCGGCGCCTGGGCCTGCCGGAAGACAAGCTCAAGGTCATGACCGAGACCTGCATCGAAAGCATCATCGCCACCGCTCGCCACGAGCAGCCCAAGGTGATGGTGATCGACTCCATCCAGACCATCTTCACCGAGCAGCTGCAATCGGCCCCTGGCGGCGTCGCCCAGGTGCGCGAGAGCGCCGCGTTGCTGGTGCGCTTCGCCAAGCAGAGCGGCACGGCGATCTTCCTGGTCGGCCACGTCACCAAGGAAGGCGCCCTGGCCGGCCCGCGGGTGCTGGAGCACATGGTCGACACCGTGCTGTATTTCGAGGGCGAGTCCGACGGCCGCCTGCGCCTGCTGCGGGCGGTGAAGAACCGCTTCGGCGCGGTCAACGAGCTGGGCGTGTTCGCCATGACCGACCGTGGCCTGAAGGAGGTCTCCAACCCTTCGGCGATCTTCCTCACCCGCGCCCAGGAATCGGTGCCCGGCAGCGTGGTCATGGCCACCTGGGAAGGCTCGCGGCCGATGCTGGTGGAGGTGCAGGCGCTGGTCGACACCAGCCACCTGGCCAACCCGCGGCGCGTCACCCTGGGCCTGGACCAGAACCGCCTGGCCATGCTGCTGGCGGTGCTGCACCGCCACGGCGGCATCCCCACCTACGACCAGGACGTGTTCCTCAACGTGGTGGGCGGGGTGAAGGTGCTGGAAACCGCGTCGGACCTGGCGCTGATGGCGGCGGTGATGTCCAGCCTGCGCAACCGGCCGCTGGATCACCAACTGCTGGTGTTCGGCGAGGTCGGCCTGTCCGGCGAGGTGCGCCCGGTGCCCAGCGGCCAGGAACGCCTGAAGGAAGCCGCCAAGCACGGCTTCAAGCGCGCCATCGTGCCCCAGGGCAACGCCCCCAAGGAGGCCCCGCCGGGGCTGCAGGTGATCCCGGTGACGCGCCTGGAGCAGGCGCTGGATGCGTTGTTCGAATAGCGCGCACCGTGCCCGCCCTACGGTAGGAGCGGGCCCTGCCCGCGATTTCGCGCGCAGGGCGCGCTCCTACAGGGGAATGGCGTGGGTGGGGCGGCGTAGGAGCGGATCTCATCCGCGAATCGCGCCGGGACGTCCGGCTATCGCGGACAAGGCCCGCTCCTACGGGGGGAGGAATGCCGTGCTCCCCGGCAACCTGTAGCGGGCCCTGCCCGCGATTTCGCGCGCAGGGCGCGCTCCTACAGGGGAATGGCGCAGGTGGGGCGGCGTAGGAGCGGATCTCATCCGCGAATCGCGCCGATAGTTCCGGCTATCGCGGACAAGGTCCGCTCCTACGGGGGAGGAATGCCGTGCTCCCCGGCAACCTTGTAGGAGCGGGCCCTGCCCGCGAATCGCGCGCAGGGCGCGCTCCTACAGGGGAATGGCGTGGGTGGGGCGGCGCAGGGCGGATAATGTTCGACGTTATCCGCCGGTTAACCGTGATTCCCGGCAGCCCCGAGGCTGACCTGGGCGCGGGCCGTACCCTGGGTCAAACGGCGTACAACCGCGAACGGTTGTACGCCCTACGCCTGTTCCCCCAGCGCCGTCAGCTCGCGCTCCAGCAGGCTTGCGTCGCCCAGGTTGAGTTCCACCAGGCGGCGCAGGTGGCTGATGGAGTCCAGGTCGATGTGCCGGCAGATGAAGCCCAGCAGGCCCTCGCGTTCCCAGGCCAGGTCCGCCTCCATGTAGATGTTGGCGTCGAAGCCCAGGTAGATGCGCACCTCGAAGGGCTTGCCCGGGTCGCCGTTCCAGCCCGGCGGGCGGGTCACCAGCAGGCCCTGCAGCGACAGGTCTTGCAATTCGGCCTTCCAGCGCTGGCCGTCCTGGGCGACCTCGGTGCTGGCGTCGAAGGCGATGCGGCTGAAGCGCCGTCGTTCAGCGTGATCGTCACTCATGGGTGGGCTCTCCGGCCGATTTGCGTTCGCCTCACTATAGCCAAGCCCCTGTCGCCCGTCGCATCGCCGGCCGGCGGTTTGACAGCCGTCCGGGCGTCGCCAAAGCTGCTAGGGCGGTTCCCCATCAAACCAAGGCGCAGCGGAGCATGGACAACAAGATTCCGGGAAAGGGGCTTATCCTCTGGGTTCTGGCGCGCTACGCCAAGCAACCCGCCTGAGCTTCCCAGGCCGCGCCGGCCCGTGCGCAAACCCTCGACGCAGAGCGGTTTGCGCGGCGCTGGCCGCGACACCAGACCGCCCCTTTTCAGGCGGCAATATCGTTGCAACGGCTCTAGACTAAGGTCGTATGAATGACTCGCCGGAAAGGACTAGAATTTTTCCTGCGAATTCTCGCCCTTCAACAGTCGGAAGCATCGCCATGAACAATAACAACAGCCTGCTACGTCACCTCGCCTGGGCGATCGTGGCGATAGTCGGAGCATGTGCCTTAGGAGTCGTGGCGCTTCGCCGCGGCGAAGCCATCAACGCCTTGTGGATCGTGGTAGCGGCGGTCGCCATCTACCTGGTCGCCTACCGCTACTACAGCCTGTTCATCGCCGAGAAGGTGATGCAACTGGACCCCAACCGAGCCACCCCCGCGGTGCTCAACAACGACGGCCTGGACTACGTCCCGACCAACAAGCACATCCTCTTCGGTCACCACTTCGCCGCCATCGCCGGCGCCGGCCCGCTGGTGGGCCCGGTGCTCGCCGCGCAGATGGGCTACCTGCCTGGCACCCTCTGGCTGATCGCCGGGGTGGTCCTGGCCGGCGCGGTGCAGGACTTCATGATCCTGTTCATCTCCAGCCGCCGCAACGGGCGTTCGCTGGGTGAACTGGTGCGCGAGGAAATGGGGCAGGTGGCGGGGACCATCGCCCTGTTCGGCGCGTTCCTGATCATGATCATCATCCTCGCGGTGCTTGCCCTGATCGTGGTGAAAGCCCTGGCGGAAAGCCCCTGGGGCATGTTCACGGTGATGGCCACCATCCCGATCGCGATCCTCATGGGCGTGTACATGCGCTACATCCGCCCGGGCCGCATCGGCGAGATCTCGGTGGTCGGCGTGGCCCTGCTGCTGGGCTCCATCTGGCTCGGCGGGCAGGTCGCGGCCAGCCCCGAATGGGCGCCGGTGTTCACCTTCCACGGCGTGCAGATCGTCTGGATGCTGATCGGCTACGGCGCCATCGCCTCGGTGCTGCCGGTGTGGCTGCTGCTGGCCCCGCGCGACTACCTGTCGACCTTCCTGAAGATCGGCACCATCGTCGCCCTGGCCATCGGCATCCTGATCGTCATGCCGGAGCTGAAGATGCCGGCCCTGACGCAGTTCACCGACGGCACCGGCCCGGTGTGGAAGGGCAGCCTGTTCCCCTTCCTGTTCATCACCATCGCCTGCGGCGCCGTGTCCGGCTTCCACGCGCTGATCTCCTCGGGCACCACGCCCAAGCTGCTCAACCGCGAGCCCGACGCCCGCTACATCGGCTACGGCGGCATGCTGATGGAGTCCTTCGTGGCGATCATGGCCATGGTCGCCGCCTCGGTGATCGAGCCGGGCATCTACTTCGCCATGAACAGCCCGCCGGCGGTGGTCGGCACTGACGTCGCCGCGGTGGCCGCGACCGTCAGCGGCTGGGGCTTCGCCATCACCCCGGAAATACTCACCCAGACCGCCAAGGACATCGGCGAGACCACCATCCTGGCCCGCGCCGGCGGCGCCCCGACCCTGGCCGTGGGCATCGCCCACATCCTCCACCAGGTGCTGCCGGGCGAGAACACCATGGCCTTCTGGTACCACTTCGCGATCCTCTTCGAGGCGCTGTTCATCCTCACCGCGGTGGACGCCGGCACCCGCGCCGGGCGCTTCATGCTGCAGGACCTGCTGGGCAACTTCGTCCCGTCGCTGAAGAAGACCGACTCCTGGGGCGCCAACATCGTCGGCACCGGCGGCTGCGTGGCGCTGTGGGGCTGGCTGCTGTACCAGGGCGTGGTCGACCCGCTGGGCGGCATCAACACCCTGTGGCCGCTGTTCGGCATCTCCAACCAGATGCTCGCCGGCATCGCCCTGATGCTCGCCACCGTGGTGCTGATCAAGATGAAGCGCCAGCAGTACGTGTGGGTCACCGCGCTGCCGGCGGCCTGGCTGCTGATCTGCACCAGCGCCGCGGGCCTGATCAAGATCTTCGACGGCAACCCGGCGGTGGGCTTCGTCGCCCTGGCGCAGAAGTACGGCGCCGCGCTGGACGCCGGCCAGGTCCTGGCCCCGGCCAAGGACCTCGCCCAGGTCAAGACGGTGATGCTCAACGCCTACATCAACGCCGGCCTCACCGTGCTGTTCCTGCTGGTGGTGTTCAGCGTGCTGGTGTACTCCATCAAGGTCGGCGCCAAGGCCTGGACCAAGAAGGAGCGCACCGACAAGGAAGCGCCGTTCCAGCCCATTCCCGAGGCCTGAGGCAGGAGGTGACACGTGTTCAATGACCTCAGCCGCATGGGCAAGTACCTCGGGCAGGCCGCCAGGATGCTGGTGGGCATGCCCGACTACGACACCTATGTCGAGCACATGCGCAACAAGCACCCGGACAAGCCGGTGATGAGCTACAAGGAGTTCTTCCGCGAACGCCAGGAGGCACGCTACGGCGGCGGCAAGGGGCGACCGATCCGTTGCTGCTGAAGCCGCGGATGGGTGTATAAACGGACGGGCCGCCAGCGAGCGGCCCGTTTTCATTTTCCTCCCCGGATGGTTCCCATGAGTGATTCCGTAGTGCCCGCGCAGATTCCGGTGACCGTGCTCACCGGCTTCCTCGGCGCCGGCAAGACCACCCTGTTGCGCCACATCCTGCAGGCCGAGCACGGCCTGAAGATCGCGGTGATCGAGAACGAATTCAGCGACGCCCCCATCGACGGCCAGCTGCTGGGCGATGCCCCGGCGCAGGTCATGACGCTGTCCAACGGCTGCGTCTGCTGCACCATCAACAACGACCTGGAGCGTTCGCTGTACCTGCTGCTGGAGCAGCGCGACAGCGGCGAGATCGCCTTCGACCGCCTGGTGATCGAATGCACGGGCCTGGCCGACCCGGCGCCGGTGGCGCAGACCTTCTTCGTCGACGAGACGCTGCGCGAGCGCTACCTGCTCGACGGCATCATCACCCTGGTGGATGCCGCCAACGCCGACCGCCACCTGCAGGAAGCCATCGCCCAGGCCCAGGTCGGCTTCGGCGACCGCATCCTGGTGAGCAAGCGCGACCTGGTCAGCGCCGAGCAGTACCAGGCCCTGGCCGAGCGCCTGCAGCGCATCAACCGCCGCGCCGAGCTGTACCCGGTGGACCACGGCCGCATCGAGCTGGAGCGCCTGCTCGACGTGCGCGGCTTCAATCTCAACGCCGACCTCGGCCTGCGCCCGTTGCAACCGCTGCGCCCGGTGGCGGCCAGCGACGACCGCATCCGCACCCTGGTGCTGCGCAGCGACAAGCCGCTGAACATCGAGCGCCTGAGCGAGTTCATGGACGACCTGCTGCAATGGCACGGCAACTCGCTGCTGCGCTACAAGGGCGTGCTGAATATCCAGGGCGAGGAACGCCGCCTGGTGTTCCAGGGCGTGCTGCGGCTGTACGGCTTCGACTGGGACACGCCCTGGGGCGATGACGCGCGCGAGAGCGTGATCGTGTTCATCGGCGACAACCTGCCGGAGGAGCAGATCCGCCAGGGGTTCGAGGCGATCGTTGGTTGAGGTGTGGCAGTTGCTTTTGTAGGAGCGAGCTTGCTCGCGAACAGAGTTTCCCGGGCATGCCGGTGCCGGGCATGAGAGCGCCCTCTCCCTAACCCTCGGCTGCGCGCCCCGCCCTGAAGGGAGAGGGGACCGTTCGGTGTGCTCGGGTGTTCTGGCGTTAGCCGGAAACTCCGCTGTTTCAGGAGTACACGGGACTACCCGTCGGCACGGACAAGCCCCCTCTCCCTTCAGGGAGAGGGCTGGGGAGAGGGGCTCTTCAGCTCCTAACCCCGCTCAAAAAGAAACGCCCGGCATTCACCGGGCGCTCTTCTCAACAACCCACCCTCAATGCCGGGCCAGCTTCCAGGCATCCCCAGCCGGCGCAGTGCCCTTGTCGTAGGGCTTGAACACCGTCATGTACACCAGCCCCACGGCGATCACGATGGCGCCCACCAGGATGATCCCGTAGTTGATGTACCAGGGCGCATCCGGGGTGCGCGGCCAGGACATGTTGACGATCGCCAGCAGGCCGTAGACCTGGGCGGCGATGTTCACCGGCCAGCCCCACTTGCCCAGGGTGAAGGCGCCGCTGGGTTTCCAGCCGCGCAGGCGGGCGAACAGGGCGGCGCCGACGATCATCTGGAAGGCCAGGTAGATGCCGATGGCGGCGAAGCTGACCACGGTGCCGATGGCGTTCTGCAGGTAGAAGCCGATGCACACGATGGCCGCCGGGATTACCCCGCACACCACCAGGGCCGCGGTGGGCACGTGGGTGTTGGGCGACAGGCGCTGCAGCAGGCGGCTGCCCATGACCATCTCGTCGCGGGCGTAGGAGTACAGCAGGCGGCTGGCGGCGGCCTGCAGGCTGAGCACGCAGGACACGAACGACACCAGGATCACCAGCATCACCAGGCGCGCGCCGAGCGGGCCGAAGGCGCCGTCGAAGATGGTGGTCATCGGGTCCTTGTCGGCGCCGGAGATCACCGCGCCTATGTCCGGCACCGCGAGGATCAGCGCCAGGGCGGCGAACATCGAGGCGCCACCGCCGATCCAGATGGTCATGCGCATGGCCTTGGGAATGCGCCGGCTGGGGTTCGGGGTTTCCTCGGCGACGTCGCCGCAGGCCTCGAAGCCGTAGTAGAGGAACATGCCGGCCAGGGAGGCGGTGAGGAACGCCGGCCAGTAGGCGCCGTCGATGCGGATGTCGAAGGTGTCGAACAGCACCGAGATCGGCTGGTGGCGTTCGAAGATCAGCAGGTAGCCGCCGATGACGATGGCGCCGATCAGCTCGCAGAGGAAGCCGAACATGGCCACCCGCGCCAGCAGCTTGGTGCCGCTGAGGTTGAGCAGCGTGGCGACCAGCGTCAGGCCCAGGCCGATCAGGGTGTTGGTCGCCGGGTCGGCCTCGAAGCCGAGCAGCGTGGCGACGTAGGGGCCGGCGCCCAGGGCCACCGCGGCGATGGTCACGCACAGCGACACCGAGTAGATCCAGCCGACCATCCACGCCCAGCGCTTGCCCACCAGGCGTCGGGCCCAGGGGTACACGCCGCCGGAGATCGGGAACTGCGAAACCACCTCGCAGAAGATCAGGCACACCAGCATCTGCCCCAGGCCCACCAGCAGGTACGACCAGAACATCGGCGGCCCGCCGGCGGCCAGGCACAGGCCGAAGATGCTGTACACGCCGACCACCGGCGAAAGATAGGTGAAGCCCAGGGCGAAGTTCTGCCACAGGCTCATGCTGCGTTCGAAGTTGGAGGAATAGCCCAGCGCGCGGAGCTGTTCCGCGTCGCGGTCGACCCGGGGCGATGCCGGGTTGGATCGGACTGTTCATCGTTATTGTTCCTGTATGGCTATGCACGTCGGCATTGAACAGATGGATCGGGACTGGGAGCCCGCTGCCCACGGCGTGTGGCGGCAGCAGTGAAAACCGGGGCGGCCGGGCTTGGGTAACAGCGGCGGCCGCCTGCGTGGAGCAAGCACAGCCTATGCCATATTACATATGATTTAAAATGTTTTAGTGGGCTCTCTGCGCTGGAGGGTGGGAAGGCTGGAGTTAGAGCGGCGGGCTCTTGCGCGCAACGGCCCGGGCGACGGGGCCGCCAGGGCAGCGCAGCACCCCGGCGGGGAACGAAAATGGGGCGGAGTAACGCCGCATTGCTCCCTTCGGGAGCACTGGCGGGCTCAGGCTGCGCGGTGGCGCTTCTCCGGCAGTTGCACCAGGGTCCAGTGGGCGGACTGCTCGGCCAGGTTGGCGCGCTGGCAGCGGGTATCGCTGGCCAGCCCCAGGCTGGCTATCTCGCCGGCGATGAAGTTGGCGGTGTTGGCCGCCACCACCCGGCCCTCGCCGCTGAGGATCAGCGCCTCGTGCTCCAGGCGCATGAGCTTGGCGGTGACCACCCGCTCGAAGCGGTTCAGCGCGATGTCCGCGGCGGCCACGCCGAGGAAGCGCCCCTCCAGCAGCAGCGGGCGGGAGAAGGTGAGGATGTACATGTCCTGGCCGTAGAGGTCGACGTAGGGACCGACCACGCTGCTGCGCCCGCTGTCGCGCGGGATGGCGAACCAGGGCATGGCGCAGTAGTCGTAGAAGTTTTCGCTGCGCCGGTTGAAGTTCAGGCTCAGCGGCACGGTGCGCCCGCCGGCGCCCAGCTGGCGCCACTCCAGGTACATCTCCTTGTCGCGCAGCACGCCCGGCTGCAGCACCACGCCACAGCCCTGCAGGCAGGCGCCGGGCTGCGTCAGGCAGCCTTCGATCAGCGGCCGCAGGCTGGCCAGGTCGGCGGAATCCACGGGCCTGCCGTCGGCCTCGCGCCAGATGCTGTCGATGGCGTTGGCCAGGGTGTCGATCTGGGCAAAGATGTTACTGATCGACACGTCGATGCGCTGGGCGCACTCGTCCAACGGGGTTTCACACACTGCGCTCGCCATGGCCTGGAGTCTCTTGTTCTAAGGGGAAGCGGACCTCCGGCGGATAAAAATCCTAAATCAGAGGTTTGCACGGGAAAAACAGGGCAAGGGTTGTGCCAACGCGGCTGAGGCTGCTTCTCGTAGGAGCGAGCTTGCTCGCGAACGGATTCCGCGCCTACAACGCCCGGCTCCGAATCCACCTGTAGGAGCGCTCCCTGCGCGCGAATCGCGGGCAGGGCCCGCTCCTACAGGTGTACGCAGTCGACTTCCACGTAGGGTGGGTTGAGCTGTGAATGCTGCCTTGGCGATGGGTATCGCTTCGCTCAACACCATCCTACGAAAAGCCGTGTTTCCTGGAACCGTAGGAGCGGACCTTGTCCGCGATACACGCGCAGGGCGCGCTCCTGCATGGGGCCGTTCGGCCTAGGGCGCTTCCTGGGCCAGGAGTTCCAGCTTCATGTCGATCAGGCGCTTGATGCCGCGGTTGACGTGGGCCTCGACCAGGGCGCCGGCCAGGTTCGGGTCGCCGGCGACTATCGCTTCGCGGATCGCCGTGTGCTCCTGCTGGATGGTTTCCACACTGGGCGCGCCGGGCACCGGCAGCCAGAGCAGCTCGCCGATCTCCGCCTGCAGGCGGATTTCCGCGTGGGTCAGTCGCACCGACTGCGAGGCCACGGCTATCTCGATGTGGAAGCGCGCGTCGGCGCGGCGGCGTTCGTGGCGGGTGGTGGCCTTGCCCAGTGTCTCGATGTACTGCGCCAGGTGCTGGTGGTGCTCGCGGGAGGCGCGGCGGGCGGCCAGGCGCGCGGCGGTGCCGGAAATGGCGATGTGTTCGTCGCAGAGGTCGCGCAGGTCGATGGTGCTCAGCTCGTCGAGGCGGCTCAAGACGATCTCGGCGGGGATTTCCTCGATGGCGCGGATGAAGCTGCCGCCGTTGCGCCCGCGGCGGGTCTCGATGACGCCGCGCTGGCGCAGGTAGGCCAAGGCTTCGCGGAGGGTCACGGTGGCCACGCCGAACTGCATGGCCAGTTCGGTCTCGCTGGGCAGTTGCTGGCCCTCGGCGAACAGGCCGAGGTCGATGGCGTCCATCAGCCGGCGCACGACCTCTTCGGTGCGGCCTTCCTGGCGCAGGCGGATGAAGGGGCCGGGAGCGGTGGGTGAGGATCCATTCATACTGCGTTGCGGCCGCGGCGGGTGCTGGGCGCCGGAGCCAGAACTCCTGTAAGGGCCGGAGGGGGTGAGGGGCTGGCGCAGTATAACCTCATACTCAGAGTTCAATGTAGAAAGCGGCCGCCCCAGGGGGCGGCCGATTGCCGCGAGTTGTGTCAGAACGGGTAGGCCAGGCTCGGCATCCACTGCTGCCAGATGCGTTGCAGTTCGCCGTCGGCCTTCAGCGCCGCCAGGGCGCTGTCCACCTCGTCCAGCCACGGCCCCTGGCCGCGCTTCACCGCGATGCCCCAGCGGTTGTGGGTGGGCACGCTGAAGCCGATGGCCAGGTCGGGCTCCTCGGCCAGCGGCACTAGTGCCACATCGTCGTCCACCAGGGCGTCGATATGGCCTTCGCGCAGGGCCCGGACCATGTCGCCGAGCACGTCGTCGGTGTCGCCGCCGAAGGGCACGGTGATGCAGCCTTCGAAGGTTTCCGCCAGGGCCATGTTGAGGCTGTTGGCGATCGCCCCGACGCGCTTGCCGACCAGGTCCGCCGGGCTGCGCACCAGGCTGCCGCGCAGCACCATCACCGCTTCGTCGAACACCGCGTAGGGCGCGGTGAAGTCGGCGAGGGTCAGGCGGTAGTTGGAGATGCCCTGGCCGCACAGCAGGATGTCGGCGTCGCCGGCCTGCAGCGCCGGGTAGAAGTCCGCCCAGTTGCGGTAGACGAACTGCGCCTCGCGGCCCAGGCGCCTGGCCAGGGCGCGGGCGACGTCGGACTCGTAGCCGTGGCGGTAGCCCTCGGCGTCCTTGTGGAACAGCGGCGGGGCCGGCAGGTCGGCGCAGAGAACGCGCAATACGCCGCTCATGGCAGGTAGTCCATGTACATCTTGGCTTCCCACTCGGTGACGATGGAGCAATAGCGCGCCCACTCGTCGGCCTTGAGGTCGCGGTACAGCTCGGCCATCGCCGGCGGCAGCGCGCCGCGCACCACGGCGTCTTCGTCGAAGGCCTGCACGGCTTCGCCGAGGGTCATCGGCATGCGCACGTTCTCGCGGGCGGCGGGGATGCTGTCGCTGTTGTCCGGGGCGCCCGGGTCGGTGCGGTTGGCCAGGCCGTCGCGGATGCCGGCCAGCAGCAGGGTGTGCGACAGGTAGGGGTTCACGCTGGCGTCGGGCAGCTTGTATTCCAGGCGGCCGTTGGCCGACAGGCGCACGGTGCAGGTCTTGTTGTCCATGCCCCAGTTCAGGCGGTTGGGGGCGAACAGGCCGGCATCCCAGAAGCGCTTGTAGGAGTTCACGGTGGAGGCCATCACCAGCATCGAGCCGGGGGCGTGGGCCAGCAGGCCACCCAGGGCGTGGCGGCCGGTGTCGGTCAGGTGCAGTTCGCGGCGGCCGGCTTCGGCCAGCACGTTCTGCTCGCCGCGCCACAGGCTGAAGTTGTGGTGGCAGCCGCTGCCCATGCTGCCGGTGGTGGGCTTGGGCATGAAGCTGGCGCGCACGCCGAACTCGTTGGCCACCTGGCGGCAGATCAGGCGGTAGGTCACCAGGCGGTCGGCGGTGAGGTGGCAGTCGTCGAACATCCAGTTCAGTTCGAGCTGGCCCGGGTCCTCGTAGTCGCCCTCGATCATGTCCAGGCCCATGGCGCCGGCATACTGCATCACGCGCTGGAAGATCGGCCGCATGGTCTCCAGGTTGCCCAGGTGGTAGGCCGGGCTGGCGCCGGGGCGCACCTTGACTTCCAGCTTGTCGCCGAACCAGGTCATCTCCGGCTCGCAGCCGGTCTTCAGGCTCAGCCCGGTGTCGGCGGTGAAGGCCTTGTGGCTGTCGATCAGCAGGCCGCGGGCGTCGGTGGCGAGCACCTGGCCGGCCACTTCCTGGCGGTGGTCGGGCTCGTACAGACGGCAGAAGAAGCTGCCGATGGACTTGTCCCAGGGCAGCACGTTGAAGCTGCCGACGTCGGGGATGGCGGTGAATTCCGCGGCCTGGGCGCCGCCACCGAGCAGCACGCCGGCGCGGGTGCTCTGCAGGTCGGAGAGCGCGGTGCGGTGGAACTGCACGCCCTTCTCCAGGTTGCGCAGCAGGTGCTTGGCCGGCACCACCTTGGCCAGCACGCGGCCGCTGAGGGTGACCACCTGGTAGTACAGGTACTCCACGCCGGATTCGCGGATGCGCGCGGCGAGGTCCTGGGCGACGGCGGAGCTGGTGTTGTATTCCTTGTGTAGATCGAGCGCTGTCATTTCGGGGTTCTCCTCGGGCAGCGGCAGGCAAGGCACGCTGCGATGGCGGATGAAATTAAATTTGTAAACTGTGTTTATATGTTTTAGAGCGAAGAACGGAACCTCTCTGCGAAGCGCCGGGCTAGGGGATGAACGGGGAACAGGCCGGGCCGGCGTGTTCGCGGAAGAAGGCGGCGGCCCAGCGGACGATCTGCCGGTTGTCCGGGCTCAGCTGCCGCAGCGATTCCCAGGCCCGCGCGGTGACGTCTGCCGGCAGCAGGCCGTTGCCGTAGCGGTCGAGCAGGGCGGCCAGGTAGTCCACGCTGAACTCCGGGTGGAACTGCACCGAGCGCGCCGGGAAGGCGTACTCCAGCACGCCGTGCGGGCAATGGGCGGAGCCGCCGGCCACCCGCGCCTGCGGCGGCAGGCTGCTGACCTGGTCATGGTGGAACACCAGGGTGGCCGCGTCCTCCAGGCCCTCGGCGTCATAGTGGTAGGCCTGGGCGCCGACGCCCCAGCCGACCTCGGCGCGGGTGGTGCGGCCGTCGAAGGCGTCGGCCATGATCTGGTGCCCGAAGCAGATGCCGAACACCGGCCGGCGCAGGCTGCGTAGGCGCCGCAGCAGGGCGACCAGATGCAGCATCCAGGGGCTGTGTTCGTAGCAGCTGTGGCGCGAGCCGGTCAGCAGGTAGCCGTCGAAGGCGGTGGCCTCGGGCAGCGGCTCGCCGCGCACCGCCGAGACGTAGGTGAAGTCCGCCTCGGGCAGCGCCGGGGCCAGCCAGCTTTCGATCATCGCCGGGTAGCTGCCGAAAGCCTCCTGCAGTTCCTCGGGGATCAGGCCGTTCTCGATGATGCACAGGCGCATGGCGTTCTCCTCAGATCTGCCCGAGCAGGCCCTTGGCCCAGGCCAGCGCCGCGTCGCCGGGCAGCTCGCCGCTGGAGGCGTCGTGCTGGCCGTGTTCGCCGACCTGCTGCGCGCCCAGCTCCACGAGGGCGTCGGCGATGATCCGGCTGCCGCGGTTGAAGGTCTCGTAGAAGCTGTCGCCCAGGCCGAAGGTGGCGAAGCGCAGGCCAGCCAGGTCCGGGCGCTGGCCTTGCAGCGCGGCGTGGAAGGGCTGGGCGCTGTTGGGCAGCTCGCCGTCGCCGTAGGTGGAGCAGACGATGACGTGGAAGTCCTGCGGGTTCAGCGTGGCCGGGTCGAACGCGGCCATGTCGCGGACCTGGGTGGGGTAGTCGGCGCCCATAGCGTCGGCGAGGTCGTCGGCGACCATCTCGGCGTTGCCGGTCTCGGTGCCGAAGAGGATGAGGATGTTCATGCGGGGTTCTCCTGGGGGCTGCGGGCGATGGCGAGCATGCCGGCGCGGTCGGTGATCTTGCGGCGCACGCGGCCGGGGGCGGCGGCCCGGGTTTCGGCGTGGTCGATGCGCTGCCACTGGGCGTAGCCGACGGCACGTTCGCGCAGCCCGGCGGGCAGGGCGGCGAGGCCGGGGCGGCCGTTGCGCGGCGCGGCCTGCTGGTCGGCGACCATGGCTTCGGCGACCAGGCGGGCGTCCTGGCGGTTCTCCGGGATGGTCCCGCGCGGGCCGCGGCGCAGCCAGCCGACGCAGTACAGGCCGTGGTCCAGGCGGCCACGTTCGAGGTCGGCGCTGGCGCCCCGCAGGGCGTCGCGTTGCAGCAGTCCGTCGGCCGCTTCCTCGAAGCCGATGGCGCTGACCAGGCTGTCCACCTCCAGGCGCAGTTCGCGGCCGTCGGCATGGCGCAGTTCCAGGGCTTCGACGCTTGCGGCGCCGTGGATGGCCTGGGGTGTCCAACCGAAGCGGAAGACCAGTTCGCGGCCGGCTGCCGGCTGCTCCTGCGCGGCCAGCGCGCGCAGCACGTCCAGGCGCGCCTGCTCGGTGGCGTCGGCACAGGGGGCGTCTTCCGGCGGCAGGTCCTCGATGCGGATGCGCACCCCGGCCAGCTTGCCCAGCTCGCGCAGCATCACCGGGTCGAAGCGGGCCTGGGCGGCGGGCGAGCGGCCGAGGATGTCGATGCGCTCCACGCCTTCGGCCAGCAGCGCCTGCAGCGGCGCCTCGGCGATGTCGGAGCCGGCGAAGTCCTCGGCCGACTTGGCCAGCAGGCGCAGCACGTCGATGGCCACGTTGCCGTTGCCGACGATGGCCACGCGGCGGCCGAATGCCGGGGCGAAGCCCTGTTCGTCCGGGTGGCCGTTGAACAGCCGGGTGACGCGGCCGGAGCCGTAGACGCCGGGCAGCTCGTCGCCGGGGATGCCCAGGCGGCGGTCGCCGTACAGGCCGGTGGCGAGCACCACCAGGTCGAAGGCTTCGCGCAATTGCTCCAGGGACAGGTCGCGGCCGATCTCCAGGTTGCCGAGGAATGCCACGCCTTCGCGCTCGAACAGCCGCTCGAACTGCCGGCACACCGCCTTGGTGCCCTGGTGGTCCGGCGCCACGCCGTAGCGCACCAGGCCGAAGGGCGCGGGCAGGCGCTCGAGCAGCACGATCTGCGCGTCCGCCCAGTGCTTGCGCAGGGCCTGGGCCAGGTAGCAGGCCGAGGGCCCGCTGCCGACGATGGCTACGCTGGGCGCGTTCATTTCGCCGGCACCGCGTCGAAGCGGATCGGCAGGCGGGTGGCGCCGGTGTTGCCGCTGTCCGGCAGCCATTCGGCTTCGCCGTTGGGCGCCGGGTGCTTCAGGTGCTGGGCGAGCAGGGCCAGGGCCGCGGTCATGTCGCCGCGGGCGATGAAGTGGCCGATGCAGTGGTGCGCGCCGGCGCCGAAGCCGAAGTGCGGCAGGCGCTTGGCGGTGATGTCGAAGCTGGCGTCCTCGAAGGCGTGCGGGTCGCTGCCGGCGGCCTGGCTGAACAGGTGCACGGTGGTGCCCTTGGCGATGTGCAGGCCCTGGTATTCGAAGTCTTCCAGCGCCTCGCGGGTGACCCAGGTCACGGTCGGGCGCACGCGCATCACTTCTTCCACGGCGGCGCGGGCCAGTTCCGCGTCGTTGCCCAGCAGCTCCCATTGCGCGGGGTGCTGGAGGAAGGTGTCCATGGCCAGGCTGAGCTGGTTGCGGGTGGTGTCGATGCCGCCGAAGATCGCCAGGACGATCATGTCGTACAGCTCCTGGTCGCTGAGGGCGTTCTTGTCCTCTTCGTTGGCGCGCACCAGGCTGCTGAGGAAGTCCTCGCCCAGGCCGTTGCGCTTGAGCGCTTCCACCGCCTGGCGGGCGTAGCCGAACAGCTTGTCGGTGGCGGCGTTGATGCGCGCCTCGTCGCGCTTGAAGGTGACGCCCAGGGCCAGGCCCATCTCTACCGCCAGGTCGGCCAGGCCCTTCCACTCGCTGATCGGCAGGCCGAGCAGCAGGCAGATCACCTGGGTGGCGTAGGGTTCGGCGAACTCGCTGACGAACTCGCACTCGCCGCGGCCTTCGAACTGCGCGATCAGGTCGCCGGCCAGGCGCTGGAAGTCCGGCATCATCTGCTTCACCAGCTTGGGCGCGAAGGCCGGGTTGGCCAGGCGGCGCAGGCGCGAATGGTCGGCGCCTTCCTTGCTCAGCAGCATGCGCATCCACCAGTCGGCGAAGCTGCCGCTGGCGTTGTTGTGCGCGGGCCAGGCGTAGCTGCCCTGGCGCAGGCGCTGGTCGCGCAGCAGCTTGTTCACCTCGTCGTAGCGCAGCACGGCGATGCCATAGGGCGTGCGGGCGAACCAGCTTTGCGTGCGGGCATCCATCACCGCCTGGGAGCGGATGGAGAAGCTCGGGTCGCTGACATCCATGTAGGGCGCGTCATCGAGGCGGGTAGGGGCGCTGGTGGTCATTCGGACACCTCCGTTCTGGCGCTTGCCGCCAGTGGGCGGTGCGCTGTTGTTGTGATGGGCGATGCCGGGCGGCGCCGCCATCCGCCGTCGATGGGCGGCGGGGGATGGATTTGAATTTAAAATATGGTTTCATAGTTTTCAACAGGCTTTTTTCGCCTTTCCGGTGCCTTTTGGCTGGGGCTTGGTTGATCGTGAAAGTGAGAGTCCAGGTTTCATGCGGGTTTCAGTGCAGCGGATGAGGCAAATAAAAAATCTGTTTTAAAATCTTTTAAGGAGAAAGCGCCATGAAACCATCCCGTGCCATCGCCGTGCTGCACGATGCCGCCGACGTCGCCGGTTGCCTGCCGGAGCTGTTCGCCGAGCAGGGCATCGACCTGGAACTGCGCTGCGTAGAGAAAGGCCTGCCGCCGCCGGAGAGCCTGGAACTGCTGCTGGTGCTGGGCAGCCCCGAGTCGGCCTACGACCACCGCGTGCCCTGGCTGGGCGGCGAACTGGCCTGGCTGAAGGCCGTGCAGGCGCGCGGCGTGCCGACCTGGGGCATCTGCTTCGGCAGCCAACTGCTGGCCCGCGCCCTGGGCGGCGAGGTGTACCGCAACCGCCAGCCCGAGATCGGCTGGACGCCCATCGACACCCCGCAGGCGGACTGGGCCTTCCGCGGCCCCTGGCTGAACTTCCACTTCGACGCCTTCATCCCGCCGCCGGGCGCCACCCTGCTGGGCGCCACCGAACTGGCGGCCCAGGCCTACAGCCATGGGCGCAGTCTGGGCGTGCAGTTCCACCCGGAGATCGACACGGCGATGTTCGATACCTGGATCGCCTACTGGCGGCGCAGCGAGGAGGGTCGGCGCTTCATGGCCGAGGCGGGGGATTTGCCGGAGCGGATTCGTGCGGAGATTGCCGAGCGGGAGGGGGTGAACAAGGGGAATTGCCGGGCGTTGCTGGGGGATTTTCTGGGGCGGTTGTGATTGGGGGGGTGTTGCTTGTTGTAGGAGCGAGCTTGCTCGCGAACGGAGTCTGCCGGCGGTTGCGGTGTGTGAGGTTGGCTCCGTTCCCTCTCCCTAACCCTCGGCTGCGCGCCCCGCCCTGAAGGGAGAGGGGACCGTTCGGTGCGCTTGGCTGTGCTGGCGTTAGCCGGCTGCCCCGGAGGTATCGGCGTAAACCATGTTTCCCGGCCGCACGGACAGTCCCCTCTTCAGAGGGAGAGGGGACCATTCGGTGCGCTTGGCTGTGCTGGCGTTAGCCGGCTACCCCGGAGGAGCCGGCGTAAACCATGTTTCCCGGCCGCACGGATAGCCCTCTCTCCCTTCAGGGCGGGGCGCGCAGCCGAGGGCTGGGGAGAGGGAACGGAGCCAACCCCACACACCACAGTCACCGGCAGACTCCCTTCGCGAGCAAGCTCGCTCCTACGAAAGACGCCGGCGCAGGGACAGTCAGAGCTTGATCCAAGTCGCCTTCAACTCGGTGTACTTGTCGAACGCATGCAGCGACTTGTCCCGGCCATTGCCCGACTGCTTGAAGCCGCCGAAGGGCGCGGTCATGTCGCCGCCGTCGTACTGGTTCACCCACACGCTGCCGGCGCGCAGGGCGCGGGCGGTCTGGTGGGCCTTGGTGATGTCGCGGGTCCAGACCGCCGCGCCCAGGCCGTACTGGGTGTCGTTGGCGATGCGGATGGCTTCCTCGGCGCCTTCGAACTTGATCACCGAGAGCACCGGGCCGAAGATTTCCTCGCGGGCGATCTTCATGGCGTTGCTCACGCCGTCGAACAGCGTCGGCTCCACGTAGGTGCCGCCGGTTTCCTCCAGCACCTGGCGGCCGCCGGTCATCAGCCGGGCGCCCTCGGCCTTGCCGGCTTCGATGTAGCCCAGCACCTGCTCCAGCTGGCGGCCGTCCACCAGGGCGCCGACATTGGTTTCCGGGTCCAGCGGGTGGCCGGCTTTCCAGCCTTTCAGGGCCTCGACCACCATGGGCACGAACTGCGCCTTGATGGACTTCTCCACCAGCAGGCGCGAGCCGGCGGTGCAGACTTCACCCTGGTTGAAAGCGATGGCAGCTGCCGCGGCTTCGGCGGCCGCCTGCAGGTCCGGGGCGTCGGCGAAGACGATGTTCGGGCTCTTGCCGCCGGCCTCCAGCCACACGCGCTTCATGTTCGATTCGCCGGCGTAGACCAGCAGTTGCTTGGCGATCCTGGTCGAGCCAGTGAACACCACGGTATCCACGTCCATGTGCAGCGCCAGGGCCTTGCCGACGGTGTGGCCGTAGCCCGGCAGCACGTTGAGCACGCCCTTGGGCAGGCCGGCGTCCAGCGCCAGCTGGGCGATGCGGATGGCGGTCAGCGGCGAGCGCTCGGACGGCTTGAGGATCACCGAGTTGCCGGTGGCCAGGGCCGGGCCGAGCTTCCAGCTGGCCATCATCAGCGGGAAGTTCCACGGCACTATGGCGGCGACCACGCCCACCGCCTCGCGGGTGACCAGGCCGAGCTGGTCGCGCGGGGTGGCGGCCACCTCGTCGTAGACCTTGTCGATGGCCTCGCCGCTCCAGCGGAGGCTGTCCACCGCGCCGGGCAGGTCGACGTTCAGCGAATCGCCGATGGGCTTGCCCATGTCCAGGGTTTCCAGCAGCGCCAGTTCCTCGGCGTGCTCCTCCAGCAGCTCGGCGAAGCGCACCAGAACGGCCTTGCGCGCGGCCGGCGCCTGCTGCGACCAGGTGCCTGCCTCGAAGGCGGCGCGAGCGCTGCGCACGGCGCGCTCGGCATCGGCGGCGTCGCAGCTGGCGACCTTGGCCAGCAGGCGCCCGTCCACCGGGCTGATGCAGTCGAAGGTGGCGCCGTCGGCGGCATCGCGGTACTGGCCGTCGATGAAGGCGCGGCCTTCGATGCGCAGTTGGCTGGCGCGGGCTTCCCAGTCGGCTCGGGTCGCTTGGGTCATGGTGGGGTCGCTCCTGATCGTTGTTGTGGTGTGGGTGGCCGCCGGGGAGGCGAGCCGAATAATACATATGAGACCATATCTTAAGCCCTCGCCAGTGCCAATAGTCGCCTGCGAAGCGCTATCGGTCAGCCGCCTGCAGGCCGGGCCGGCATGAGGCGCGACGCCATGGAGGGTGCCAAAGCCGACGGACGCGGCTAGGCTAAGGGCCTCGACGCGACCCCTGGAAACAACATGAACGAAGAATCCACAAGCCTGCCCGAGCGTGAGCCCCTCAGCGCGGTGGACATCCGCGTGCTCGGTAGCCTGATCGAGAAGCAACTGACCACCCCGGAAGCCTATCCGCTGACGCTCAACGCCCTGGTCACCGCCTGCAACCAGAAGACCAGCCGCGAGCCGGTGATGGACCTCAACCCCGGCCAGGTCGGCCAGGCCCTGCGCAGGCTGGAGGGCCTGGAGATGGTGCGCCTGGTGATGGGCAGCCGCGCCGACCGCTGGGAGCAGCGCCTGGACAAGGCGCTGGAGCTGGTCAAGCCGCAGTGGGTGCTGCTCGGCCTGCTGTTCCTGCGCGGCCCGCAGACGCTCAACGAGCTGCTCACCCGCAGCATGCGCATGCACGACTTCGACGACACCGAGGAAGTCCGCCACCAGCTGGAACGCCTGGCCGCCCGCGGTTTCGCCATGCAGCTGGAGCGCCAGAGCGGCCAGCGCGAGGACCGCTACATGCACCTGCTGGGCAGCGCCGCCGACCGCGAGGCGGCCATCGCCGCCAGCGGCCGTGGCGCTTCGGCACCGCGCGGCGAGCAGAGCGTGCAGGACGAGGCGCGCATCCTCGAACTGGAGGCCCGCGTGGCCGCCCTGGAGGAACGCCTGGCGCGCCTGGAACAGGACCGCGACAACGGCCTGGACTGAAACCAACGATGGCCATGGAAACGGCCGGATAAGCATTCTTTAAGAATTCGTCCGCATAGTGCCAGGACCGTTTTCATGGCTGCACAGGGGAGCTTCCATGGGGCCCAGACTTACGCAGGCGCTGCTGGTGTCGGTGCTGTGCCAACTGTCCGAAAGCCAGCCGCGCTCGCTCGCCGAGTTGAGCGGGCAGCGCGAGAACAACCTGCTGGCGATCCGCGAGCTGTTCCGCCAGGGGCGCATCACCGGCGTGCTGCGCGACGACCCCTTTGGCGCCGAGGACGCCCAGGGCCCGCTGCTCTGCGATGCCGAGCGGCTGCGCCTGCGCCGCTCCTACGCGCTGCAGATGGAGGAACTGAACGAGCAGGCGCCGCCGACCGAGACACTGATCCGTATCTAGGGCGGCGTCTGCGCAGGCCTCAGAAGATGTAGTCGGTGGTCAGGAAGTTCGACTCGCGGCCCTGAATGATCTCGCTGATCAGCGCCTTGTTGGCGGCATTGAAGCGCGTCGCCACCAGGGTGCGGATGGAGAAGGTGCGCAGCGCGTCGTGCACCGACAGGGTGCCTTCGGCGGAGTTCTTGCGGCCGTTGAACGGGTAGCTGTCCGGGCCGCGCTGGCACTGGGCGTTGATATTGATGCGGCCGACCTGGTTGGCGAAGGCGTCCACCAGCCGGCCGACCTGCTCGGGGTCGCTGCCGAACAGGCTCAGCTGCTGGCCGTAGTCGGACTGCAGCACGTAGTCGATCACTTCCTCCAGCTCGCGGTACGGCACCACCGGCACCAGCGGGCCGAACTGCTCCTCGTGGTACAGGCGCATCTGCGCCGTCACCGGGCTGAGCAGCGCCGGGTAGAAGAAGCTCTCGCGGGACTGGCCGCCGCCGGCGTTGATCACCTTGGCGCCTTTTTCCAGGGCGTCTGCCAGCAGGCCGTTGAGGTAGTCCACCTTGCCCGGCTCGGGCAGCGGCGTCAGAGCCACGCCCGGCTCCCAGGGCATACCCGGCTTGAGCTGGGCCAGGCGCGCGCTGAACTTGTCGAGGAAACCCTGCAGCACGCTTTCGTGGACGAACAGGATCTTCAGCGCGGTGCAGCGCTGGCCGTTGAACGACAGCGCGCCGGTGATGGCTTCTTCCACGGCGTTGTCCAGGTCCACCTGCGGCAGGACGATGCCGGGGTTCTTCGCGTCCAGGCCCAGGGCCGCGCGCAGGCGGTGCGGGCGCGGGTGCAGGCGCTTGAGGTCGGCGGCGCCCTTGTGGGTGCCGATGAAGGCGAACACGTCGACCTTGCCGCTGGCCATCAGCGCCGAGACGGTTTCGCGGCCGCGGCCGTAGATGATGTTGATCACCCCCGGCGGGAAGCTGTCGCGGAAGGCCTCCAGCAGCGGGCGCATCAGCAGCACGCCGAACTTGGCCGGCTTGAACACCACGGTGTTGCCCATGATCAGCGCCGGGATCAGCGTGGTGAAGGTCTCGTTCAGCGGGTAGTTGTACGGGCCCATGCACAGCGCCACGCCCAGCGGCACGCGGCGGATCTGGCCGAGGGTGCCCTGTTCCAGCTCGAAGCGGCTGGAGCGGCGGTCCAGGTCCTTGAGCGCGTCTATGGTGTCGACGATGTAGTCGCAGGTGCGGTCGAATTCCTTCTCCGAATCCTTGAGGTTCTTGCCGATCTCCCACATCAGCAGGCGCACCACCGCCTCGCGCTGCTCGCGCATGCGCGCCAGGAAGGTCTCCACGTGCTGGATGCGCTCGGCCACCCGCAGGTTGGGCCACAGGCCCTGGCCGTTGTCGTAGGCGGCCACGGCGGCGTCGAGGGCGGCCAGCGCGGCGTCGGCGTCCAGCAGCGGGGTGCTGCCGAGGATCACCTGGCGCTCGCCCTCGGCGGTCTTCAGGAAGATCGGGCTGCGCACCGGCGCCAGCGGGCCGTCCCAGCGGCGCAGTTGGCCGTTCACCAGGTAGTCGCGTTGCTCGACCGGGGCGTCGGGGCGCCAGGCCTCGGGGATGTCGTCGATGGCGGGGAACAGGGTGTCGAGGTTGTGGCTCATGGTTCCTCCCTCAGGAACGGGCGCCGCTGGGGCAGAAGGGAAGGGCGCCCGGAATGTTGTTTTTAGCCTGGATCGGCCTGAAGGTGAATCGTTTCAGCCTGCGTTCGTCGGAAAGCCCGGCGAGGGGCTTTCAGCGGGCGCGGCCGGACGGCCGGGGAGCGGCTGGCGCCCGGGCCTCGCCGAGCAGCTCCTGCTGCTCGGCATAGCGCTCGCGCACGTCGAAGTCGCGCGGCCAGTCGTTGGCGGGGGAAGGCTTGCGCCCGGGGGCTCGGGTGGACATCGGCGGTACTCCTTTCACGGGGGAAGCCGGTGGTCCTCAGACCACCAGCGAAAGCAGCAGGATGAACACCAGGCCGACCACGGAGAGAATGGTCTCCATGGCCGTCCAGGTCTTGAAGGTCTCGGCGACGCTCATGTTGAAGTACTGCTTGACCAGCCAGAACCCGGCGTCGTTGACGTGGGAGAGGATCAGCGAGCCGGCGCCGGTGGCCAGCACCAGCAGCTCGCGGTTGACCCCCGGGATCATGCCCACTACCGGCACCACGATGCCGGCGCCAGTGATGGTGGCGACCGTGGCGGAACCGGTGGCCACGCGGATCACCGCCGCCACCAGCCAGGCCAGCAGGATCGGCGAAATCTGCGCGTGCACGGCCAGGTGGCCGATCACGTCGCCCACGCCGCTGGCCACCAGCATCTGCTTGAAGCCGCCGCCGGCGCCGATGATCATCACGATGGCCGCGGTGGGCGCCAGGCTCTGGTCGAGCAGCTTGAGAATCTGCTGCGAGCCGAAGCCGCGGGCGTAGCCGAAGGTGTACAGGGCCAGCAGCAGCGCCAGCAGCAGGGCGGTGATCGGGTGGCCGATCATGTCCATCCAGGCGCGGAAGGCGTGGCCGTCGGGCAGCAGCACGTCGGCGAAGGTCTTCAGCAGCATCAGGAACACCGGCAGCAGCACGGTCAGCAGGGTGATGCCGAAGCTGGGCAGGTTGTTGGTTTCCGGTTCATGGGCGATCTGCGCCACCAGTTCCTCGGACGGGCTGCCGGGGATCACCCGAGCGATCCAGGCGCCGAACAGCGGGCCGGCGATGGCCGCGGTGGGCAGCGCGACTATCAGGCCGTAGAGGATGGTCTTGCCGATGTCGGCGCCGAACACGCCGATGGCCAGCAGCGGCCCCGGGTGCGGCGGCACCAGGCCGTGCACTGCGGAAAGCCCGGCCAGCAGCGGGATGCCGATCTTGATCAGCGACACGCCGCTGCGCCGCGCGACGATGAACACCAGCGGGATCAGCAGGATGAAGCCGATCTCGAAGAACAACGGGATGCCCACCAGGAAGGCCGCCAGCATCATCGCCCAGTGCACCTTGCGCTCGCCGAAGGCGTCGATCAGGGTGCGGGCGATCTGGTCGGCGCCGCCGGACTCGGCCATCATCTTGCCGAGCATGGTGCCCAGGGCGAGGATCACCCCGACGAAGCCGAGCACCCCGCCGAAGCCGTCCTGGAAGGCCTTGACGATCTGCGCCACGGGCATGCCCGAGGTCAGGCCGAGGAAGCCGGCGGCGATGATCAGGGCGAGGAAGGGGTGGATCCTGAAGCGGGTGATCAGCACGATCAGGCCGATGATGGTGACCAGCGCATCCAGCAGCAGGTAGGTGTCGTGGGACAGACCGAACATGGCGGGGCTCCCTTGTCTTTGTTTTTACGGGCGTTTTGGGATAGCGCTGTCTTCAGCGCGCGGCAAAAATCGGTTCAGGCCGGCTCGTGGGCGCGCCACCAGGCCAGGGCCTGCTCGACGATGCGTTCCACCGGCAGGGTGGCATCCACCGCGAGGGTCAGCGGTTCGTCGTGGGGCGGCTCCAGGGCGGCGAACTGGCTGTCCACCAGGGTCGCCGGCATGAAGTGCCCGGGGCGTTCTGCGACGCGGCGCGCGGCTTCCTCGCGGGGCAGTTCGAGGAACACCACGCCCAGGCCCGGCACGGCCTCGCGCAGGCGTTCGCGGTAGACCAGCTTGAGCGCCGAGCAGGTCAGCACCGGGCGCTGGCCGGCGGCCACGGCCTGGCGCAGCAGCTCGGCCAGGGTGGCCAGCCAGCCGGCGCGGTCGTCGTCGGTCAGGGGGATGCCGGCGCTCATCTTGCGGATGTTCTCGGCCGGGTGGAAGGTGTCGCCTTCGATCTCGTGGGCGCCGCTGGCGCGGCACAGCGCCTGGCTGACGCTGGTCTTCCCGCAACCGGAGACACCCATGATCAGCAGGGCGTGGATGGGGGGGAGCATATCGCACCTCGGTGGGGAGACAGCGCTGTCTTTAAAAGTCGAAGCCAAAAGCATGGGGCTGCCTCCGCTTTCTTGTCATTCTAGTGCTTGCGTATGGTGTCCGCGGTTTTTCCGCCACAGCGCGATCCGGGGCTTTCAGGCAATTGCCGGGTTCGCGAGACAGCGCTACCTTAGTGCCTCGATTTTCGTTTGGCAAGCCAGCCGATGCCCTCGCAGAAGAAGAACGACAAGCACTCCCGCGCCAGCGGCCGCCCCACCCTGAACGAAGTGGCGCAGCGCGCCGGCGTCAGCCCCATCACCGCTTCCCGCGCCCTGCGCGGCGTCAGCAGCGTCGCCGAGGCGCTGGTGCTGAAGGTCCGCGAGGCCGCCGCCGAGCTGGGCTACGTGGCCAACCCCGCGGCGCGGGCGCTGGCCTCGGCGCAGAGCCACAGCGTGGTGGTGCTGGTGCCGTCGCTGTCCAACCAGCTGTTCGTCGACACCCTGGAGGCCATCCACGGCGTGCTGCGGCCCCAGGGCCTGGAAGTGCTGATCGGCAACTTCCACTACTCGCGCGACGAAGAGGAAGACCTGATCCGCAACTACCTGGCCTACCAGCCCCGCGGCCTGCTGCTCACCGGCTTCGAGCGCACCGAGAGCGCGCGACGGATGGTCGAGGCCAGCGGCGTGCCCTGCGTCTACATGATGGACCTGGACCACAGCCCCGGCCTGCACTGCGTGGGCTTCTCGCAGATCGCCGCGGGCATGGCCGCCGCCGAGCACCTGCTGGCCGGCGGGCGCAAGCGCCTGGCCTACGTCGGCGCGCAGCTGGACCAGCGCACCCTGCTGCGCGGCGAGGGCTTCCGCCGCGCCCTGCAGAAGGCCGGCTGCTACGACCCGGCGCTGGAGATGCTGACGCCGCGGCCGTCCTCGGTGGGCCTGGGCGGCGAGCTGTTCCGCCAACTGCTGGCCGCGCGGCCGGACGTGGAAGGCATCTTCTTCGGCAACGACGACCTGGCTCAGGGCGCGCTGCTGGAGGCGCTGCGCCAGGGCATCGAAGTGCCGCGGCAGGTCGCCGTGGTCGGCTTCAACGACCTGCCCAGCTCGGCCTACATGGTGCCGCGCCTGTCCAGCATCCGCACCCCGCGCGAGGCCATCGGCCGCCGCGCCGCCGAGACGCTGCTGGCGCTGATCGCCGGGCGGCCGATCGCCGAGCCGGTGCAGGACCTGGGCTTCGAACTGATGGTGCGCGAGAGCAGTTGAAGCATGCACAGGGTATTTCTGCCGATCTCGCTGCGTCCGCTGCCGCCGCGCTTCATTTCCCGGGCCTTGCGGTCGCCCTGTTTCACGGCCGGCGGGGCGCGTTGCAGAGCGCCCCGCCCATCGTTCGACGGCCGGTACTGGGGAATGCCGCCGGTCTGCCGATAGGCATCAGGTACCCGCCCGGTGGTTGATCGGATGATGGCTAAGTGACATAACCGGGTTCGACACTCTCGCTGCAGTCACAGACGGATCTACATGACCAGCAATTTCGATGTCTTCACCCACGCCCGGGGAGGCTCGCGCCGGCAGCGCATCGGCGTGCTCTTCTATGCCGGCGTGCTGCTGGTCCTCACCCTGCTGGTCGGGCTGAGCGGCTGGAGCGTGTACCGCGACTACCGCAGCAGCACCGACCAGGTGCGGCAGAACCTCTCGGCGCTGGCCCGCTCGCTGGAGGGCTACATCAGCGCGCTGCTGCTGCAGAGCTACGGCAGCATCTACGCGGTGTCGGAAGACCTGCAGGGCCTGGGCGAGGTCGCCGACGCCGGCCTGGTGCGCGGGAAGCTGGCGCAGGCGATGCGCTACGACCCGGTGTCGACCTACCTGTTCGTGCTCCGCGACGGCCACCTCTACGCCGTGGACGGCCACGGCCAGCCGGCCGAGGAGCACCTGCGCCCGCTGCTCGCCCTGGGCGACCTGCCGGCCAGCGAGCGCCCGGCCTTCGGCCACACGCTGCGCGGCCCCAACGGCGCCTTCCTGCTGCCGATGTACGTCGGCCAGCGCGGCGCCGACGGCCGCACCCAGCGCGTCGGCGCGCTGATCGACACCGACCGCGTCGGCGACCTGCTGCGCCGCCTGGGCCTGGCCGAGCACATGAACGCCGGCATGTTCGACAACCTCGGCACCGTGCTCTACCGCACCCCCGACACCCTGAATTCCGTCGGCCGCCGCCTGCCGGAGTGGTCGCCGCTGTTCCCGCGCCTGGGCCGCTCGGACTTCGCCCTGGTCGAGGGCCGCAGCATCGGCGGCGAGCCGTCGCTGTTCGCCGACGCGCCCTCGGCGAGCTTCCCGATCCACGCCGTGGTCGGCCAGGCCTCGGCCAGTTACCTGCTGCCCTGGCTCAAGCGCGCCGGCTTCAGCGCCGTGCTGCTGGCCATCTGCGCCCTGGCCCTGGGCCTTTCCGCCTGGCAGCTGCGCCGGCTGATCGGCGAGATCAGCCAGAACGGCCGCTTCTACCGCCAGCTGTTCACCAACATCAACGATGGCGTGTTGCTGATCGGCGTGGACGGCCGGGTGCGCGCCACCAACGAACGCGCCGCGAGCATGTTCGGCGTCGACTCGCCGGAGCGCCTGATCGGCCTGCTGCCCTCGGAGCTGTCGCCGGAGCGCCAGCCGGACGGGCGCCTGTCGCTGGTGGCCAGCCGCGCCAACCTCGAAGGGCTGCTCAGCGGCGAGCTGCGCGAGGTGGACAGCGAGTGGCAGTTCCTGCGCCGCGACACCCGCCTGCCGTTCGACTGCGAGGCCCACGTCACGCGCTTCAGCTGGCAGCAGAACGCCCTGTTGCTGGTGGTGCTGCACGACATCACCGAACGCAAGCGCTACCTCGCCGAGCAGGAATACCTGGCCAACCACGATTCGCTCACCGGCCTGCCCAACCGCTACTGGCTGGGCCGCCACATCGAGCAGCGCATCGCCCGCGGCGGCGGGCGCTTCGCCATCCTGCTGCTGGACATGAACCGCTTCAAGGAAGTCAACGACACCCTCGGCCACCAGCACGGCGACAGCGTGCTGCAGCAGGTGGGCGCGCGCCTGGGCGCCTGGCTGCGCACCCAGGAGGCCGGCATCGCCCGCCTGGGCGGCGACGAGATGGCGGTGATCACCCGCGAGCTGGACGACGAGCGCGGCGTGCCCGGGCTGTGCCAGGGCATCGCCCGGGTGCTGCGCCAGCCGCTGTCCGCCGGCGGCATCCAACTGGAGCTGTCGGCCAGCATCGGCGTGGCCCTCTACCCGGACCACGGCGACACCCCCGGCGACCTGCTGCGCTGCGCCGACATCGCCATGTACCAGGCCAAGCACGGGCGCCGCGACTTCCTGCTCTACCAGCGCTGCGACGACACCTACACCCCCGAGCGCCTGGCCTTGCACACCGGGCTGGGGCGGGCCATCCGCGAGGGCGGGCTGCAGCTGCATTACCAGCCCAAGGTGAGCCTGGCCGACGGCCAGGTGATCGGCTTCGAGGCCCTGCTGCGCTGGGAGCACCCCGAGCGCGGCATGATCCCGCCCGGCGAATTCATCCCCATGGCCGAGTCCACCGAGCTGATCCACCCGCTCACCCGCTGGGTGCTGGACGAGGCCCTGCGCCAGTTGCGCGCCTGGAGCGAGCACGGCCTGGAAACCTGCATGGCGGTGAACATCAGCGCCAACAACCTGCGCAACCCGCACTTCGTCAGCGAACTGCAGGGCCTGCTGGCCCGCCACGGCATCGCCGGCTCCCTGGTCGAGCTGGAAGTCACCGAAGGCACCCTGCTGGAAGACCCGGAGATGGCCCTGCGCAGCCTGCAGGCGATCCGCGACCTGGGGGTGACGCTGTCGATCGACGACTTCGGCACCGGCTACTCGTCCCTGGCCTACCTCAAGCGCCTGCCGGTGCAGGTGCTGAAGATCGACCGCACCTTCGTCTCCGGCATGGCCGACAACTTCTCCGACGCCATGATCGTGCAGTCGACCATCGCCCTCGGGCACAACTTCGGCATGCAGGTGGTGGCCGAAGGCGTGGAGGACGCGGCCACGGCCACCGCCCTGGCGCGGCTGGGCTGCGACATCGCCCAGGGCTACCACTTCGGCCGCCCGATGGGCGCCGCCCAGGTGATGGACTGGCGCCTGCAGCGCCAGCTGGAGGCCCTCGGCCTGAGCTGAGGCGCGCCGTATGGTGCGCGGACAAGGTCTGACAATTATTACGTATTTGTTAAAAGACCTTTGTCCATATCCGGATTCAAATAGCGCTTCGATCCGGCATCATGTCCCCACTCCGCCAGGGGAATAGAGCGGGGCGCGGAAGTACTTCCACTACAGAAACTTACGTTCGCTCGACCATGACTGTTACGCATGGCCGAACATTTGTTCCTGCCTACAAGAAAAGTCGGCCATCACGCTTACCACTGGCCGGCACTCCAAGACTCAAGGGGCAACTCCATGAAGCACCTCAAACGCAGCATGCTCGTGCTCGCCGTTTCCACCGCCGCCATGCAACTGGCCCAGGCCGAACCCTTCGTCAGCGACCAGGCCGACGCCAAGGGCTTCCTCGAGGACAGCCACCTCGACCTGCTGCTGCGCAACTTCTACTACAACCACGACGGCAAGAACGGCGCCGACGACCAGCGCGACTGGACCCAGGGCATCTTCGCCACCTACAGCTCCGGCTACACCCAGGGCACCGTCGGCTTCGGCGTCGACGCCTTCGGCTACCTGGGCATCAAGCTCGACGGCGGCTCCGGCACCGCCGACAGCGGCAACCTTCCGGTGGACCGCCACGGCAACCCCGAGGACGACTACGGCAAGGCCGGCGGCGCGCTGAAGGTGCGCATCTCCAGGACCGAGCTGAAATTCGGCGACATGCAGCCCACCGCCCCGGTCTTCGCCGCCGGCGGCACCCGCCTGATGCCGCAGACCGCCAAGGGCTTCGCGCTGATGAGCAGCGAGCTGCAGGGCCTGGACCTGGAAGCCGGCCACTACACCGCCGGCACCAGCCCGGTGACCACCAGCCACACCGGCGGCATCTGGGCCACCTACGCCAACGTCGAGGCCGACAGCGCCGACTTCGTCGGTGGCCGCTACGCCATTACCCCGGACCTGAGCGTGTCGCTCTACGCCGCCGAGCTGGAAGACATCTGGCGCCAGTACTACGGCAACGCCAACTACAGCCTGGCGCTGGGCGGCGACCAGTCGCTGGGCTTCGACTTCAACATCTACCGCACCAACGACTACGGCCAGGCCAAGGCCGGGCGCATCGACAACACCGCCTGGTCGTTCGCCACCGCCTACTCCTTCCTGCAGGCGCACACCCTGACCCTGGCCTTCCAGAAGGTGCAGGGCGACACCCCGTTCGACTACGTGGGCTTCGGCGACAACGGCGCGGGCGCTGCCGGCGACTCGATCTTCCTGGCCAACTCGGTGCAGTACTCCGACTTCAACGGCCCGGGCGAGCGCAGCTGGCAAGCCCGCTACGACCTGGCGATGGACACCTACGGCGTGCCCGGCCTGAGCTTCATGGCCCGCTACATCAACGGCACCAACATCAACGGCGAGCACATGGCCGCCGACAGCTCGTACCGCGGCTACGAATACGGCCGCGACGGCAGCCACCACGAAACCGACCTGGAAGCCAAGTACGTGGTCCAGTCCGGCCCGGCCAAGGACCTGTCCTTGCGCCTGCGCCAGGCCTTCCACCGCAGCAATGCCGACCAGGCCGAGGACGACAACAACGAACTGCGGCTGATCGTCGACTACCCGCTGTCGATCCTCTGAGGCGCCTCTTTCTTGGGGAAGTTGCCGCGCGATGAACGCAGCTTCCCCAAGAGTTCCCCGCAGATTGTTACGTTTTCGCTGAAGGTGTTTCCCAGGGCAGGGAATTTATCTGACGCCGGCTGGTCGTTAATGTATTACCCATCCGATTCGGCCCGCCGCACAGCGGTTATTCCCGAATCCCTGCTCCTGACGTTGATTAAATCGTGATTGCTCAATTCAACGTCCTTCCAGCCGCTCCGCCAGGGGCGGCTTTTTTTTGCGACGGTGTTTCTCCTCCACCTAGCGCGGTCTTGCAGGCTGCGCCGAGGTGGTCTTCGTAGGATGGGTTGAGCTTGCGAAACCCATGCTGCCGTGGCGATGGGTATCGCTTCGCTCAACGCCATCCTACGACGGCGTCGTAGAGCGCGGTCATGCAGGCTGCGCCGAGGTGGTCTTCGTAGGATGGGTTGAGCTTGCGAAACCCATGCTGCCGTGGCGATGGGTATCGCTTCGCTCAACGCCATCCTACGACAGCGTCGTAGAGCGCGGTCATGCAGGCTGCGCCGAGGTGCTCTTCGTAGGATGGGTTGAGCTTGCGAAACCCATGCTGCCATGGCGATGGGTATCGCTTCGCTCAACGCCATCCTACGAGAGGCCGTGCCCTTGTCCTCGATAACCGGAACCACCGGCGCGATTTCGCCCCGCTGCCGTCGTCACCAGGTATCGATGAACGACCGCCCGCCGGCGTCCGCGGGCGCGGCGCCGGAGGCCGCGTTGAGGCCGCGCAGCAGCCAGGCGCGGGTATCCGCCGGGTCGATCACCGCGTCGATCTCCAGGTAGCTCGCCATGTTCAGCGCCTTGCCGCTCTCGTAGGCCTTGGCCACCAGCTTGTCGAACAGCGCCTGGCGCGCGGCTTCGTCCGGCTGCGCGCCAAGCTCCTTGGCGAAGCCCAGCCGCACCGCGCCCTCCAGGCCCATGGCGCCGAACTCGCCGCTGGGCCAGGCGGCGGTGAACAGCGGCGCGTGGAAGCTGCCGGCGGCCATCGCCTGGGCGCCCAGGCCATAGCCCTTGCGCAGCACCACCGTGAAGAAGGGCACGCTGAGGCTGGCGGCGGTGACGAACATGCGCGAGACGTGGCGCACCGTGCCCTGCTTTTCCGCCTCGGGGCCGACCATGAAGCCGGGGGTGTCGCACAGCGAGACGATCGGCAGGCCGCGCGCCTGGCACAGCTGCATGAAGCGCGCGGCCTTGTCGCCGGCCACCGCGTCGATGGCGCCGCCCAGGTGCGCGGGGTTGTTGGCGAGCAGGCCGAACGGCTTGCCCTCGATGCGCACCAGCGCGGTGACCAGCCCGGGGGCGAACTGGCGGCGCAGCTCCAGCACGCTGCCCTGGTCGGCGAGCAGTTCGATCACCCGGCGGATGTCGTAGACGCGCAGGCGGTTTTCCGGGATCACATGGCGCAGCTCGCGCGGGTCGGCGCATTGCCAGTCGCCCGTCTCGCCCTGGAAGTACGCCAGGTACTGCTTGGCCACCCGCACCGCCTCGGCCTCGTCCTCCACCAGCACGTCGATCACCCCGTTGGGGCCCTGCACGCTGGTCGGGCCGACCTCTTCCGGCGTGTAGCTGCCCAGGCCGCCGCCCTCGATCATCGCCGGGCCGGCCATGCCGATGCTGGCGTTGCGGGTGGCGATGATCACCTCGCAGCAGCCGAGCAGGGCGGCGTTGCCGGCGAAGCAGCGGCCGGACACGACGCCGACGGTCGGCACCCGCCCCGAGAGCTTCGCGAAGCTGACGAAGGTGTGGCAGTCCAGCCCGGCCACGCCGACGAAATCGGTATCCCCCGGGCGGCCGCCGCCGCCCTCGGCGAACAGCACCACCGGCAGGCGCCACTGTGCTGCCAGGGCGAGCAGGCGGTCGGTCTTCTTGTGGTTCATCACCCCCTGGGTGCCGGCGAATACCGTGTAGTCGTAGGCGATGGCCATGCAGCGCGCCGCCTGCTCGCCGAACCGCGCGGCGCCCACGGTGCCGATGCCGGCCACCAGACCGTCGGCCGGGCTCAGCTCCAGCAGTTCCTCGGTGGAGCGGCGCCGGCGCTGCGCGGCCAGGGCCATGGCGCCGTATTCGCTGAAGCTGCCTTCGTCCAGCAGGTCCGCCAGGTTCTCCCGGGCGGTGCGCTGGCCGGTCCTGCGCCGCTTGGCCACCGCCGCGGGGCGGCGCGCGTCGGTCAGGCGCTCGTGGCGTTCCCTGACCTCGGCCAGGTCGGCCCGGATGTGGGCGAGGTCGATGGCCTGCTCGCTCAGCACCACGCCGCCCTCGACCTCGGCCGGTTCGAGGAACAGCAGCGGCTGCTCCTCGGCCAGCGCGTCGCCCGGGGCCACCGCCAGCAAGCGGACGATGCCGCCGCTTGTGGCCTTGACTTCGAACTCCATCTTCATCGCCTCCAGCACGGCGACGGTCTGGCCAGCGGCCACGCTGTCGCCCTCCGCGACCGCCAGGGCCACCACCACACCGGTGCTCGGCGCGTTCAGGGCGATGGTGCCGGGCGGCGCATCGACGTTCTGGCGCCGGGTTTCGGCCACGCTGCCGGCGCCGCTGAAATAGCGGTGCGGGTGGCTTTCGCCGCGCGCGCTGAGCAGCTCGCCCAGGTGGCGCTCGACGAAGCGGGTGTCGACCTGGTTGGCGGCGACCTCCTCGCGTTGCAGCAGGTTCTGCAGCAGGTGCAGGTTGCTCGCCACGCCCTCCAGGCGGAATTCGCACAGCGCGCGGTAGGCGCGGCGCAGGGCACCGGGATAGTCGCCGGCGCTGGCGATCAGCTTGGCCAGCAGCGAGTCGTAGGCCGGGCTGACCGCATAGCCGGCGTAACCGTAGCCGTCTACCCGCAGGCCGGGGCCGGACGGCGGCTGGTAGGCGCTCAGCACGCCGGCGGCCGGCCGCGCGCTGCCGTCGGCCTGGAGCGTTTCCAGGTTCAGCCGCAGCTGTATGGCGCAACCCTGCACGGCGGGCGGCTTGTCCAGATGAAGTTCGCCGAGCGTGGCGCCGGCGGCCAGGCGCAGCTGGGTGTGCAGCAGGTCGACGCCGGTGACCTGCTCGGTGACCGTGTGCTCCACCTGGATCCGCGGGTTGGCCTCCATGAAGTAGAAGCGCCCGTCGGCCACCAGGAATTCGAAGGTGCCCAGGCCACGGTAGTTCACTTCGCCGGCCAGGCGCAGGGCGCAGGCGATGATGGCCTCGCGTAGGCCCGCGTCCAGGCCGGGGCTGGGGGCGATTTCCACCAGCTTCTGGTGGCGGCGCTGCAGGCTGCAGTCGCGCTCCCACAGGTGGCTGACGGCGCCGCTGCCGTCGCCGAGCACCTGAATCTCGATGTGCCGGGCCTGCTCCAGCAGTTGCTCCACATACAGCGCGCCATTGCCGAAGGCGGCCTGCGCCTCGGACTGGCAGCGGGCGTAGGCCTCGGCCAATTCCGCCGGCTCGCGTACTGCGCGCATCCCCCGGCCGCCACCGCCGGCCAGGGCCTTGAGCATCACCGCGCCGTGCTGCGCGGCGAACGCCTGCGCCTCGGCCAGGTCGATGGCGTGGTTCAGGCCGGCCACCAGCGGGGCGCCGCAGCGCTCGGCCAGGGCGCGGGCGGTGGCCTTGTCGCCGAACAGCTCCAGCACCTCGGCGGCCGGCCCGACGAAGGTCAGCCCGGCGGCTTGGCTACGGCGGGCGAACCCGGGGTTCTCGGCGAGAAAGCCGTAGCCCGGGTGCACCGCGTCACAGCCCTGCTCGCGGGCGATGGCGATCAACTGCTCCATGTCCAGGTAGGCGGGCACGCCGCGCCCCTTGAGCGGCACGGCCAGGTCCGCCTTGCGCGTGTGCAGGCTGGCGGCGTCGTCCTCGGCGAACACCGCGACGCTGCGGATGCCCAGGTCGGCGCAGGCCTGGGCGATGCGGATGGCGATTTCGCCGCGGTTGGCGATCAGCAGCTTGGCGAAGGGCGGGGTCACAGCAGAGGCTCCAGTTCGTTCTTCTTGATCTTGCCGGTGGCGGTCATCGGCAGGCTGGCGACCACGCGGACCTCCGGCACCTTGTAAACGGCCATGGCCTCGCGGCACCAGGCGAGCAGGCTCTCGGCGCTTTCGCCGGCGCCCGGCTTGAGCACCACGAAGGCCACCGGCTGCTGGCCGCGGCGCGCGTCGGGGCGGGCCAGCACCGCGCTGGCGAGCACCGCCGGGTGCTGGCCGAGCAGCGCCTCCAGCTCGCTGGGGAACACGCTCATGCCGTTCACCTTGATCATCTCCTTGCGCCGGCCGAGGTAGCGGATGAAGCCCTGCTCGGTGATCTGGCCGAGGTCGCCGGTGTGCAGCCAGCCGTCGCGCAGCACCTCGGCGCTGGCCTCGGGGCGGTTCCAGTAGCCCTTGAGCAGCGACGGGCTGCGGATGCACAGCTCGCCTTCAGCGCCCAGGGGCAGCAGCTCCCCGGTTTCGAAATCGCAGACCTTGAAGTCGGTGCCCGGCACCGGCAGGCCGACGAAGGTCGGCGCGCTGTTGAGGTCGAAATCGTCCTGCTGGAAGCCGACGATGAAGGTGTCGCAGGTGTGGGTCTCGGTCATGCCGAAGCTGGTTTCCACCAGCGTGGTGCCGGTCAGCTCGCGCCAGCGTCGGCGGTAGCTGGGCGTCAGCTTCTTGATGAAGGAAATGGCGCCCGACACCCGCAGCGAGGAGAAGTCGTATTCGCCGACCCGCGGGTGCTCCAGCACTTCGGCCGCGCTGTCGACCAGCAGGGTGCAGTGGCTGACGCGGTAGCGCTGCACGGCGGTCATGAAGGCCTCGGCGTCCCAGCGCGCCAGCAGCACCAGGCGGGAGCCGGTGAACATCGGGAACAGCAGGCCGCCGTTCTCCCCGGCGATCCAGAACTCCGGCAGGAAGTTCAGCAGTACGCTGTCCTGCTCCAGCCGGTTCGCCACCGACAGGTAGCTGGCGCAGGTGTAGAGCATGTCGCCGTGGGTATGCACGCAGCCCTTGGGCAGGCCGGTGGTGCCGCCGGTGTAGTTGAGCGCCGCCACCTCGTCGAGCCGCGCCTGGTGCTGCGGCACCGGTCCCCGGCAGGCCTCCAGGGCCGGGAGGAAGTCGATGAAGTCATCCCCGGCCAGTTTCGGCGCCAGCAGCATGTCGGGCGGCGGCAGGCTCGGCGTGGCCGGGCACAGCTCGCTGAGGCTGGTGGCCAGCAGCCGGCGCAACGGTGTTTCACCACGCACCTGGCGCACGACCGGCAGCAACTGGTCGAAGCACAGCAGGGTTTCGGCGCCGCTGTCGTTGAGCTGGTAGCCCAGCTCCAGCGCCTTCGACAACGGGCTGACCGGCACGTAAACCGCCCCCGCGCGCAGGATGCCGTAGAAGGCGACGTGCAACTGCGGGCAATTGGGCAGGAACACGGCGACGCGCTCGCCGGGGCGCACGCCCAGCTCGGCCAGCAACGCGGCGCAGCGGTCGGCCAGGCGGTCCAGCTCGGCCCAGGCCAGGCTGTGGCCGTAGAAGTCCAGCGCGGGCGCCTCCGGCTTCAGGCGCGCCCAGGTGCGCAGGTATTCGCCAAGCGGCTGCTGCCCATGCGGGTAATGCGGCTCACGCGGCGTGCCGGCTGGCCAGGCGGCGGCCTGGAGGCGATGCAGCGCCTGGAGGTAACGGGCTTCGTTCATGGCGGGCACTCTTGTCGTTCTTGTTGAGCCGCATCTTAAAAAGCCGGGGGGAGCGAAAGAACTGACGCCTATTCATCGATATCCATGAACGCTATGCATGGTTGTGCCGGTGGGGATCACTGCTAGGCTGGAGCGGCTGGGGATAGAGGGTGATCGGCATGAATCAAGCACATGAATGGTCGACGCTCGGTCGTCTGGACCTGAACCTGTTCCGCGTCTTCGAGGTGGTCTACCGCGAACGCAACCTGACCCGCGCGGCGGACGTCCTGCACCTGAGCCAGTCGGCGGTCAGCCACGCCCTGGCGCGCCTGCGCGAGCAGATCGGCGACCCGCTGTTCGTCCGCCACGGCCGCGGCGTGGCGCCGACGCCGCTGGCCGAGCAACTGGCGCCGGACATCCAGCACGCCTTGAACGGCCTGCGCCGTAGCGTGATCCGCCGCCAGGACTTCGACCCGCAGCGCGACCAGCGCACCTTCCACCTGAACATGCCCGAGCAACTGGAGCCGGTGGTGCTGCCGAGCATCCTCGACCACCTGCAGCGCGTTGCCCCGCAGGTCGGCGTGCGCAGCAGCAGCGTGCACTGGGCGGAGCTGAAACAGGAACTGGCCGCCGGCCGCATCGACTTCGCCATCGAAATCGCCCGCCCCACCGACGCCACCCTGCGCCACCGGCAACTGTGGCGCGACGACCTGTGCGTAATGGCCGGCCCGGCCTTCACCGGCGAATTGACGGCGGAACGCTACCTGGCCGCCGAACACGTCGCCGTCACCTCGCGGCGCCGCGGCATCTGCATAGAAGACCTGGCGCTCGGCCAACTCGGCCTGACCCGCCAGGTGCGCCAGCATTGCCAACACTACCTGTCGGCCGCGCTGCTGGTGTCGCAAAGCGATTGCCTGCTGACCATGGCCAGGCGCTACGCCGAACTGCTCAACCGCGGCCTGGGCAACCGCCTGCTGCCAATGCCCCTGGAACTGCCGCCGGTGACGCTGAACCTCTACTGGTCACGGCACGCCGATGGCGAGGCCGGGAACCAGTGGCTGCGCGGGCAGTTGATGGAGGTGGTGAAGCGGATGCGTTGAGGTCGGTGGCTACGCCTAAAGCCATTTCCCGCTGACCAGCATGCCGTCGATCAGCGCCAGCCACAGCGTGGCCGGGATGTTGAGCAGTTGCAGCCAATGAAGCGTCCTGGGGCCGCGGAACGACCAGAAGGACAAGGCTATCAAGGCCAGGGGAAGCAACTGCAGCCAGGCGAACAGTTGCCCATTCACCTCCCGATGCCAACCGCCGAACCCGATGACGAGCGCGAGCAAAAACAGCAACAGCGCGCACGCCCCATGGGCAGACGAAATCAGCCGCAAGGCCATCGGGGTGCCGGCGGGCGCGGTCTTGAAATACCAGTAGCTCGTCGAAAGCAGGATGAGGACGCAGAGCACTTCCATGGCCTTGCCTCGTGGCGGGGGAGGGATGGAACACAGTGTGTAATTACAGGCCCGGCAACAAAAAGCCCCCGACGAGGCGAGGGCTTCTGGAAGCGGCGCAGCGCTTACTGCAGCAGCACCAGGTCGATGCCTTCAGGCTTCAGCTTGAGCAGCAGCACGTCGTAGTAGAACGCCAGCGCACCAAAGCCGACGCAGAACACCAGCATGCTCAAGGTGCCGCCAACCATGCCGTCGCGGTCGGCGATGGCGAACAGGCCGAAGATGAAGCCGAACAGGAACAGCCCGGAAAGGAGCTTGCAGACCAGCCGTACCAGGCCGCGGAAGGTGTAGAGCAGGTGGAACAGAACGGTCTTGATGGCGCGCATGGCGACCTCCGTGTCGTTGATGAAAGCGAGCGCCGAGTCCATCGGCTGAATGGGGGGATTATGCCAGAGCTGGCGGCGGTGTCGCTGCCCCAGGCTGTGCCAGAAGGGAATACTCCCCCCTTTTTCGCTTTCAAGCCGTGGTATTCACCCCGGTCCCGCTGGTGCTGCTGCCGGACTCCGTCAGCGCCTCGGAGTAGGCGGCATAGGCCGTCGCCACCGCAGCGCTGGCGGTCGCAACCCGCGCCCGGGCAGCTTGCTCCTGAACCTGGCGGGCCTGCTTCTCCTCCTCGGTCTGGTTGCCGCCGCTCTGGCTGACCTTGGCTAGTTCCTGTTCGGCTTCCTGCAGCTCCTTTTGCGCCTGTTCCACAGCCTCCTTGAGTTTCTCCAGCGTGCTATCCGAGGTGCTGCTGGAACTGCTGCCGCTCCCCCCGGCGCCACCGGCCCCGCCAGCACCCTGCGCCGAACCGCTTGCATTGGTTTGGGATGTGCTCGTTGCACTGGAGGCGGTGCTGCTGTCGTCACTCGTCGACGCGGTGGCGGTGGATGAGTTTGAGTTGGAAGTGAAGCGGAGATTCATGTTGCTGACGGACGAGATGCTGGACATCGAAAGGCTCCGGATCGTAATGGATACCCGGCATGGCGGCCTTCGCGGGGAAACCTTTAGTGGGGTTTGTTAGCGGCTTGGTATCGGTTCGGATACTTCGTTCGAGAAGGGCGCGAAAGCGGAAGAGGAGGGCGGCCGATTCATGTGGATCGAACTCGATGCCGAAGTACGTCCGCTTTCAATTACCGCCTGCGCACGCCTCAGCCTTTTTCTGCGCAGTTCTCTCGGTTGGATGCTGCTCATGCTGCTGCCACCAGAATTGACACTGCGCTGAGGCGAAGCGTTTCTCCTGCGCCACCCTGGCTTGTTCCGCCTGAGCCTGGGCGAGTTGTTCGGCTTTCTGCTGTCGCAGCGCCTCTTCTTCCTGCGCTACTCGTTGGCGCAACTCGGCTTGGGCTCTTTGCGAATCCCGTTCGGCCTGGCGCATGGCTTGCTGCAGGTAGAGGCCGGCGTCATTGAGCGCGGCCTTGATGCGCTGCTCCTGGATGTAGTCGTAAAGCAGCTTTCCGCCCCAGATACCGCCCACGATGATTAAGGCGGCCAGGATGATGGCGTGGCTGGGGTCCATCGGCTGATGGGCGCGGCGGGTAGGAGCCAGCCTGCGGCCAAGACGTTCGTTGCGATCGTCTATTTCCTCGTCCATGTCGAGGCTGAGGCTTTTCAGTTGCTCGTCGATTTCGCGCTTTGCCATACCAACTGCGTTCCTTGCTGCACTTCCTGTGATCGAACCTTGTGGAAATCCCTAGCCCGCAGGGTTGGCCTGGTCGTGATCGGGACTTGTCTGCCCGATCTCCGGAAGCACCTCACCGGTGCTCAGCCACCAGCGGTAGTGCGGGTAGACCTTACCGAGGATTTCCACCTCATCGGCGCCAACCCGCGCCCTCCCGCGTTTGATGCTGACCCAGCGGTTGTAGTCCGTGTCGCCTGCGCGCGTCAGTTCGCTCAGGTTGCTCTGGCTTATCAGTCGAAGTGCTCTCTCGGTGATGCTCATTCAATTGGTAACTGATTGTTTTGGACTATGTACAAATCATAGGCCTGGAAGGTATTTTGACTATGTGCATGAACATAGTTCATGAAATAAGTCGTCCATAAGCCGCCATAGTGCAGCAAAGGCTATGGGTGTGGAAGAAAGCCATTAGGGAGTGGGTGTTATGAACCAACCAGATCTGAATCTCGACCTGTGCACCATCGAAGCTTTTGGTCGGATGTGTGTTTTGCCTGACGAGGTGGTAGCCGAGTGGATCGAGGCTGGCGTGTTGCCGAGTCGGAGCATTGCCGGTATCTGTCTGGTCGATCTGAGGAGGCTTTTCGCTGCGCAGTTCAGCGGCAAGCAGAGCGTTTCAGCATGTGGGAACTAGGTGGGAGGAGGAGGAGGCCAGCGATAGAGCAGCCACAAAAAGGTTCCTGTAAGAGTCACCAAGTGCTTGATCTGTTTAGGGGGATTTGAATCATGTATAGCGTCGTTCTAGAGCTTCCCAAACACTAGCCGCGGATGAAGAACTTAGGTTTATCTCTTATCGTTTCAATAATTTCGAAATTTTTGTTGACGTCATACTGAGCCAGCCCGAGTAGCCGTCGGGCTGTTCCGTTATCAGTTTTCGTATCCAATTATATATTATGATCGGCTTTCACCCGGGCCATGCAGTTGGCGGGCGTTATTCTAGACTTCCCTGCTCGGGTTTGTAGTTCTTGCTTGCACGCAAAGATATTCCATATTTGTAGAAATTTTTTCCTTTCATCTGCTGGATCCCAGTCTGGATGACTACGCCAAGGGCCTGCCCACCTACTGCACATTTCTGAAAATAGTGCTCTGTTCATAGTGAAAACTAACGATTCAAGCGTGGCAGCAGCACTTTGAAGAAATGCGAAATCAATTTGAATTTCTACTGGTTTGGCGCAAGATTTGATTTTTATTTGTACAGCATTTCTTCCTGGAAGTATTCCAGAGTTATGTACTAAGCCATGTCTGAGATGGCAGATGACATCAAACTCATCAAGTATGCTGTTGAAGGTGCTTCCCTTCATGTCGTATCCAAGATAGCTTTTGGCAGCTGAAGTTAGTTCTTTTGCAGAGGCGAAGGACATATGTTCGAATGCACTTCGTCTGAACTCATCCTTTCCATGCCATAGGGCACCGCCTAAATTAATCTGTTTTTCGGCGGAAGTTTTTTTGCAAACAGGACAAATGTCTAGTGCAGCAGAAAGAATGGATCGAAAATATCCTTCGACTGAAGATATTAGCCCTAATAGAAGGAGTCCACCAAGTCTATTCATTTGGCTTAGATTTGCTATGGTTCCATAGTTAAGTATTTCTCTAGAGCTCTTGAAGTAATAATCTATTGGAGAGGGTATCTCCACTTGCTGCATGCAAACTGCTAAATTAGATAGCGTTGCGGTCGGGGGGGCACTACAAACGTAATCCTCTACATTCATAATTGCACCATTACGATACGTATTCTTCGGCGGCGCCGACGATTTTCACTGCTCTGGCTTTTTTGATGTACTTAATTGACATCAACTGCTCTCTGCTGCTATCAATTAGAATATCTCTAACTTTCCTTATTTGTGAGTGCTTTTTAATCCGGTCTTTGATTGCCGTGGAAATATCTAGTACGGATATGTCCTGGTCTGCAAGATGCTCGTACGCTGATGATGACTTCAGACGTGCTCCGCAATAAGAGCAAAAATGTGCTTCAGGGGTAGACCGCTCCTTCCCGCAAGCTTGACATTGAGGGAGGGATATCTTGAAGTCAGAGCCGCTAAGTTTTGAGGCTTCTAGTATCTTATTAGAAAATGTCCTTGGCCAAAGAGAGTGCTTTTTAGCTCTCAATACTTCCAAAAAGAGAGAGATAGATTTAGTTCTTCTGCTAACAATGGCATTATCAGTTACAAGGTCCCCAATGTGTAGTTCATAAACTGAAAAGATGCCGTTTTCTCCTCTTGAGAACTCGCCAATAGGCATTATAAGGCCTGCGTATTGATAGAAGCTCATGACTTTTTCAAGATTTGGGTCTAGAGGACTCCTAATCCCGAACTGCATAGTCTGTTCGGCCCTGTCTTTGCCCGCGTTAAAATCCTTGATGCTATCTAATAAGGTCCGATATATGAAGTCGCCATTTTGGACGTAGCTTTTTAGTGAAGGGAGTTTTGCCTCCAGCGAGGAGTAGACCCTATGGGACATTTCTTTACCGCTTCGAGACAAGGATAGAACTTTTGCTTTTGAAAGAGATCCGTCAGTATTGAAGTAAGATTCGGGAGAGTTATAGATGGCTCGCAGCATTCCGAGAAAAGCTCGAGGGATACCGAAGGAGCAGTACGCAAGGAAGGCTATGTCATCTTTATTCTCATCTATAAGGCTGATTTGAGTTCCTTTAAAACGCTTTCTTGCTAGTTCTAGCATGAAAGTCTCATAGTCTTCGCCTGAAGGTTTCACCCAAACATCAATTTGTTCCGCATCATGCCCAACTTGAAATGAGGGAGAGTGTGAGGTGATGCCTGGATAAACTGCGGCTTTAGGGGATATTGATTTTGATTTGACTGCGCGGAAGAAGTCGAAAAAATCTTCCTGCTGTTTTTCTGAGAACGCGTGCGCTGCGTCATCGATAAGAAGAACGCATCGGTTTATATTGTTTCGATCTAAAATTTCATGGATTGTGTGTTGAAGGAATGCGATGCTAAAGCTCTCAATTTCAATGCTGTCGATAGCACCAGCCTCGATCTTAACCAACGTTCGTTCGATGAAGTCTTTTTTGGGGAGCGACTCTGGAAGGCTTATACTCTCAAACTTATCTAACGTCGATCGAAGGGCCTCAATAACCTTCAATGTTAACCACCCTTTGAACCAGAATGGGGCGTTTGCGCTTTTGCTATATAATGGTTCTATTTTTAAGGCTAATTTGAAGTTGACATAGACAGGCAATGCCTGCGGACCAACTGCATTCAGCATTTGATGGAATGCTTTAAGCATGAGAGTGCTTTTGCCGCAACCACGAGGGCCAATGAGCAGCTTTGCACCACCCCCCATCAGTTTGCGTAAAATTGACTCTTCTCTAGGATGCTCAATGGTAAGTTCCGCGAAGCTTTCGGTATCAATGTACTCCGCTTGTTCGATGAAGTTTACTTCGAATGGAAGTTCATCGCCGGACTCGGCCGTGGTAATAGCTTTGATCATTTTTCTATGTGCCGTTTTGAGGGCTGTAAATTTAATTAAGTTGACTCGTTTTTCTAAAAATTATGAGCGTGGATAGATATTCTGAGATTGATGGTTGCTTGCATGTAGGGGAATAATTAATGAGGTCGTTGGATTAATGAAGACGTCCAGAAATAAATAAACTTTTCCAGCATCAGTGAGAGCCTCTCCTTGGAACTGTCTGAAAGGATTTATTTTCTCTATTCTGGTTCTTGCAACTCCCTCGGACCCCAGTAACTCATGCATTCCGCTCAAACTCCTCGCCATTCGGCCTCGTCTGCCCAACCTCAGGCGCTACCTGCCCACTCGCCAACCAAAGTGCGTACTGCGGATACAAACGCACCAGCGCCTCTACCTCTTGGGTGCTGATCCGGGTTCGCTTGTCGTAGCGGACCGTTCGCCAGCGGGTGCCGCTGATCTCGGTGCGCTTCACCAGTTCGTCCAGGCCTGTCCTGTCGACAAGCGCTCTCACTCGGTCGTCTATCGAATCCATGTGAAATGGTATTTTACATTTGTAATATACAAATACCTCTGTACCTTTCGTATATTACAAAAACGGGTGAGGTAAGCCTTCTGGGTTGAGGAGCCCGGCGCCGCTGAATCACGCCCGAATAGTGCAGCAAAAAGCCATGGAGATGGAAGAACGCCCACAAGGGGGAGTGCTATGAACCAACCAGACCTGAATCTCGACCTGTGCACCATCGAAGCCTTTGGCGGGATGTGTGTTTTGCCTGATGAGGTGGTAGCCGAGTGGATCGAGGCTGGGGTGTTGCCGAGCCGGACTATCGCTGGCATTCGCTTGGTCGATTTGGGGCGGCTGAACGCCGAACGCTTCAACGACAAGGTTTGCCGGCCAAGTGAAAGTGTTGATTAGCAAGCAGCGCTAATCGGCGTCTGTCAGGAAGTGGTGTGGAAGGAGGTTCTGATGGCCAGAAAGTTTTCTGAGCTCAAGGCTAAGATGTCGCAGCAAGCTCAGGCCCGCCTTGAGGCCAAAGCCAAGGCCCTGTTGGACGAAATGTCGTCGACGGACCAGCCAGAGCAAGAATCGCAGGCACAAAAAAGGCACTTGCGTGAGTCGCCAAGTGCCTGATCTGTCTGTTTGGTGGGCCGGGGTAATCTGAAATGACTTTCTATCTGCATGAAATTTAAATAAAAAACCCGGTTAAGAAATTCTGTGGAATGCCATTTGGAATACCTCTTAGCTGGATTTGAACTGGAGGCACCTGACACGGCTTGGTGCAGGTCTCTAGCTTTCACGGCTCGTTAGGTCGGGCGTTCAGTGGTCAGGCGGTCTCTGAGGTCCATGTAGGCCAGCGCGCTTTTAAGGTCCTTCATTCTGGCCTCAATACGCTCGTTGATGTCGTCGTCGCTGTCAGAAGAGGGTATTCCGTCAGGGTACTTCCGCTCCCACTGGGCGAGAAGCCTCAGGTATCGCTCTACGTGTTTTAGTGCTTCGTCCCGTTGAGCGCTCATGGACGCCGTTATCTGGCCGGCAATTTTGCGCTCCCTTGAAATTGATTCCTTGAGCTGTTTTTCGTAGTTCTTCTCGGCTTCGGCCGCTTGCCCTGCCTTATCTATAAGCGCGGTGATTACGGCCGTTTCGCTTGTCTCATGCCGCTTGGCAAGATGCTTCAACCTAGAGATGGTTTCTTTGCTAAGGGTGAACGTCAGCGGCTTCCTGCCGTTGCTATCGGACCGGTACCGACGTTGCCGTACAGCGCCCTGCAGTCTGATGACAAGCTCAGGGTCATTCTTCCGGATTTTTCCGATGGCAGAAACCACGTTTTCGTAGGTTCCCAGTCGATTGGTCGGATTGGGCGCTATCGACTTTATGTACTCGGAATCGAGTCGTTGCACCAGGTAGTCAGCTGCCCACTCCCACTCACCATCCTGCCGGCGCAGCCACCTCAGCGGTTTCTCATTCTCTGACATTACATCCTCCAAAGAGGGCGACTCACGCCTAGCTAGAATTTTTGAAAATAACCGTTACGGTTTCGATATGCAATACGATACAAAACCGTTATTAGTAACGTTTTGATGTTTAGTCGGTTGTGTTTTGATGTGTTATATGAGTTGATACTGCTCGTATGTATGAATAATACAGGGTGTAAAAACCGTGAATTGGAGAGAAATTTGAAATGGCTCTTCTCTTCGAAAGCCTATTGGATGCAGATTCTTCTTTTTCACCTGATACTCGCTTCATATTAGAAGTCATAGCCAGAGATCCAGGGTACTGGCGAGATTCAGCGAGAAAGCGGAGCGTGAAGCCGTTTGCGAAGACGCTCCATGTGGAGGAGAAAGTCGTCTCTGCCGCGTTGAACGAGCTAGTCGATGCCGGTGTCATGAAGCGTCATGTTGTCCCACGAGCGGGAAGCGCAGGGCGGGCATCGGTTGCCTACACGCTAGGTTCGTGTCATGTGGACGCATTGATAGGGGATGACTCCTACCCTCAACATGCCGAGCTGTTGCAGGTGCTGTTCTCGGGCGCGGACATGGCTTTTCCTGTGCTCGGACGTGAGCCTGATGAGGGTGACGAACAAGACGAACAAGACGAGCAAGACGAACAAGGCGAGCAAGACGAACAAGACGAACAAGACGAACAAGGCGAGCAAGACGAAAAAGACGAAAAAGGAGGGGGGAAGATGGCTGCGGAGAAGCCTAAAAAGAAGAGGCATCCGCCGCCAGGTGGTCGTGGGCGGCTGAGCATCCGTAATCGTCTGCTTTTTGCGGTTTTGCTCTCTCGCTCTGATCAGTTTGGTGAGGTACAGATCGGATTCCCTGAACTGGCCCAGCTCACGGGCATGAAGCCTACGCAAGTTAAAAATCGCCTCTTTCGCCTGATGCACCTTGGGCTGATTCGTCGTTATGTGGCGGGGCTTTCGAGCAAGGTTTTCGCCTTGCGCAAAGTCAACAGCACCTACTTCCTGAATATCGATGCCCTCGGGCCGCAGGGAAGTATTGCCATACACATCGCACGTGACCCGGAGGCTAAGAGGTTTATCCATGCTGACCTTCTTCAAGGCGATTGTGCGAAAGCCATGAGGGGCGAGTCCGACGGAGTAAGGACACCCAGCAGCCTTCTCCAGCTCTTGGCTGGGCAGGAATGGGGAGTCTTTTCCCTGTTCCAACATCTGCTCTCCAGGTACGCCTCTCATCTGCTATCTCGCCACTGGCAAGATTTGGGTTCTGGGGTGCAGATTGAAGACGCGGAGCTGATGACGTCTATTAAGAAGGACTTCATCAGGGAGCCACAGCTTGGGGCGGTAAGTGAAACCGATATTGAGTCAGAGGAGGGAGCCAGCAGCGAAGCTCCGAGTAAGCTGAAAGATGGAGCAGGTGGTGATGCCGAGCAAACCTGCGAGAGCATCTACTCGCTGGCGATGGATATCGCACGTGAGTACCGGGAGCGATTTGGCCAGGCTAACTGGGTGGACTTCGAGTCGGCGGATGTTCGAATTCTTCCGGCGAAGCGGCGGACCGGATACAGAGCCATTACGCTCATGCTCCAGCCGGCGCCTGTGGATCTCGGCCGCTTCACGGTGTTTTTCGAGGGCCCTCGGGGAAGTTTGAAAGTAGGGCTGGCGAATGATGAGACCGAAATAACCCTGAAGAGTCGATTGCGGTTCGGGTTGGCCACCTTGCCGCCCAAGGCGAGAAAGGTTCGGGCGCAGTAAAAAAATCCCCGGTGTGCAGATCTTCTGAGCTAATAGAGGAGCCTGCTCATGAGGATCATCCGCCTGAAAGAAGTCATCGATTCGACCGGCCTGGCACGGTCGACCATCTACAAGTACATCGGGGAGGGCACCTTCCCGAAACCCGTCTCTCTGGGTGACCGTTGTGTCGGTTGGGTCGATAGCGAAGTTTACGACTGGATCTTGGCCAGGATCGAGGAGCGCGACTCGGTCAGTGACTCTCCCGTCCGATTTGGCCGCTTGGGTGTGGCCGGCTAATCATTAAGCATCGGCGCCATGACCGGCTGCGGCTGGTCATGGCGTTTATGCCGAATGGGCGGCAGTATGCCTTAGCCCTCCTGGTGGGCCGTCAATGTTGCTCCTCATTGCCGGGGCCATCGGGAGGGTACGCAGTTTGATTGCTGGCTGTATCAAGATGGATGGTCGATGGTTTATTTCCGGAGTAAGTGCAGAGAAGAATTTCCCGGTGTGCCCGGTGAGAAACACCCTTCGATCACGGCGTAGCTGAAAGGATCCTGTGCGGTGTGGGTAATATGCTTTTACTAGCTATTCACTACCCTTGGATTTGAGCCACTCCTGATCTTTCTATCTCTAGATTTCTACCCATAGGCTCGGATGCCCACTACACCATAGAGCAATAGCATCTCCTGCCTGTAGGGGCTCTGGACGGCATCGAGGGGAGCAGCAAGCACCTGTTGGACTGGTGCTATCTCTCAGATAACTCCCAGTGCCCGGCTCTGTGATTTCTCCCGACTACGCTTGACATTCTTCGTCTGGATGCTCGATGGCGCTTGGTGTTTTGCAAGCAGGATAGTGGGGTTTATTGATATAGATAGCTACTAACCATCTCTATCAATCTATCTAATCCATTCATCTACTCCATCGCTAACCATCTCCAATAACCTATCACTAATCCATCCACCTCTACTCACTAATGGCTAGCTACAACAGGAACCTAGCTACCCACCTCTCCAGTTTAAAAATACCCACTCCGTACTTGGTATGCCTTAAACCAACCAGGTACACACCATGACCAATCAAGCAGCGAAACACCTCTCCCAATCCGACATCGCTATCCAGATCGAACGACTCGTGAATGCAGTCATCCGTCATGACTGTCCTGCATTCAGGATCAGCTACGACGCACAGGGGGATGAGGTTGTCGAGAGAACCAGGCTCTCTCGGTACTTCGACCACATTCGGCAGATGTATCACCTGGTGCATGACGAGACGTATGCCCTGAGTGAACACCTGCTTGCGTTCAAGGAAGCGTGCTACGACATCGGCATCGAGTTCGGGATGTTCGGGATGACGTGCATGGATGAGAGCGAGGGAGGGCTCCTGTCAGAGGCCCAGACCTACAATTGGCTCGTGGAGAGGATCCGGGAGCACGTGCAGACCAAGTGGTTCAAGCGTGGGAAGCATGACCGTGTATGCCGGGAGAAACGCAATCGGCAAGCAGTCATCGAGTACGTAGAGCGGGTGATGGCTAGCCGCTCTCGTACCGTAGTGGTGAGGGTGAATCTGTACTACCGGGAAGCAGCACGTGCTCGCCTGAAGGTAGAGGACGTCTTCGAGGACCTGGACAGGCTGATCCGAGCTAGGGAATACGATCCGGTCTTCCAACACGAGACGGGCTATATCTGCGCTGTGGAGCAAGGGGAGGACATGGGCTATCACATCCATGCAGCCTTCTTCTTCGATGGCCGGAAGGTGCTCATGGACATCGCCAAGGCTAAAGCGATTGGCAAGCTGTGGGAGAGGATCACGGATGGCTGGGGGTACTTCCACAGCTGCAACCATGACAAGGCACGGTACAAGGAGCGGTGCGGGGTAGGGATGTTCAAGCATCGCGACAGTACAGGTAAGCAGAACGTCGTCGACGCCTGCCACTACCTGATCGAGGACGGACAGTCTTTGCGAGTGAAGCCAGTGGGAGCCAGGTGTCTTCGCTTGGGGCGCCTGACCAGCTTGTCGGAACGTGCTGACCACGCTCTGACTCCATCTCGTTGGGCCCGTTAACGGTAGTGATGGATTGCGACCCAGAGCAGTCTCAATCCAGCGTTGATGGTCTTGACTGGTTGCCTGCGGTTCCGATGCCAACGTAGGCTGACCTTGTTTCCGATGCGCGGGAACAAGGCATCCATTCCATAGCCGAACCTTCTGAAGCAGCTCTCCATGACATCGATGCGACGTCCGCCTCCGCTTCAACTTCTTCCGGCATTTGAAGCCTCGGCCAGACTTCTGAGTTTCAGCAAGGCCGCCCAGGAACTGCACCTGACGACTTCGGCGATCAGCCAGCAGATCAAACAGCTGGAAAATCAGTTGGGGCTGCCACTGTTCCGGCGCCTGACTCGGCGCCTGGAACTCACGGATGCGGGCCACCAGTTTGCTCGGGTAGCCTCGCAGACGCTGGCGACATATCGACAGGGGCACGCCGAATTCGCCCATCGTTTCGACAGGCCGACGCTGCGGTTGAGCATGACGCCCCTCATTGCACATGAGTTCCTGCTTCCCCACGTCGAGGTTTTCCAGGCCCGCCATCCGGGGGTGAGCCTTTCGCTCGAAGCCAGCATGGAGTTGGTCGATTTCGAAAAGGAGTCGGTCGATGCTGCCATCCGTGTCGGCCACGGCCATTGGCCCGGACTGGAATCCTGGCTGCTGTGCGGATGCGAGGCAGTGCTGCTCGCGGTCCCCTCTCTGCTGGCGCGGCATCCGGTGAACCGACTGGAAGACCTGGAGCACCACACGTTGATCCGCCGCAGGCATGAGCAGTTCGGCTGGGAGTCTCTGGCGAGTCTCGCCAAGGTTCCCACCGTCCCGAGCAAAGGGGACCTGCTGGTGGATTCCGACCTGGCTGCCCTGCATGCGGCGGAACGGGGTCTGGGGATCGCGCTGGGCTTCCTGCCGGCGGGGACACCGTTTTCGAAACTCTGGCCGGACAACCGCCTGGTGGCAGTGCTGCCGCCGCTGACGACGCCACTCAGCGCTTACTTCGTATTCCGTCCTGACAACGGAAAGGCTGAACTGCTCAGGGATGCCTTCGACTGGATTCGTTCCCAGGTGACACCGGTGTCCAGTCATGATGGTTAAGTAGGGCTTAATCGTGTGACAGAAATCATCGTTCGTCATGCGCAGGGCCAGTCCTTAGAGTCGTCTGCACACGCAGGTTGCTGCAGCGAGGGCTCCCATGAACGCATTCCAGTCAGAAAAGCCATCGGTCGAATATCCCGAATC
>NZ_BSQE01000037.1:0-48877 GCF_030268185.1 Pseudomonas sp. NBRC 100443
GTCCGCAATCGGTGAAGCGGGCAGGTCATCGCCATTGAGCAAACTCGAGTCGCTGGGAGTCCGTTACCCCGTGATGCAGGCCGGCATGACGTCCATCTCGGGGCCGGCTTTGGCCGGGGCGGTTTGTGCGGCAGGAGGAATCGGCACGCTGGGTCTGCATGATGTCTCGGTCTGGGAACAAACCATCGAGCAGACCCGGGCGAAGGCGGCCGGGCAACCGATCTGCGTCAACCTGCTGTTGCCCTACACGCGCGCGAAGCATGTCGAAGTGGCCATCCGTCAGCAGGTACCGATGGTCACGCTGTTCTGGGGGGATGGAAAACCCTTGATCCAGCAGCTTCGCCGCGAGGGTGTCTTCGTCTTCCAGCAGGTGGGGTCGAGGCAGGAAGCGGAAAGGGCGCTCGATGCCGGGGTCGACGGGTTGATTGTGCAGGGTGTCGAGGCTGGTGGCCATGTCAGGGCAACCCAGCGGCTCGATGCTGTTCTGCCGGAAATCGTTGCGCTGACGTCGACCATCCCCCTTTTCGCTGCCGGAGGCATTTACACGGCAGAGGATGCTGAGCGGGCTATTCGTCTGGGGGCACATGGCGTCTGCTCGGGAACACGCTTTGTGCTGACGCCCGAGAGCAACGCGCATGAGGCATATCGCCAGAGGCTGCTGGCAGCGCAGGATACCCTTGTCACTGAACTGTTCGGATTGGGATGGCCGGACGTTCATCGTGTGGTGCCCAACAAGGCGACCGATCGCTGGTGTCGGGCGGATGGTTCCATTCCCGCCTGGCTGCGGTGCTTCAATTCTAGCCTGTCGTTCACACGTAGGCTGCTGCCGATGAAGGCCCATGCTGCCGTTTTCCAAAGACCGGGCCTGCCGGTCTTTTCGCCCGTTCCACTCGTCGACCAATTGCCCGCGGCCTTGCTCGAGGCTACAGCGCTATATGCCGGCGAGCAGGTGGGCCGTATTCGCAGCATTCTTCCCGCCGCCGAGATCGTCGAAAAGCTGGCTCGAGGAGTGACGCTGGGCGGTGCCGCAGCAAGAGCTTACGCGAGGAGTTAGCTTCAGCCTGAGGGCCAAGAGACTTCCAATGGCCGTTTTGAGGACTGAAGGGGGCTACACCATTACATAGAGGGTTGTATTGCTCGTGTCACTTTGACACTATCCGATCGTCATCATTGCAGCTGACCAGTCTGAACCCCATCTCCTGCTGAGCATCCACAATGATGGATTTTCCCTTTAAGGACCCGGCTTCGGCCGGGTTTCTTTTTTCAGGGCCGCGACAGGAAAGCTCTATTGAACTGCCTTGCCGGTTTGCTCCGGCATGCGCAATTCCCTTACAGGGAAGGCGAATTCGACGCCTAGCTCATCGAGCCCCGAAAGCAGCCGCAGGTTGATCGCCTGCTGGACGTCCATATAGCGGTTGTAGTCGGCGGTCTGCATGATGTAGACGACCTCGAACAGCAGCCGGCTTTCTTCGAAGGTGGCTAGATGGGCGCGGTCGAACTTCGCCTCTGTCTGGGCGTCGATGATTTCCTTCACGAGTCCCGTCACCGCCTTTGCCTTGTCGGCTGGGGTCCGGTAGCTGATCCCGAACTGGAACACGATCCGCCGGGTATTCATTCGTTTGTAGTTATGCAGCGTCTGCTTGAGCAGTTCGGTGTTGGAGCAGACGATCTGCTCGCCACTGAGGCTGCGGATGCGGGTGGTCTTCAAGCCGATGTGCTCGATGGTGCCCGCCACGTCACCGAACACCACGAAGTCATCGATCTCGAACGGCTTGTCGAAGCCAATCGAGAGTGATGCGAACACGTCGCTCAAGATGGTCTGCACTGCGAGTGCTACAGCGATGCCGCCTACGCCCAGGCTGGCGATCAGGGCGGTGATGTCGACGCCCAGGTTGGCCAGGATGGAAAGCAGCATTACAGCCCAGACGACGATCAGCACCACCACCGAGATGATTGTCGCCATCACCGGGTTCTGGATGCCACCGAATCGCGAGAGGGCGAGGTCGCGGGTCCACAGGCGGGCGCAGGCATCGAGCCACAGGGCCACCTGCAGGGCCAGGACGACGAACCATCCATGGGCCAGCGCCATCTCCCAGTTGACGGGAAGGGTGACCAACTTGAGGGCCAGCATCAGCGCGAAGACGAACACCAGGGTGTTGCGGGTCCTGTTCGCGATGACCGATGCGTAGCGTGCCCAGTGGCTGGTCCTGCCCTCCAGGCGCTTCCTCGTGGTGCCCAGCAGGAAACGAAACAGCCCATAGCCGATGACGGTCGTGGCCGCCACTAGCAGCAGATGACCGAGAAAGGCCAGATCGAGCCAGGTGTCGAGTTGCTCCATGGAAATCCTCCCGTTCGACTCGGTTTGAATAGTCTTGGTCGAGTCGGGTCGGGAGAAGTTCAGGAAAATGGCGAAAGGCGTCTCGAGGGCACCTCAGCCCGACGCCAGTGTCTGGCTAGCCGTTGCCGCCTCGCGCAAGGGCGGCTCCGGCAGATTGTCGGGTGGGGCTTCCAGGATGCGCAGGGCGCCACTCATCACGCGACTGAACACCGGCGCGGCGACCTTACCGCCGAAGTAGCCGTCGCGGCTGGGCTCGTCGATCACCACCGAGATGGCGATGCGCGGAGCGCTGACCGGGCCGAAGCCGACGAACATCGAGCGGTAGGCGTTTTCCCGGTAGCCGCGCGCACCGGTGGCGGCCTTGCGCGCTGTGCCGCTCTTGCCGGCCACGTGATAGCCGGGCACCCGGGCGCGATGGATGCCGCGGGGCGATTCGACCACCTGTTCGAGCATGGCCGTCACGGTGTGCGCGACCTTTTCCGGAATGACCTGCTCGGGGCGCGGCGCGCGCTCGCGGCGCACCAGCGATAGGGGCACCATGCGCCCGCCATTGGCCAGGGTGGCATAGGCGTGGGCCAGCTGCACGGCGGTTATCGACAGGCCGTAACCGTACGACAGCGTGGCCGTCTCCGCTGGCCGCCAGCGCGGGTAGGCCGGTAGGTTACCGACGCGCTCGCCGGGGAAGCCCAGACCGGTGTACTGGCCCAGGCCCATCCGTTGCATCACGTCGTGGATGGCTTGGCCGCCGATGTCGAACGCTACCTTGCTCATGCCGACGTTGCTGGAGTTGATGAGGATGCCGGTGAGGTCGAGTATGCGGCCCTCGCTGCGGGTTACGTCGCGAATGGTGTAGTGGCCGATGCGTAGGCTGCCGGGCCACACTTCGACCTGGTCGGACGGCCGCCAGCGGCCGCTTTCCAGCGCCGCGCACATGGAGATGGGCTTGACGGTGGAGCCCGGCTCGAACACGTCGGTCAGCGCGCGGTTGCGGATGGCCGCGGAGTCCAGGCCCTGGCGGTTGTTCGGGTTGAAGGTGGGCTGGTTGGCCATCGCCAGCAACTCACCGGTACGCACGTCGATCATCACCAGGCTGCCGGCCTTGGCGCCGAACTGGTCCAGCGTCCGCTTCAGTTCGCGGTTGGCGAGGTATTGCAGGCGCAGGTCCAGCGACAACGCCAGGTCCTTGCCGGGCTTGGCGTTGCGCACGACCTGCAGGTTCTTCACCACGCGCCCGTACAGGTCCTTGAGCACCAGGCGTCGGCCGGGCACCCCGGACAGCCAACTGTCGAAGGCATATTCCACGCCCTCCTGGCCGTGGCCGTCGATATCAGTGAAGCCGACCACCTGGGACGTCGTATCGCTGGCCGGGTAGAAGCGCCGATACTCTTCCCGCGCATAGACGCCCGGCACCTTGCGCGCCAGGATGGCCTGTCCGATCATCGGCGGCAGGCCCCGCTCCAGGTAGAAGAACTCGCGTTCGCGGTTGGCCTGCAGGCGCGCCGCGAAGGCCGCAGGCGTCTGGCCCAGGGCGTTGGCCAGTTCGGCCCAGCGTTCGGGCGCGGTGGCCAGTTCCCTGCCGTTGGCCCAGAGGGTGAGCATCGGCGTGCTCACCGCCAGGGGCTCTCCCCGGCGGTCGGTGATCTCGCCGCGATGGGCGGGAATCTTCAGATAACGCAGGCTACGCGCATCGCCATGGGCCTGCAGGAACTCGCGCTGATGCAATTGCAGTTCGAGCAGGCGCCAGCAGAGCACGGCCGAAAGAAGGCCGAAGAGCAGGATGACCAGGCGCAGGCGCCAGGGGTGGCTGAGGCTGGGTGGAATGTTCATTGGGCGACGCTGTCCGGGCGTTTCACTGGGCTATCTGTCGACCTGGGGCGCTGAAAGGGGGGCAATGTACCACGTCATCCGGACTGGCCTGCTTCGGGCGTTCGGCCCGAGAGGCTGACGGTCGTTGTGCGCTGGGCCGAGCGCCGGCTGGCAGGCCCTGTCGTTACGCATGGTCACTCGGGCGGTCGGCCGAAATCCTGAACCCCTTTGTCAGACGTCGGTCGACCGGGTTGTCGCCTTGTGCAGAACGATCAAGCGCGGTCGTTTGGCGATTCCTTCAACCACGATAACGAAGCGAGGATCAACCCATGCAGACTCAAGACTACGAGGCCTGTTTGCAGGCGTGCACAGACTGCGCCGTTGCTTGTGAGCGATGTGCCAGTGCATGCCTGGGCGAAGAAAATGTGCGGTCGATGGCTCGATGCATCGAGCTGGATCGCGATTGTGCCGATACTTGCCGTCTCGCCGCATTGCTCATGGCCAGAAACAGCTCGTTGGCCAAAGACGCCTGCCGGCTTTGTGCATGGATTTGCAGGGCATGTGGCGAGGAGTGCGGCAAGCACGAGCATGAGCATTGCCGCCAGTGCGCGGCGGCTTGCCGACTCTGCTCCGAGGCTTGCGAGCGGATGGCAGCCTGAAGTCTCGGGCACCGGTAGCGGATGCAATCGGTGCCTTGGGGGCTCAGGCCTCGCGTTCGGTGCTGGCGATGAGTCGCGAGTCGGCCAGGGCGGCTGTGCGATGCACCGTTGCCGCACGATATTCGCTATCGGCCAGCATGCTCAGGAACGCTTCCCTCGAGGGGTAGCGCACCAGCAGAATTTCGTCCCATCGCTCGTCTTCCGGAGCGATGAGCGCCACATGGGCGTCTGCCAGCAGCCGAACCGAGCCGCCGACTGCGGCGACTTTCGCCCCGGCGACGCGGGCATAGCGGGCATAGGCCTCGCGGCCGGTGCAGGGGGGCGCTCCCGCATCCGGCGGATAGTCGGCTTCGGTCCGGTAACGCAGCAGATTGAGCATCAGTATCGGCTTGCCTGCCGGCATTTCCTCGGTGAACCGGGCAAGTTGTTCGCGGCTTGGATTCAGGCTGGGCATGGCGTCGCTCCGGAAGGGGTGGGGATGACGTTGCTGCCGAGCGAGTTGGGTGGTCAAGGCCTATGCATGTGCTGAATGGCGCCGGATGACCCTGAGGCGGATCCTGGATCGGATCGTTCACTTCGCGCGCGCAGGCTCCCTTCCCTTGTCCTGACGCATGACGAAAGCCCCCCAGGCCAGCCCCAGCGCCGCGGCGAAGGTGGAGCCGATCAGTACGCCGAGCTTCGCGGGGCCGAGCAGGCTGGGCTCGGAGAAGCCGAGCATGGCGATGAAGATCGACATGGTGAAGCCGATACCCGCGAGCAGCCCGATCAGGATGACGCCTCGCCAGGTGACCCCGCTCGGCAATGCACACCAGCCCAGGCGCACCATCAACCAGGTGATGCTGATGATGCCGAGTGGTTTCCCGACGATGAGCGCGGCGGCCACGCCCAGCAGGACCCAATGCGGTGCCTCGGCAGCCAGGTCGATGCCCTGGAGGCTGACCCCGGCATTGGCAAGGGCGAACAGGGGCATGATGCCGTAGGCGACCCAGGGATGCAGGGCCTGCTGAACGCGTACCACGGGCGGGACCAGTTCGCGCTGAGCATGGCGCAGGCTCTTCAGGGGCGGCATCAGGTCGCTTGCGTCCCGTTCCGGCGATTGGGCCCGGCCGATCAGTTCGCCGGTGATGCGCGAAACACGCTTCAGGGGGCGCTCCCGCATCGGCATGCTGTATACCGGTGTCATCAGGCCGAGCACCACGCCAGCCAGGCTGGGATGCGCCCCGGTCATGAGCAGGCCGGCCCAGGTCACCGCACCCGGAAGCACATAGGCGTAGGCGGTTCCGACGCCGATCTTCTGCAGGCCGAGCACGAGCAGGATGCCCACTGCCGCGATGGCGAAGCCACTGTAGTCGAGGCCTCCTGAGTAGAAGACGGCGATGATCAGGACCGCGATGATGTCGTCGATGACGGCCAGCGCCAGCAGGAACACCCTGACGTTGGCGGGGATGGATTTGCCCAGCAACGCCAGCACGCCCACCGCGAAGGCGATGTCGGTGGCCGTCGGTATGGCCCAGCCCGAGTGCGCGGCGGGGGTGTGGTTTATCGCCAGGTAGATCGCTGCCGGCGCCAGGACACCACCAACAGCCGCTATCATGGGTAATGCCGCCTGGCGCAGGTTGGCCAGGGCACCCTCATGGATTTCCCGGCGGATTTCCATGCCGACGACCAGGAAGAACACGGTCATCAACCCATCGTTTATCCAGAAGTGGAGCGAACGCGAGAACGTGAAGGAGCCGATTCCGAAGGACAGCGGAGCGTGCCATAGGGCGTCGTAGCTATGAGCGGCCGGGGAGTTCGCCCACAGCAGGGCGATGACGGCGGCGACCAGCAGGACGGCGCCACTGACGGCTTCGATATGCAGGAAACGTTCAAGGTTGGCGAAGGCGCGTTCGGCCATTCGCTGGGCACGGGGCAGGGGATTCTGTTGCATGCGCACAAGCTCTCCGCGCGGCGGCCCGACCTACGCATTGACCTGTCTCGCCACCCTTGCAGCAGACACCCGGAGCGCAAGTCTACAGGACCCTTTCGCGGTGAGTGAAGTACCAGCGCCTCACGTTCGCACCGTTGCGTAAGCGTCATCACGCTGGCTGGAGAGCCAGGAATTACTCGGCGAAAAAAGCACCCATTTCCCATTTGCGGTAGGGATAGCAGGCCATGCTTGTTACCCTTGATAGGTTTTCCGCTGTGCTTCGGCACACAGATTCAAAGGAGAAAACCCGCAATGAATGCCCCATCCAAGCCAAGGAGTACCCTGAATCCACCGGTGTTCTACAGCAGTGCAGTGCTTATCCTGGTACTGGTGCTCTATGCCTCCGTTTTCCAGGAGCAGGCACAAGCGTTGTTCAACGACGTGCAGCAATGGATCATCACCAATGCCAGCTGGTTCTACATCCTCGCGGTGGCGCTGATCCTGATCAGCGTCGTGTTCCTGGCGGTCAGTCGCTATGGCGATATCAAGCTCGGCCCCGACCACAGCGAGCCGGAGTACCGCAGCAGCAGTTGGTTCGCCATGCTGTTTTCCGCCGGCATGGGCATCGGCCTGATGTTCTTCGGCGTCGCCGAGCCGGTCATGCATTTCACCACGCCGCCGGTGGGTGAGCCGGGCACGGTAGCCGCCGCGCGCGAAGCGATGAAGATCACCTTCTTCCACTGGGGCCTGCACGCCTGGGCGATCTATGCGATGGTCGGGCTGATCCTGGCCTACTTCAGCTTCCGCAAGGGCTTGCCGCTCACGCTGCGTTCGGCGCTCTATCCGCTGATCGGCGAGCGCATCCATGGGCCCATCGGCCATGCCGTGGACATTTTCGCCATCCTCGGCACCGTGTTCGGTGTCGCCACTTCGCTGGGCTATGGCGTGCTGCAGATCAACAGCGGTTTCCACCATCTGTTCGGTTTGCCGGTGAACCCCACCGTGCAGATCGTCCTGATCGCCATTACCTGCGGCCTGGCCACGCTTTCGGTGGCCAGCGGCCTGGATAAGGGCATCCGCATTCTTTCGGAGCTCAACCTGGGGCTGGCGGCGGTGCTGCTGCTCTTCGTGCTGTTGCTGGGCCCCACGGTCTTCCTTCTGCAGACCTACGTACAGAATACCGGCGCCTACCTGTCCGACATCGTCTACAAGACGTTCAATCTCTACGCCTACCAGCCCACGGACTGGATCGGTGGTTGGACCCTGCTGTACTGGGGCTGGTGGTTGTCCTGGTCGCCTTTCGTGGGTCTGTTCATCGCGCGCATCTCGCGTGGCCGGACGATTCGCGAGTTCGTCTGTGGCGTGCTGTTCGTACCGGCCGGTTTCACCCTGCTGTGGATGACGGTTTTCGGTGACTCTGCGATCCACATGATCCTCACCGATGGCGTGCAGGACCTGGCGGCGATAGTCGACCAGGACAGCTCGCTGGCGCTGTTCGCCTTCCTCGAGCATTTCCCGCTGTCGAGCGTGGTGTCCATGGTCGCGGTACTGATGGTGGTGGTGTTCTTCGTCACCTCCGCCGATTCCGGTGCTCTGGTGGTGGATATGCTGGCCTCGTCCGGGCATGACCACTCGCCGCTATGGCAGCGCATCTTCTGGTCGGTGAGCATTGGCGTGGTGGCGATTGCGCTGCTGCTGGCCAACGGACTGAAGGCACTGCAGACCGCGACCATCGCCAGTGCGTTGCCGTTCTCCATCATCCTCCTGGCGTCGATCTGGGGATTGTTCCGTGCGTTGCACCTGGACGCCACCCGCCGCGGCCTGCGCAACCAGGCACTGCCGTCGCCGCGCCAGGCGCCCCATGCCCATGGCGGCTGGCAGCGGCGTCTGCGCAACATCGCCATGTTGCCGCGGCGTGCCCATGTGACGCGCTTCATCGCCGAGGTGGCGAGGCCGGCGTGCGAGGAGGTCGCCGCCGAATTGCGCAAGCAGGGCTACGAGGTAACGGTGAGCGAACGCGAAGACGGCCGCGTGAGCCTGGAACTGGACCACGCCGGCGAAGGCCGCTTCCTCTACGAAGTGCGACCGCGCGCGTTCACCACACCCAGTTTCGTCATGCGTGACACCGAGGAGAGCAGCGATGCGCGCAAATACTTCCGTGCCGAGGTGCATCTGCGCGAGGGTGGCCAGGACTACGACATCATGGGCTGGAGCCGCGATGACGTGATCAGCGACATTCTCGATCAGTACGAAAGGCACCTGCACTACCTGCACGTCGTCGGCTGAATGAGCGCGATTTGCTGCGCTAGAGGGGCCGGGACGTTTCTGTGGTCGTCTCGCAGGCCCAGAAATCCACGGCCGGGGTCGCCGTCGTCGGTGGCCCCAGCCAGTGCGACAGCGCCTGGCAGCCGTGTTCGGTGCATAGCTGGTAGTCGCCGGCCTCGGGCGTGCGCCCGGCGTGCAGCGGTTGCAACGGTGGAAGGTGGCGCCGGTAGTGCCAGGCGCCGTCGCGCAGGACCGCACCATCCGGAATCTCCATGCCGGCGCCGTTGCCGCGCACTCTCGCCTCGCCCAACAGCAGGCCGGCAGAGGTCACCTGGTAGTCCTCCTCCCAGCGGATCTTCTCGATGCTGTGCTGCCAGGCCAGGGTGAAGTGCTGCAGCGGCAGGCTGGCCCAGACCACCCCGGCCAGCCCCAGGCACAGGCCGGTCATGCCGGCTGCCCGGCAGCGCCGCGATGGCGCCACAGGTGCCAGCCGAGCACCGCCGCGCCCAGGGCGAAGCCGGCTTCGTCGCTGATCGGCAGGGCGAGGATCAGCAACAGGCCGGCGGCGAACGCCAGGCCGCGCTCCCACCATGGCATGGGGGCACTGAGGTGGCCGATGGAGGCCATGCCCCAGAGCACCACCGCGAAGATCGCCTTGACCAGCATGTAGAGCGTGGCCGCCCAACTGTCGCCCTGCATCATCAGCGCCGGGTCGTAGACCGCCATGAAGGGCACGACGAAGCCGGCCAGGGCGATGCGCACCGCCCAGAAGCTGATCTTCAGCCCCTTCTCCTGGGCGATGGGGGCGGCGGCGAAGCAGGCCAGGGCCACCGGCGGGGTGAGGTCGGCGAGGATGCCGAAATAGAACACGAACATGTGCGAGACGATCAGCGGCACGCCCAGCTCCAGCAGGGCCGGGGCCGCGATGGAACTGGTGATGATGTAGTTGGGGATGGTCGGGATGCCCATGCCCAGCACCAGGCAGGTGAGCATGGTCAGCACCAGTGAGAGAAACAGGTTGTCGCGACCCAGGTCGAGGATGTAGCCGGCGAAGGTGGTGGCCACCCCGGTCAGCGAGATGACGCCGATGATCACCCCGACCAGGGTACAGGCGATGCCCACCGGCACCGCATGGCGGGCGCCTTCGGCCAGGGCCATGACGCAGGCCCGCAGGGTGGCGTGGCCGCCGCGGATGAAGAAGCAGGCCAGCGCCAGGGCGGCGATGACCAGGAAGACGATGCCGATACCCAGGCGGAAGAACCCCGAGCAGAGCACCCCTAGCGCCACCCAGAAGGCGATGCGCAGCCAGGTGTTGCCGGCGCGCAGGATGATCGCCGAGCCGAGGATGACAATGGCAGTCAGCGCTAGGCCGACCATGCCCGAGTACAGCGGGGTACGCCCGGAAAACAGCAGGGCGATCAGCACCAGCAACGGGATCAGCAGGAACCAGCGCTGGCGCAGCGCGCCCCAGGCGCTTGGGCATTGCTCCGGCGGCAGGCCGTGCAGGTGGCTGCGCCGGGCCTCCAGGTGGACCATCCAGTACACCGAGCCGAAATACAGCAGGGCCGGGATCAGCGCCGCCTTGGCCACCTCGGCGTAGGGCACGTTGATGGTCTCGGCCATGATGAACGCCACCGCCCCCATCACCGGGGGCATGATCTGGCTGCCCATGCTGGAGGTGGCTTCGACGCCGCCAGCGAAGGCCGGCGAGTAACCGAAGCGTTTCATCAACGGAATGGTGAACTGCCCGGTGGTGACCACATTGGCCACCCCGGAGCCGGTGATGGTGCCCATCAGCGCCGAGGAGAACACCGAGACCTTGGCCGGTCCGCCGCTGCGGTGGCCGAACAGGCCCATGGCGAAGTCGGTGAACAGGCGGATCATCCCGGCCTGTTCGAGGAAGGCGCCGAATAGGATGAACAGGTAGATGTAGGTGGCCGACACGTAGGTGGGCGTGCCGTACAGGCCTTCCGTGCCGAAGGATAGCTGGTTGACGATTTGGTCGAAGCCATAGCCGCGGTGCGCCAGGTCGCCCGGCAGGTACTGGCCGAGCAGACCGTAGACGAGGAACAGGGCGCAGATGATCGGCAGGGCGATGCCCATGACGCGCCGGGCGGCCTCGAACACCAGCACGATCAGTACCAGGCCGATGAGCATGTCGCCGTGGGTCAGCTCGCCGGAGCGCTGGATCAGGTCGGCCTCGAAGAACCACTGGTAGGCCGCGGTGGCCATGCCCGCTAGGCCTAGCAGCCAGGCCAGCGGTTGCCAGGGACGGCCATGGCCGCGCGCCGGGTAGCTCAGGTAGACCACCAGCAGCAGGAGGCCCACGTGCACCGCGCGCAGGACCTGGGTGGAGATCAGCGGAAAGGCCGCGGTGGCGACCTGGAAAATCGAGAAGGCCAGGGCGACGGCGAACAGGCTGGCGGGCCAGCGCTCGGTGTCGGCATGCAGGCCGTGGGCGGTATCGCTCATTCGGGGTCTCCTGCGGTGGCCGGCCCCGGCGTGGGGCCGGCCCATGGCTCAGGGAAGCAGACCTTTTTCCTTGTAGAAGCGCTCGGCGCCGGGGTGCAGGGGGATCGGCAGGTTCTTCGCCGCCTTGTCCAGGCTGATGTCCTTGGCTGCCGCATGGGCGGTGGCCAGGCGCGGCAGGTTGTCGAACAGTTGCTTGGTCATCTGGTAAGCCAACTCGTCACTCACCCCTTCATGGGTTACCAGGATATTGACGATGGCCGCGGTGGGCACGTCGGCGTCCTGGCCGTCGTAGGTCTTGGCCGGGATGGTCGCCGGCAGGTAGGCGTTGTTGCCGATCTTCGCCACCACCTCGGCGGGGATCGCCACGAAGCTGACCGGCATGGTCGAGGCGAGGTCGCGGATCGATGCCTGGCCCAGACCCGAGGACTGCAGGGTGGCGTCGAGCTGGCGGTTCTTGATCAGCTCCACCGACTCGGCGAAGGGTAGGTATTCCACCTTGCCCATGTCCTGGTAGCTCAGGCCGGCGGCCTTGAAGATCGCACGGGCGTTCAGCTCGGTGCCGGACTTGGGCGCGCCGACGGAGATGCGCTTGCCCTTGAGGTCGGCCAGGGAGGTGATCCCCGACTCCTTGCTGGCGACGATCTGGATGTAGTTGGGGTAGGTGCCGGCGATGGCCCGCAGCTTCTTCAGCGGCGTCTTGAAGCCGGCGTCGGCCTCGCCTTTCCAGGCGTCGGCCACCGAGTCGCCAAGAGCGAAGGCCAGTTCGCCGCGGCCGGCCTGCAGCAGGTTGAGGTTCTCCACCGAGGCCTTGGTGGCCTGCACCGAGGTCTTGCTGCCCTCGATGCCGTGGCTGTAGATCTGCGACAGGCCGACGCCCACGGGGTAGTACACACCGCTGGTGCCGCCGGTGAGGATGTTGATGAAGACAGGGGCGGCCTGGGCGGTGGCGCAGACGGCGAGGAAGGCGGCGCCGGCCAGCGCCAGGCGGGTGCGTCGGATCATGGCTGGGTCTCCAGGTTCTTGTTCTTGTGCCTGAATGACTAACCGTAGAACGCTTGCGCCCGGCTTGCCCAGGTTTTTAGCCGAAAGTCTAAGAGCGCGCGACTGCTTTTAGCTCAGGGTTTATTTGGTGCCAGCTTGTCGAGGACCTGCCGCGCCAGGGCGTGGTACAGCGAGACCGGTGCGATCCAGCCGGAGACGGTGGCGGCCATGACCGTGGCCGCCAGCATGGGGATGAGCAGGTCGGGGCTGTGGGAGAGTTCCAGGACGATCACCGAGGCGGTCAGCGGCGAGCGCGTCACCCCGGCGAGGTAGGCGCCCATGCCCAGCAGCGCGCAGGTCTGCGGGTTGACGTCGGGCAACTGGGCCAGCAGCGGGGCGAAGGCCGCGCCTATGCTCAGCGAGGGCGAGAACAGGCCGCCGGGGATGCCGGCGAGGTAGGACACCACGTTGGCCAGGAACTTCCACAGCAGGAAGCTCTGCTCGGTCATCGGGTGGCCCTCCAGCAGGGCGCGGGTCTCCTCGTAGCCGGTGCCGAACACGTGGTTGCCCGAGGCCAGCCCCAGCAGCGCCAGCAGCAGCCCGCAGGCACCGGCGAAGCGCACCGGGAAGCGCTCGCGCAGGCGGCACATGCGGCCCAGCCAGCCGGCCCGGGTGGGCAGCACCAGCTTGACGTAGAGCCCGCCCAGCAGGCCGCCGAGCAGCGCGCAGGCCGGCACCTCGCTCCAGCCCCAGCCCGCCGGCAGGCTGCCGCCGATCTCGCCGAAGTAGGAGTAGTGGCCCATCAGCCCGAGGGTGACGGCGCCGCCGATCAGCACCGCGGTCAGCACCAGGCCGCTGAAGCGCTGCTCGAAGGTTCGGCTGAGCTCCTCGATGGCGAACACGATGCCGGCCAGCGGCGTGTTGAAGGCCGCGGCGATGCCGGCCGCGCCACCGGCGAGGATCAGCCCGGCGATGGTGCGCCGGCCGTGCAGCCCCAGGCGCCGGCCGAAGGCGTAGATGACCGCGGCGCCGACGTGCACCGTGGGCCCTTCGCGGCCCACCGAGCCGCCCACCAGCAGCGCGCCCAGGGTGAAAAACATGCGCACGGCGGCCACCGGCAGCGTCAGTACCTGGGCGCGGAAGCGCCGCGAAGGCGACTCCAGCGCGGCGATCACCTGGGGAATGCCGCTGCCCTTGGCCTCGACGAACCAGCGCTGGGTGACCCAGGCCAATAGGGCGAAACCCGCGGGGGTGACCAGCAGCGGCAGCCAGGGGGCGACGCCGAGCATGCGCTTGAACAGGGCGAAGGACTGGTCCGCCAGCCAGGCGAAGGCCAGCGCCACTAGGCCCACCAGCAGCGCGCCGACCCAGAACGCCAGGCGCTGTCGCCATTCCAGCCAGCGGGGCCGGCGGAAACGCCGGGGGCGGGCAGGGGAGGCTTGTTCTGCGTTGGCTGGGCTGGGTTGCTCGGACATCGACGGGGCCTGGAGCGTGGACAAGAAGTCGATTATCGTAATCTTTGACTTGTCTGCCGATGAGAGAAATAAGTCTCTGACTCCGATCTAACGTCTCTGTGCCTTCTCTTCAGCCCGATGCCAATCCGATGGAAGGGTGGTTGAGCACACTGGTCAAAATCAAGCGCAAAGTCGGTGATGGCGTGCTGGTGCTGCCCGCCCACAATGAGTGTTTCAGGGGGCTGCATGCCCGCTTGGATGATCTGCTGCAGCTCCAGCACCGGCTGCTGGCGGATTTGCTCGTGCGCCTGAAGCAGCCTCGTCGGGCGGTCGACGTATTCGAGTGCCTCTTCAGGCGCGAAATCACGATGTCCGATGGCTTCCTGCTGACGATGGCAACCGGCGAGAGCCTTGCGAATCTGAACTACCTGGTCGCTTCCGGAAAGGTGACGAGGCAACAGGATGAGTCAGGCGTCGATTGGTATTGCGCCGCAGGTGTCTAGGCACGGATGTCGTGTGCTGAGGATGAACCCCCGTAAGCCATCTCAGCGCAGTGCCCGCCGCAGGATAGCGACGGTCACATCGGGTTCGATTGAACGGTGACCTTCGTGTTCATTTTTTTGCCTGCAGACAGGCCGTGGAAGTCGCCTCGATGGTTGCAGCCGAGGGCGCTCCACTGGGGCGTTTCAAACGCCATTCTCTCGAAGAGTGTCTGCTGGCAGACACTCTGGCCTGCAGCGTACCAATAGGATTGCGAGCGCCATATTCGGGCGCTTCTTCGGAGAGTCCGGGCGTGGTAGCGACCCCTGGCAAGGGGCCTATTTCCGACTCGGAGCCCGATAATAATGTACAGGAAGACCTTTCAAGGCCTGGTCACGATAGCCGCGTGCGCTTTTGCCTTTCAGGCGCGTGCGAATGGAATTGCGCTCAACGAGCAAAGCGCCAGTGGTGCGGGGACTGCGTTCGCGGGGCGGGCATCGACCGCATTGGACTCGAGCGTCATCCATGGCAACCCAGCCGGTCTGGTGAAGCTCAAGCAGGCTGAAGTCAGCGGTGGCGCTGGTGTCATTCGACCGCGCCTGGATATCAGTAGCGGGCACGGCAAGGCGGCGGGCACTAACGAGGGGGACTCCGCGCCCCTCGCCACGGTGCCATTCGGATTCATCTCTTCGCCGATCTCGGAGGACTTCAGTATTGGTCTGGGCCTTTATGTGCCCTTCGGTCTAGTCAACGACTACGAGTCGAGTTTCCAGGGCCGTTACCATGGCTCGTATAGTGAGGTGAAAGTTGCCACGTTGCAGCCGACCGTTAGCTATCGCATCAACGATGTCCTCTCCGTTGGAGGGGGCCTCACTATCAACCGCATCGAGGGCGAGTTGCGCAATAACCTGGCTACGGCTCCGCTCAACCCATCTCGTCGGGACACCGAGATCAAGATCGCAGGCGATGACACTGCCTTCGGTTACAACCTCGGCTTAATGGTCGATCTGAGCGACGCTGCCACTTGGGGGATGACTTATCACTCCAAGGTTCGATACACCCTGCAAGGGCATACCTCGGTAACAGACTCACCCCCCGCTTTTGGGCTCAATGGCCACTACAAGACCCAGATGGAGGTTACCCTGCCCGAGTCCGTTGACACGTCCGTGACCTATCGCTTCGATGAGCGATGGACTGGCTATGTCGGCGCAACATGGACGCGTTGGAGCCGGATGAACGAACTGCTCGCAGAGAATAGCGGCGTGCCGGCGCTAGGGATGGCGCTGGGCTTCGGCTCGATTGGCGAAGAGATGAACTGGCACGATACCTTGGCCATGGCGGTCGGTGCGTCTTATCTAATTGGCCCACAGTGGGTACTGCGCGCGGGCTTCGCTTACCCAGCAGACATGAGACCGGGATGAGGCTCCGTTCACATCCTGTAGCTGGGCTGTCAGCTCATCCGATTTTTGGATTCTCCGAATTCAAAACATGGATTTCCCGCAGGTTTTTCCGCCGCATAGAGTCGGCCGGTCTCGGCGCCACCCGGGCGCCGGCCCACTTGGCGAGATGCAACCATGCACGACGAGTCCTATCCTTCCCCTCTGGCCGCCTGGAGCACGCTGCTGATCCTATTGCTGGCGGCCATCCTATCCTTCGTCGACCGGCAGATCCTCAACCTGCTGGTAGAGCCGATCCGTCGCGACTTGCAGATCAACGATACCCAGATGAGCCTGCTGATGGGCCTGTCCTTCGCGCTCTTCTATGTGGTCTGTGGCATTCCCTTCGGCCGCCTAGCGGATTCCCGGAGCCGGCGTGGCGTGATCGCCCTGGGCGTCCTGCTGTGGAGTGGGGCTACTGCGGCTTGCGGCCTGGCGGTAGCCTATTGGCAGTTTCTTCTGGGCAGGATCAGTGTGGGAGTTGGCGAGGCGGCGCTGACGCCGGCGGCCTATTCGCTGCTTGCCGACAGCTTCCCCAGCGAGCGCCGTGCTACCGCTTTTAGCATCTATGCCATGGGCATCTATCTGGGATCGGGTATCGCCTTCCTGCTCGGCAGTCTGGCGGTGGCCTTCACGGCTGCGCAGCCAAGCGTTGAGTTGCCGCTGCTGGGCAGCATCCGATCCTGGCAGTTGGTGTTCATCCTCCTTGGCATTGTGGGCCTGGTCTTCACCCTGTTGCTGTCGGCGATTCGGGAGCCGCTTAGGCAGGGCGTTGGCGCTGGCAGCGTAGTGCCGCTGGCGCAAGTATTCGACTACCTGCTTGCCAATCGCCGTACTGTGCTGCATCACAACTTGGGGTTCGCCTGCCTGGCGGTGGCCGGCTACGGCAGCAGTTCCTGGGTGCCGACATTCCTCATGCGCACCTATGGCTGGAGCGCCCAGCATGCAGGTGGCGTCTATGGCGGCCTGGTGCTGGTGCTGGGCTGCCTGGGCATTCTCTTCGGTGGTCGCCTTTCCGAGCATCTGGCGCGGCGTGGCTATCGCGATGCCAACATGCGGGTTGGCTTCCTTGCCGCGCTTGGCGCGTTGCCTTGGGTCGTGGCCTTTCCGCTGGCGCAAGATGGTCGCCTGGCCGCGCTGCTGCTGGCACCGACAGTGTTTTGCCTGAGCATGCCGTTCGGCGTCGCCGCTGCGGCGCTGCAAGAGATCATGCCAAACCCAATGCGCGGCCAGGCCTCGTCGCTGTACCTGTTGGTTATCACACTGATCGGCCTGGGGGCGGGGCCGACCCTGGTGGCGCTGCTCACCGACTACCTGTTCGCCGATGACCGCGCGTTGCGTTACTCGCTGTTGCTGGTGTCCTCCGTGGCAGTGGCACTCGCTGCGTTGCTGCTAGGCGGTGGACTGGCACCTTACCGTCGAAGTGTCGAGCATCTGGCCGCTTGGGTGCCGTCGACGTCGGCTCCCGCCGTAGTAGTGACTGCGCTGCGCGGCTAAGGCGAGTGCATCCAGAAAATCGATGCAGGGCATCCATAAAAGCAGTTTCCCCCGGCAACCGGTGGCTGTTTATGGTTGTCCTGCCTGCATGATGCAGGCCTCAGCATGAATTGAAGGGGACAGGCGAGCCGATGTCTCGAGTGAAAGTCGAACGTTTCTTCCGCATCCTGGTTTTGATCCTGATACTGGTGTTCATCTTCAAGGCCCTGACCGGTCCGGTCAGGGCGGCAGAGCGCGAAGGGCGGCCAGCTGTTGTGGTCGCATGCCTCTCGGACCGCTGAGTTAGGTGTCCGGGAGGGAAGATGCGGTATCGGATCTGGCACCGGCCTTGCGCCGGTGCTTTTTTTTGCGGGCACAAAAAAGGGGAGCCGGACGTTCCGGCTCCCCTGGACTGCGTCGGTTCAGCTGCGGCGAATTCCGTACTGGCGGGCGATCAGGCGGTCGACCAACCGCGTGGGCAGCAGCAGCGGCAGCGTCCAGTTGCGCAGCCGGTCGGGAATGATCGCGTAGCGGGCCTTGGGCGAGCGCTCGGTAAGCACCTCGAAAATGATCTCGGCCATGCGTTCGGCGGGCAGGCCGCGCTTGCCCTCGGCGATGAAGTGATCGCGCGAGCGCTGCATCGCCGGGGCAATCTCCAGCCCGGCATACGGCGTGATGTCCATTTCCTCGCCCTTGTCCCAGATCGGCGTAGCGATCTGGCCGGGACCGAGGGTAATGACGTCGATGCCATAGAACAGCAGCTCGCGCCGAAGGCTTTCGGAGAAGCCCTCCATGCCGTGCTTGGACACTGTGTATGGGCCGAGGAAGGGGATGCCGATGCGTCCGGCCAGGGAACTCATGTTGATGATGCGTCCCGGCTCGCCGTGGCGCCGACGTTCGGTGCCAAGCAGGGGCAGGAAGGCCTGAGTGACGATGAGCGGACCAACAAGGTTGATTTCGAGCTGCTTGCGGTATTCGTCCACCGGCAGGTGCGAGAAGGGGCCGGACACCGCAATGCCAGCGTTGTTGACCAGGCCGGCGAGGGTGCTGTCGCGCAAGCGCTCGCGAACGATCGCCGCGCCGACCTGGACGGCGGCGGTGTCGGTGACGTCGAACAGGAGCGGTGTAAAGGTATCGCCCAGGCGCTTGCTCAGCGATTCGGCGTCTTCAGCCTTGCGTACGCTGCCGAAGACGTGGAAGCCGTTTTCGGCGAGGTGGATGGCGGTGGCGCGGCCGATGCCGCTGGAAACGCCTGTTATCACGACTGATTTCATGGAGGGTTCACCGTTGCGTTTTGGGAGCCATGGTTCGTTCTGCAATAGCCATAACCCAGGTCCTCGGGGACATGGGCGCCAGGTGCGCCATCAGGCAGTTCAGCGCGCCGTGCACGGCGACGCCGCGACGGCCCTTGAGGATCAGCCGGCGGATGTCCTCGGCCACCTCGACCGGGGCGACGGTGCGGCCCTGCTTGAAGTTGTTCGACTGCTCGGCTCCGGCGGCCGAGGCGAAGCCGCTGGCGGTGGCGCCGGGGCAGTAGGCCAGCACGCGCACGCCGGTGTGGCGCAGCTCGTAGGCGAGGGCTTCGGTGAGGCTGAGCACGTAGGCCTTGCTGGCGCCATAGACGGCCATCCACGGCAGCGGCTGGAAGGCGCCGGTGGAAGCGACATTGACGACCTGCCCAGCGCCGCGCTGCAGCATGTTCGGCAGCAAGGCATGGGTCAGTTGGGTGAGCGCCACCATGTTGACCTGCAGGGTCTGTCGGTAGTCGGCCCAGTCGGCGTCCTGGAAGCGGTCGAACTCGCCGCAGCCGGCGTTGTTCACCAGGATGTCGACCGGCGCACCGCCGAGCTTCTGCAGTACCTGGTCGACGCCGTCGGGGCGGCCAAGGTCGCTGGCAATGATCTCGACGCGAACCCGCTGGCTACGCTGCAACTCCTCGGCGAGGTTCTGCAGGCGGTCGGCATTGCGCGCCACCAGGATCAGATCGTGGCGGTCGGCGGCGAGCAGGCGCGCCAGTTCCAGGCCGATGCCGCTGGAGGCGCCGGTAATCAGGGCTGTGGTCATTCAGTGGACTCCGAGGGAGGGAAGGAAGCGGCCGAAGCGACGGGTCTTGCCCAGGTCCTGGGCGAAGCCTTCGCGGCGCGAATAGGCGATGTTGCCGTTGATCAGGGTGTAGTCGACCGCCGTATCGTTGCGGTTCACCAGGCGTATCAGGCCGAGGTTCTCCATGACGTCCTCGTGCACCTGGTCGAGTTCGTCGGTCAGCCCTACCGGGTTGACCACCACCAGGTCGGCGCGGTCGCCGACTCGCAGGTGTCCGGCGTCGAGGCCGAACCAGTCGGCCAGTTCTCCGCTGGTGCGATGCACGGCTTGTCCCAGCTTCATGATCGGCGTGCCTTCGAGGTAGGCGTCGCGGACGTACTTGAGCAGGCGCAACGGGAAGTTATAGCCGGCCAGGTTGCGGATATGCGCGCCGGAGTCGGCGAAGCCCACCTGGGTGTGCGGGCTGCGCAGCAGCTTGTGCATGACGTGCGGGCGATGGTTGGCCAACTGGGTGGTCCAGCGCAGTGCCTCGCCATGCTCCAGGCAGAGGTCGAAGAAGGTATCCACCGGGTCCTTGCCGAGGGTTCGGCCGATCTCGGCGAAGTTGCGACCGACCAACGCGCCTTCTGGACAGTGGGTCACGGTGCCATCGGAGAAGTCGCGGTGCCACAGGCCGACGCTGAGCACAGCCTTGAGGTCGCGCTTGAACTGCGCGCGAAACTGCGGATCGCGAATCTTGCCGTACTGCTCGTCGGCGGTACGCAGGTCGCGCAGCAACTCGCCGCTGGTGAACTCCTCGAAGACGTTGAAATCGAGGCCGCGCACATGGATGCGGAAGGGCGCGGGGAGCATCTGCCAGCGGAAATCGGCGCGCAGCAGGCGATTGGCAATCCAGCCGGCTGCCCGGGTCACGGCATGCATCCAGGGCTGCGACTTGAGGTCCATGGCGGTGAGCATGGTCATGCGCAGGCGCCGTCCGGACCAGCCCATTGCGTGCCAGAGGAAGGCGAAGATGTTGATCTTGGTGACTGCGTCCGGGGCACCCTGGAGCACGCCGCCGCGTCGGCGAAGAATCTCGAACAGGCGGCCGAACTCCGACCAGTTGGCGAAGGTGGAGGGCAGCGGGCGCGACCAGGCACGGTCGCCGTCGATCTTGTCCAGCCGCGTGGTCATTACCGAAAGGCCGAGCAGACCAGCGTCCAGCGCTTCTTCGAGAAGCTGCTCCATGCGCCGCATCTCCGACTCGCTCGGCGGCTGCGGACTGGTGGCGCGCTCCATGCCCATCACTGCTACGCGCAGGTCGGAGTGGCCGAGGAAGGCGCAGACGTTGGGGCCCAGCGGGTGCTCATCGAGGAAGGCGCGGTAGGTCTGCGGTCGGTCCCAGCTCTTGCTGCGCTCGAGCATCGGCAGCACCGCTTCGCGCGGCACCGCCTCCACACGTGTGAAGAGGTCGGAGCAGTCCAGCGGCGAGGCCACGATGGTGGACAACGAGCAGGAGCCGACCGCCACGGTGGTCACGCCGTGGCGTACCGATTCCTTGAGCGCAGGTGCGGCTATCACTTCGGCGTCGTAATGCGAGTGGATTTCCAGGAAGCCGGGCATGACCCAGCGGTCCCGGGCGTCGATCACCCGCGCGCAGCTCCATTCCTTCAGGGGTTGCTCGCTGACGACAGCCACGCGGCCGTCACGGATGCCGAGATGGCGGATGCTGCCGGAGGCGCCGCTGCCGTCGAAGTACAGACCGTTCTTGATGATGATGTCGAACATGCACGAATGCTCTCCCAGGGTGTGGGAGACCAGCTTGCCAAGCACCTGGATGCTCCGTCTTTGCCGCCCATGCCGTCGATTGGCTGTCGATGCCACGCCATGCCGAGATTACTTTCATGAACGCTTCCCGCTCCCCGGAAACCACGCAATACATCACCATCGGATACCTGCGCTGCCTGGCCGACTACTTGCGCCAGCAACGCATTTCCCTGCCGCGCGTACTCGCCATGGTCGACCTGCGGGAGGCCGATCTCGACGACCTCGACCGGCGCATTCCCGATGTCGCCGAGGAGCATCTGCTGCAAGTGGCCGAAGAGGTCACCGGTGATCGCAACGTCGGCCTGCACGCCGGACAGAGCATGCGTCCGACCCACCTGGGAATCCTTGGCCATCTGATGATGACGAGCCGGCAGAGCCGTGACTGGTTCGAGCTGCACATGCGCTACGAGCAATTGGTGGGCAACGGCAGCCGCGCCGAATACGAGCTGGTCGACGGCCTGGTGCGCTTGACCTTGCATCGCCGCGGTGCGGTGCCGGCCTATTCGCGCCAGGTCATCGAGTACAGCCTGTCCGGCTGGATGGCGGTGACCCGCTTGCTGGCCGGGCCGGAGTTCTCCCCGGCGCGCATCGACTTCCCGCACCCGGAGCCGGCGGAGCTTGCCGAGCAACAGGCGCTGTTCCGCTGCCCACTGCACTTCGGCTGCGAGGAGCTGCGACTGTACTTCGCCCCGCAGACCCTGGCGCTGCCGCTGCAACATGGCGACACCAGCCTGCGCGAGGCGCTGGAGAAGGAGGCTTCGCGGCGCCTGCAGGCGCTACGCGTGGAGCAGATCGACAGAGACCCGGAAGTGGCGCTGGTTCGCCAGTTCGTGGCCAATAATCTGGCCCTTGGCGTGCCGGGCATCGAGGCAGTGGCGCGAGCCATGCAGACCTCGGTGCGCAGCCTGCAGCGGCGCCTGGATGCCCAGGGCACGCATTACTCGCAACTGGTCGAGCAGGTGCGACGCAGCCTGGTCGAGCAGTACGCGCAGGATCGCTCGCTGTCGCTGGCCGACATTGCCCTGATGCTCGGCTTCTCCGACCAGAGCACCTTCCAGCGCGCATTTCGCCGCTGGTTCGGCATCACCCCCGGCGAATACCGCCGCGGCTAGTCGCCGAGCAGGGCGGCGCGCAGGCCGCGGACCAGGGCTGCGGGGTCGGTGTCGGCGAGCACGCCGCGCTGGGCGATGAAGCCCAGGAGCAGGGAGAGCAGCAACTGTGCGGCGTCCTCCGGCGAGGCGGCGAACTCCGCGCGGCGCGCCAGTGTGCTCGCCAGGCTCTTCCGGAAGCGTGTGTAGTGGCCGCGCATCAGCTCAGCCAGGCCGGCGTTGTGCTGCGCCTCGCTCCAGCCGTGCAGGGCAATGCGCAACAGGTCGAAGCGCTCATGCCCGGCGAAGCGCAGCAGGGCGGCAAGCATGCTCTCCAACAGTTGGTCCAGCGGCTGTGTCGTCCTGTCCTGCAGCAGCGGCGCGAGCTCTTGCTCCAGCCCGCCGAGCGAGCGATCCACCGCTGCCAGCACGAGCTCGTCCTTGCTGGCGAAGTAGAGGTACACCGAGCCGGCGGAGACACCGGCCTCGCGGACGATGTCCTCCATGGTGGTGGCGCTCAGGCCTCGGTGCTGGAAGCAGCACCAGGCGGCTTCGAGTATCTGTTCGCGGCGTTTGGCGCGCTGGGCGTCGGAAATCTTCGGCATGGGGTTTCTCGTCCTGCTTGACAGTCTGGCGGGAGGCGCTCAGATTAAAAAATGAATACTCATTCATTTTAACGGTATTTCAACTCATGCGCATCCATCATCTGAACTGCGGGACCATCCAGGGGCTTTCCGTCTGCGGTAAGCATCTCGTCTGTCATTGCCTGTTGATCGAGACGCCCAGCGACGGGCTGGTACTCGTCGACACCGGCCTCGGTACGCCGGATTTCGTCGACCCTGCCAAACGCCTGGGCAAGATGTTCACCTACGGCTATGCGCGGCCCAAGCGCGATCCGGGACTGGCGGCGTTGGCCCAGGTGCGGCGCCTGGGCTTCGACCCGCGCGATGTACGCAACATCGTCATGACCCATCTGGACCTCGACCATGTCGGTGGCCTGGTGGACTTTCCCCACGCGAAGGTGCACACCCATGCCATCGAGTACGGCCTGGCGATGACCCGGCCGGACCTGCTCAGCCGCAAGCGCTATGCGCCGCGCATGTTCGAGCATGGCCCGCTGTTCCGTACCTATGCCGAGAGTGGCGAGTCCTGGTTCGGCTTCGATGCTGTGCGTCAGCTCGAAGGACTGCCGCCGGAAATCCTGCTGGTGCCGACATTCGGCCATACTCGCGGGCACACGGCTGTGGCCATCCAGCGCGAGGACGGCTGGATGCTCCACGCGGGCGATGCCTACTTCGATTATCGCGAGGTGAAAGGGCCCGCCCGGGTGTGTACGCCGCTGCTGCGCACCTTCCAGTTCTTCAACGAGACCGACCGTCGCCAGCGTCTGCACAACCAGGACCGGCTGCGCCAGTTGATCGCCGGTACGCCTGACGTACAGGTGTTCTCCGCGCACAACCCCTTCGAACTGGAAGAGGCGGTCGAGAGCGCGCAGGCGCGCGCCGTGGACTGATCCCTTCCCGGCGCGAGGTCAGGCGGCGCCCACCAGGCGCCGCACACGCTCGCGCAACCATTGGTGGTCGGGTGCCTGCTGTGTGCGCTCGTGCCAAACCTGCTGCACCTGGAAGGGCGGGAAATCGAACGGTGCCGGCAGCACACGCAGCCCGAAGGTGCTCCGGCAGGTCTGCGCGAGGCGGTTCGGCACTGTTGCTATCAGATCGGTTTGCGCGGCAATCAACGCCGCCTCCATGAAATGCGAAACGTGCGCGCAGATGTCCAGCGTGGCGTTGTGCCGCGCCAGCATGTTGCGTGCATAGACCAGGTACATATGGTCGTCCGCCACGGCCACCACGTGCTTCTCGTTGACGAGGTCCGTCAGGCTCAACTCGTTGCCGATGCGTGGATGTCCCGGGCGCACCGCGCACACCGGATGCCCTTCGAAGAGTTGCTCCCCGCGACAACCCTGAGGAACCTCGCCGAAGCTGCCGATCACCAGGTCGAGCTCGCCGTAGGCCAGTTGTTGTTCGGGAAAGCTTGAGTAGCCGTTGATCTTCACTTCCACCCCGGGCGCCTCCTTGGCCAGGCTGGCGAGCAGTTGCGGCAGCAGTACCGAGGCGTCGTTCATGGCGATGTGGAAGGTGCGCTGCGAGGTTGCCGGGTCGAATACCCGGGCGCTGACCAGTCCTTCGATCTCGCCAAGGATGGTGCGCAACGGTACCGCCAGCTCCTGCGCCCGTGGTGTGAGGGTGTAACCGGAGGGGCCGCGTACCAGCAATGGATCGTCCAGCCATTCACGCAGGCGTGCGACCACATTGCTCATCGCCGGTTGGCTCAGGTGCAGACGCTCCGCGGCGCGGGTGATGTTCTTGTCGGTGATCAGGGCGTCCAGGGCGACCAGCAGATTCAGGTTTCGGCGATGAAAATTCATTTTTTGGATGCCTGTTAACCAAACAATTGATTGGTCCGATGATACAGCGCGCACCTAGCATCGCCACAGGTTCTTCGCCGTCCTGTTGCCATGTTGCGACGGCCGGACGAGGGCCTGCATTCATCGCATCATCACGGAGCAGACAATGACAAAAATCAGCGCCGTACCGGCGGGTGTCGCAGTCGACAGTCCCTACCCGGCAGGCAACTGGCAGCTTCTGCCGCAGGCTCGCGTCACCCCCTTGCCCGAGGGCAAGCGCGGCTTCCTGCACAAGGTCATCCTCTGGATGAGCCGGCGCCAGGGCAAATCCAAGGAAGACATGACGGTCATCTCCACCCTGTTGCGCCTGGGGCCGCTGGCGCCGCGCTACCTGCTGTTCGTTTCCAACCTGCTGTTCAAGGGTGGCATCTCCCGTCAGGACAAGGAACGCGTGATCCTGCGTGTGGCTTGGCGCACCGGCAGCGTCTACGAATGGGCACACCACGTTGCCTTGGGACTCGACGCCGGGCTGAGCCGCGAAGAAATCGACTCCTTTGGCCAGGACGATTCGCCGCTGTGGACGCCGCGCACCCGCGCCTTCGTCCAGGCAATCGACGAACTGCATGTGCGGCAATCGCTGGGCGAGGAGAAGTGGCGCGAGCTGGCGCTGTTCCTCTCCGAGGACCTGTGCGTGGAGTTCCTCGTACTGGTCGGCCACTACGTGATGGCGGCGACCATGCTCAATACCCTGGGCGTGCGCCTGGAACCGGAATTCAGCATCGGCAAGCTGCCGCCGCCCGTATCGCGTTGAGCCCCGGCGCACCTCCCTGGCGGAGGTGCCCCTCCCACCTTCGGAGATACCCGCATGCTTTCCCTACCGTTGCGAATGCTCGCGGCGTTGGGCCTGCTCGTGCCCGCGCTGGCCTGGTCGGCCGACGACTGCGCTGCCTTGCCCGCTCATCAGCTATTGCGCGAGGCGCTGCAAGCGGCGCATGGACCGCACAACGGCGGTTTCGGCCTCGATTTGTGGGCGACCCTGGTCGATCGCAGCGGGCGCATCTGCGCCCTTGCCTATAGCGGTGCCGGGCGCGATGCGCAGTGGCCGGCCGCGCGACTGGTCTCAGCGGAGAAGGCCTACACCGCCAACGCCCTAAGCCTCGACGGCCTGGCCATGGCCACCGCGAATCTGTATGCGGCCATGCAGCCGGGTGGCAGCTTGTTCGGCCTGCAGGGCACCCATCCGCCGCGCACCGAGCTGGCTTATGCCGGTCCAGCCGAGCGCTGGGGGGAGGTCGACGACCCGCTGGTCGGTCAGCGCCTGGGTGGCCTGGTCGCCTTCGGTGGAGGTCTGGCGCTGTACGACCACACCGGGCGCCTGCTAGGAGCCCTTGGCGTCTCCGGTGACAGCGCCTGCGCCGATCACGCGGCGGCTTGGCGCGTACGCCATGCCCTGCAGTTGGACTACGTGCCCGCCGGGGTCGGCCCGGGCGGCTTCGACCAGATCGCCTTCCGCGGTCCCTGGGCCCAGCCGCATTGCTTGAACCCAACCAAGGAGGACGCCGTGGTTCGGAGTCTGCCAGCCGTCTCCAGGCGTTCCTGAACCTTATCCCAGCAGAAAGCGACACGGCCGTGGAGGAGCCGCGTCGCTTGCTTGACCGACGCAAGCCACGACGACCGGGGTCCAGCGAGGCCTCGGCTCCAACAATAACAATGATCGATCGCGGAGCAGTCCCATGACCGTCCCCTCGTGCAAGCCCTCGTTGTCGCTCGCTATCCGCCAGGCTCTCGGCCTGGTCGGCCTCGCCGTCGCCCTGCCGGCCGGCGCGGTGGAATTCAGCTTCCTCGACAACGAGCTCAGCGGAAACCTCGACACCACTCTGTCCTACGGTCGCATCTGGCGTGTCCAGTCCCAGGACAAGCGCTACGACGCAGCCGACATCAACCTCAACGACGGCAATCGAAACTTCGATACCGGACTGGTCTCGGAGGTCTACAAGATCACCAGCGACTTTGAAGCGCGCTACCAGAACTACGGCGCATTCGCTCGCGGTTCGGCGTTCTACGACACGCAGATCATGGACAAGCGCAACGACTACTACCACAACGACGCCTTGCCCCAGCCGAGCCAGAACTATCCGCAGGATGACCACTTCACCTCGGCTACCCGCGACAATGCCGGACGCGGCGCCGAACTGCTCGATGCCTATCTCTTCGGCAACTGGGACTTCTATGGCCACAGCCTGAATGCGCGCGTCGGCCGGCAGGTGTTCAACTGGGGCGAAAGCCTGTTCTATCGCGGCGGCGTCAACACCACCAATCCGGTGGACGCCACCAAGCTGCATTTGCCTGGCTCGGAGATCAAGGAAGTGCTGATCCCCCTGGAGGCTCTGCAGTTCAGTGTCGACCTGACCCAGAACCTGTCGCTGGAAAGCTTCTATCAGTGGAATTGGCGCGAGACCCAGGTGGACCCGGTGGGCACCTTCTTCTCCGAGACCGACCTGTTCGCTGACGGTGGCAACTCCGCCTATCTGCAGAACCCCGGCTTCGCTGCGGTGCTTTCGCCGCTGGCGGTGCTCGGTGGGCGCTCGGCCTATCAGGCGGCGCTGGCCAACCCTGCTTTCGGTCTGGCCGGCAGCAGCTACGCGCAGGGCGACACCATCAAGGTGGCCAACATCGGCAAGGATCTCAACGCCCGCGACAGCGGCCAGTTCGGTGCGGCGCTGCACTATATTGCCGAGCAGCTCAACTCCACCGAGTTCGGCTTGTACTTCGTCAATTATCACAGCAAGGAGCCGCTGACCGCTGTCAGCTTCGCGCCGGGCTACCAGGGAGCTGACATGGCAGCCCTGCGCGGTAGTCCTCTGGCGGCGGGGGCCAACCTGATCGGCAGCATCGACATGGCCGGCAACGCGGTGGCCAGTCGTGAGTACGTCGAGAACATTCAGATGTATGGCCTGAGCTTCAACAGCACCGTCGGCCAGGCCTCGGTGTTTGGTGAGCTGGCCTACCGGCCGAACCTGCCAATTAGCATTGCCGCGACCAACGACATCGTCGGCGACTTGCTCGGCCAGTCGCTCAGCGGAGAGGCCACGGTCTACGACCGCAATACTCCGGCCGACCAGGCCTGTGCTCTGGTGGCGGGCAAGCAGCTGTGCCGCGGCTCGACCTTCCACAACTACGAGCGGGTCGAGGCCTTCAACAGCAGCCTGGGCACCCTCTACAACTTCGGCCAGGGCTTGAGCTTCGACTCACTTCTGGGCACCGCAGAGATCGCCGCTGAGCAGATCCGCGGGAGCAGCCTGAAGTACACCGCCTACAACGGCCAGGTGCGCTACTACGCCGGGAGGCCGAACAACGCCTATGGCGCCGGTTTCGGTGACGGCGACCAGGCGGACCGCAATGCCTATGGTTTCACCCTGCAAATGATCGGCACTTGGAACGATGCTTTCGCCGGCGTCAACGTCTCGCCCTATGCAGTGTTCAAGGACGACTTCAAGGGCAACTCCTACCAGAACGGCAACTTCATCGAGGGGCGCAAGGCCTACACCCTGGGTGTGAAGACCAGCTACCGCAGCAAGTTCGACACCGAGCTGCAGTTCACCAAGTACTACGGCGCCAGCCGCGACAACACCCTGCGCGACAGGGACAACGTCGGCTTCAACGTCAAGTACTCCTTCTGAAACCACCACCTGACCGACCGGTCCGGATGGGGGCGGTCGGTGTAGTCGCGGAGTCGCACATGCTCAACAAGTCGCTCGTCGCCGGGGCGTTGGCCCTGGCCTTCCAATTTTCCTGTTCGCCGATCTTCGCCGGCGTGTCGGCCGACCAGGCTGCACGGCTGGGCAAGGACCTGACGCCGCTGGGGGGCGAACGGGCCGCCAACTCCACCGGCAGCATTCCTGCCTGGGACGGCGGCATCACGCGGGCGCCGGCCGGCTACAAGCCCGGCGACCACCACCTGGATCCGTTCCCCGACGACAAGCCGTTGTTCACCATCGACAAGGCTAATCTGGCGCAGTACCGGGCGAACCTGACGGCAGGGCAGATCGCCTTGTTCGACACCTACCCGGACAGTTTCCGCATGCCGGTGTACGTCACCCGGCGTTCGGCATCGGCACCCCAGTGGGTCTACGACAACACACGCAAGAACGCCGTGACTGCCAAGCTGGCCGACGGCGGTAATGGCTTCACTGACGCCTTCGGCGGCATTCCGTTCCCGGTTCCGCAGAGTGGCGTAGAAGCGCTGTGGAACCACATCGTCCGTTATCGCGGCACGCACATCGTGCGCCAGTCCACTGAAGTGGCGATGCAGCGCGACGGTTCCTACACGCCAATCGACTATGAGCAGGAATCGCTGTTCCGTTACTACGACCCGCAGGGCTCCTACGAGAAGCTGGACAACATTCTCTTCTACTTCGTCGCCTTCGTTAAAACGCCACCACGGCTGGCCGGCTATTCCAGCCTGGTACACGAGACCATGGATCAGGTGAAAGAGCCACGCCAGGCCTGGGGCTATAACGCCGGACAGCGCCGCGTCAGGCGTTCGCCGAACCTCGCCTACGACACCCCGGTACCGGCGTCCGACGGCCTGCGCACCACCGACGACACCGACATGTTCAACGGTGCGCCGGACCGCTTCGAGTGGAAGCTGCTCGGCAAGCGCGAGGTTTACATTCCCTACAACAACTACCGGCTCGCCGCCGCCGGAGTAAAGTACGCCGACCTACTGCAACCGGGGCATCTCAATCCGGCGCTGACCCGCTACGAGCTACACCGGGTATGGGTGGTGGAGGGCACCCTCAAGCCCGATGCCAGGCACATCTACAGCAAGCGCACCTTCTATCTCGACGAGGACAGCTGGCAGATCGCTGTGGCCGACCAATACGACAGCCGAGGCAAAATCTGGCGCGTATCCATGGCCTACCTGAAGAACTTCTACGAGCTGCCCACCACGTGGTCGGCGGTCGAGGTCTATCACGACCTCTATTCGCATCGCTACAACGTGCAAGGCCTGGACAGTGAGCAGAAGTCCGCAATCGATTTCCAGCAGCCGAGCCCCGGGGACAGCTATTTCAATCCTTCGGAGCTGCGCCAGCGGGGCACGCGCTAGAGCGGCTGCACAGGTTCCGGAATTCAACACCAACGTTGACCATGGTTCGTTTGCTAAAGAACAAACCATGGTCACCGACGGCTTGCGGCTGTGGACTCAATTGCTCTTGCAATTTAGCGGTTGACCCCGCCATTTTCTCCAAGAGGTCTCCCAGCCTTGCTGATGATCTGTAGCCGGGGAGACTACAACCTGGCTGCAGGCAGATGGATGTAGCTGCACTAGGTAGGTATTGGCCAGCGATGCTGGAATTACTCCATCCGTATCTCCCACTAAGTGTCGCTGCGGTATTGATGCCAGCCGGTTGCGATAGTCCAACGGATCCAGCGAGCCGCCGAGGGGCGAGAGTCCTTTCATTTCAGCCCAAAGCCGCGGGCTGAGATTGCCGGCCAGGGTTTGGACCAAGGTGACGTCATCCCGCTGCGCCGCCAGCAGCAGCGCCAGTGCTGCGCCACCGGAATAGCCCACCAGTTCGAACTCCCGATTGCCATAGCGCTGCTTCAACTGGTCCAGCGCCCGACTGAGGCTGGTGACCACCTCCTGCGAAAAGCGCCGATTAGTCCAGAGAGTAGGCTCGCAGGCCGGTGCCATGACGAACTGGCAGGGCCGCGCCAGGTAGGCATTCGGCGACGGATCGTCTACCGCCAGCCGCGCCACCAACAGGTTATGTGGGCTCGGATCCACGCTGGGTTGCGTGGCGGTGGCCCAGGCATGACCATCGCCTTCCAGGTAGACGCGTAAACGAGTGGCTTTCGTGGTGTCCTGCGGCGCTAGCATGACCAAAGGAAACGGCTGCCCCGGCAGTATCTCCAGTTGCCGCCCATGCTCATCCGCCAATTGCTGCAGCACTTCGCGTGGCGACTGGCAGCCGGCGAGGAGGGCGCCGACCAGCAGCGCCATCAGGACTTGAAAGAAACCGGCCCACGCGCGTGGGCCGGAAAGATAGTGGCTCATCAGAAGTCGTAACGGACCTTGGCGGTGAAGGTGTCGGCGTTGAAGGCGGTTTTGCCGGTGTAGTCGTAGCTGACCCCGACCGTAACCGCACCCAGATGGTAGTCCGCACCGACACCGGCTTCGTAGCTGTTGCGCACCGCCTTGGCTCCCTGACTCACGAAGGGTGTGCCACCCAGCGTGAAGGTCGAGGTGCTCTGGGCTTCGTCCGCGGCGAAGTCATGGTAGGCCATCAGCTTGGCCTGCGGCTGCAGATTGCCGTTGCCGACTTGGAAGTCGCCCGCTACCCGCACACCAGCACCCAGTTCCGCCACCTCGTAGCGCTGGCTATCCACCTTGAGCGCCGCCGCCGACCCCTTCTCGTGGTAGCCGTCGATATCGACGCGCGCATAGCGTGCGGCCAGGCGCGGCTCGATCAGGAACTGCTGGTTCAGGTGGTAGGTGTAACCACCGACGACGTTGGCGCCCAGCACCTGGCTGTCGTAATCGCCCTTCGCCGTGGTGCCTGCGATGCGGCGCTTGCTCTCGTTGTCGTTGATCCCATAGCTCAGGTTGGCATCGACGAAGTAGTTGTCCTGTTCGAAACCGCTGTACAGGGTGAGAGCATTGCCATCCACATCGGTGGTGTTGCCGCTGTCGCTGTTTACGCTGGAGTGCAGGAAGCTGTAGGCCACGCCCAGGGTCAACTGGTCGGTGAGCTTGCCATCGGCGCCAATGGCGATGCCACGGCTGTAGGCGTTGAAGCCGGCTACACCATCACGCAGGTCCTGGTTGGCATCGCTGTACAGCGCCTGGGCCCAGATCCCGGTGTTCTGCAGCACGTCGCCCGAGGACGCACCGCGTAGGCTGCTGGTGCGATTGCCGGTGATGTTGCTCACCAGCGTTTGCCCACTGGTAGCCGCTTGGGTCGCACCGCCGTTCACCTCAGGGGCGAGCTGCTCAGCCAGTTTCTTCAGTGCTGCTGGATCCTGCGAGGCATTCACGTAAGCCTGGAACACCGGGTCGTTGGGGTTGCTCTGCGCCAGCCCGGTCACCACCTGGCTGAAGGCTGCACCCGCACGTTGGGCGTTGGCCGAACCACCAATCTGGCCGATCACCTCACCGACTTCGTCCTGGCCCTTGGTGCTGACCTTGGCCAGGATCTGGTTGTCGCCACTACTGACGGTGTCGACGTTCAGCAGGGCCGAACGGCTGGTCACGCTCACGCCGTCATCCTGTAGGGTGCCGGCCTGGACCAAAGTGTAAGTCGTGCCCTGGGCCTTGAAGTCGCTGCCCTGGGCCGCCAACTGGATCTGCGAGCCCTTGGCGAATTCCGCGGTACCGGAGACCGCGACCACGGCCTTGTTCGGATCCGTGGCCGAACTCAGGTTGAGCCCCAGCGAGGAGTTGCCCGCCACATCCAGGTTGCCCTGGATCGTGGTGTGTGGCTGAGCGAACTCCAAGTATGCCGGCGTGTTGCCCGCATCGCTGCCGACATCCAGCCAACCGCCGTCCTTCAAGCGGATATTCGCGCCATCGGTGCTGGCGTCGGTACCGCTGAAGGTCACGTCGCCGTTCACTTCGATGTTGGACAGGTCGATCAGGTTGCCGGTGATGCTGCCGGCGTTCCAGATCAGGTGCACGCCGCCACTGGCCTGGGAGGCATCGATGGCTTCGTCCTTGGAAATCAAATTGCCGCTGTTCTGAATGACCAGGGTATTGCTGGCGTTCGCGCCGTCGATATCGAAGGCACCGACCTCGATGGCGGCATCGTCAGCCTGGATCGTGCCGGTGTTGAGCACCTGGACCGGCGCATTGGCAAAGCTCACGCCATCGAGACGTAGCGCGGTTGCATCATCGCCGCTGGCCAGGATGCTGCCATGGTTCTCGATCCCGCCGAGGTCCACCCGATCCGGACCACCGTTGTCATCGTCATAGGTGGCGAGGATTGCCGTCGAGCCGGCGCCGCTGACCTGGATAAGACCATCGTTGATCAGCTTGCCAGCGATGGTGCCGCCCTTGAGCTGAATGCCCGTGGCCTCTTCGCCATCGGCAAGGATCTTGCCGCTGGTAGCGTTGACCAGGTCGCCCTGCAACACCGACTGACCGGCGAACTTCAGGCCACGGATACCATCGCCCTCGAGCACTCCGCCGGCCACCTGCAGGGTGCCTTCATTGACCAGGTTGCCGTAGATGATGGCCGGATCAATCAGCAGGCCGGTGACGCCCGCGCCATTCACCGTGATGCTGCCCTTGTTTTGCAGGTTGCCGAGCACCTCGGTCGGCGCGCCGATGGGCGAGGGAGTGTCATCGTCTCCGGCGTAGGACAGGTCGACACCGTTGAGGTCATCGCCCGTGGCTTGCACCTGGGCGTTGAGCACCAGGTCGTGGTTGAAGGTGTCGCTGTAGAAGCGAATGGGCTGGTCGCTGCCAGTGAAGGCGCCGGTGACTTCGGTGCTGTCGGCGTAGGTGTTGCCTTCGCTATCCAAACCGCTGTTGGTCAACGTCAGGGCGTGGGCGGCGAGGGGCAGGGCACTGGCGGAGATGGCCAGGGCGAGCAGGGTTTTGCGGTACGTCGGGGTCATGGGTTCAGGTCCTTGAGTGTGTGTGGCTGTGGTGCGTTGTTCTTCTGGGATGTGTCTCGACGGGCAGCTCCTGGGTTTTCAAAAAACAAAAGAACCCCTGCCCCGCACACGGCCAGTTATGGCCGTGTGCGGGGTTGGTTATGTTCGGGGCGTGATGCTTGTTAGTTGGTGCTCACGGTTCCGAGGTGATCGGGAGCGGCACGGTTGCTGTCACTGCTCCGCTATACAGGCCTTTGCATACGTGATGCTGTCCTGCATGAAGTTCGATACCAGCGGACTTCGCCCTGCCTGAATCTGCTTCAACTGCTCGGTCGAGTAGGTCTTTTCCAGCTTGTCGTAGACGCATGTGCAAACTGGCTTGGGAGAGCCACCTTGCACGCAGCCTGAGAGAAACTGTCCGCGTAGCTTGGACTTGTCATCCGAACAGCCCGCCAGAACCAGCAGACCCAGCACCAGATAGAACTTGCTCTTCATCGGTCTTCCTTATCGCAATACCAGGGAGCATCCGAGGCCGATGCCAACTACCAGGCCAATGACTTGCGGGCCTATCAGCCAGAACACTTTCAACCAGATCAGGTGAAGCGCGCCGCCGTTGGTGTAGATCGCATCGGGTTGGGCAAACTTGCGGACCGCGTTGCCCACCAGGGCGCCGATCCAGCCTGTTATCAAACCAACGAGGCCGGCCAGCAGCTTCAACATGAAGCTGGCGCCCAACACCATTGCTGAGGTGTTGACGGTCAGGAAAATGATGGTGAGGACGAGCGAGGCGACGCCCCAGCCGATCACCTCCGGACTGGCGGGCAGATCATTCGGCGCGTCTGCCGTTTCGTGTTCATGTTCCATGGTGTTGTCTCTATGTCGTGTGGGAAGGGTTACCAGCCGGAGCGGCAGAGGTTCTTCTTGCTGGTCAGGGGTTGGAGAACCTGGGGAAGGTTCTGGGTTGGGAGCTTCACCGTCTGGCCGCCGGCGCTGAGCTGCAGGGAGTTGGCCTTGCGCAGCGCAGCCCAGAAGCCCGGGAAGCTGGAGCTGCAGGCTTCGCAGTCGGTGTAGAAGGGGTTGCTGAAGGTGGTGCCGTCGACGATGACATCGAAGCCATCGTTTTCGGAGGAGTACTGCTTGCCGGCGATAGTGGCGTAGGCGGAGACCGCGCTCTCTCCATCGTCTGGGCAGGTGATGTTCAACTGGTTGCCGTTGCCGTCGTCGACCAGATGTTCCTCGACGCCCTGGGTGTAGCTGGCGGTCCATGTGGAAGTGCCTGCCTGCGCCACACTGCTTAACAGCGTGCCGAGCAGAGCGGTCAGCAGCAGTTTCTGATTCATCAGGACATTTCCTTCTGTCGATTGGTTGAGTGAGCAGCATGCTCAGGAGGGATACTGAATCTAATTGGGTCGTAAATGCCGTGGTCGTTTTGACATCATAGCGGGACGATTTTTGCCATGGCAAGAATCTCCGCTCAGTTGGATAAAGACCGTGATCTCGTGAAGCTGGGAGCCGCGATACGGGCTCGCCGTATCGCGTTGGCGTATTCGCAAGAAGCACTCGCAGATGCCTCTTCGATAGACCGCTCTCACATGGGCAAGATTGAGCGAGGCGAGCGCAACGTCACCTTCCTCAACATTTGCCGAATTGCAGCCGCTATCGGGTGTAAACCCTCAGAGCTGCTGATGGATGCAGGGTTGTAAGAGGCTTACGCCACGTCCTTGAACACTGGCAGCCCATCCAGCAACGCCGCATCCGGGTCGAACAGCAAAAAGCGCACATCGGCCTCCCCTGCCAGGTGCAGGATCTCCACGAGTTCGGCGGGCAACCCATAGTCCAACTGCTGCTGACGCAGCTCAGCCGAACTGGTGTTGAACAGGTCCAGGTGCTGATCCGTCCAGGGTGTGTTACGCAGCTTGCAGCCAATTACGCTTTGATTGGCGTTCTCGAAAAACTCCAGCTGTAGGGCGTGGAGATCGGTGCGCATAAGGAAAAGTTGGTTCAGCACGTCCTCTGGCAGATGCTCTGCGCTGATTTCCCAGCACCGGCTGAAGTGCCCGGTCTCAAAGCTCAAGCGCTGCACGATGTCGCGAGCTAGCTCCAGTGTCGGCTGTATACCGAGCACTAACGTGTGTTCCTGGTCTTGGGCATGAATCACGTAGGACATTTCGCGTACCGTGCTGCCTGCCTGCAGGTCGTGCACGATCAGTTCAATGGACAGCTTGTCGTAACCGCGTAGAAAGGGATTGGGACTCATGGATGCTCCAAAAGGAATGTCCAGAAAATGAGAAAACAGGAGCCCATGAGGGCTCCTGTTTATGCCGTCTCAGACCGATGTATTCAGGCGCACGCCGGTCCAACGCATGAAGTGCTGGAACAGCAGCAGGGCGAGCACGATGACCACCAGCAATGGCCAGAAGCGCAGCGCCAGAACCGCCAGCGCGACGACAGCTGCCGTACCGGCGAAGAGGCAGACGAGCACGAACAGCAGACCTAAAAATCTCAGTAAGATCATGGGGAAACCTCGTAGGCCAGAAGGGTCAGGACAGCGGGACCTGTGCAGCCTGGATGCGTTGATAGACCTCATCATGATGCACAGCGATGTCGGGTGGCGCGGTGACGCCGACGCGCACTTGGTGGCCCTTGACTTGAAGAATGACGATCTCGATGTCATCGCCAATGCGGATGGTTTTGCCAATGCTACGGGTGAGAATGAGCATGGAGAGTCCTCCAGTGACAGATTGGGTGGAGTAGCGATGGGAGAGAGCCGCCCTGCGTGGGCGGCTAGTTCGTTGAGCTGGTTCGAGCCTCGGCACGTTCGCGTAGCAGGGTGGAAAGGGTCGGACGGGGCTTGTCGGTGAGGGCCGGTGGCGCGGTCTCAGTCGGCTGTGGAGTGGGGGGTACTGGTGTATCGGTAGCGCTCTCCGGAAAGAACTCATCGACGATGGCGGTGCCTTCCTCCTGGCTGTCCTCGAAGGCGCCATTGGCAAAGCCCAGGCGCGCCGTGGCATCCAGTGCCACCTGGTCGAAGCCGGAGGCCTGGCGCGCCTCATCGAGCTCCCGGGCTTGCAGCAGCGCTTCCTCCATCGACAATCCACTGCGCACCGTGATGTCGACGTAGAAGATCGGTGAGCCGTGGCTCTGTCGGGTGGACTTGCCGCGCAGGCGCAGTTCCAACGGCAGGCACGCCAGGCGGTTACCGGAAATCGCTTGCAGGTACTGCAGTCGGGCCGCCAGGGTGCGGATGCTGTTGAAGCCGGTGGTGCGGAACACGAAGCTGCCCAGCGGATCCTCATCGCCGATGGCGACGTTGAGGCGACCGTAGGGCTTGCAGGCACCACCCTTGGCCAACGGACAGCCATCCGGCGAAGGGCAGGGCAGCGAGGCAATGCCGTCCTGGCCCCGACGCTTGCAGGTCTCGCCGTTGCCGACACACAGCGGTCGCCCGGACTGCCGATCGAACAGGCAGTACTCGGCGCGGAAATTCAGTTCCGGCGCATTGAACAGCAGACGGATCGGAATGCTGCGGATCTTGCCGCCCTGCGCTTTGCGCAGTTCTTCGTCCAGCGGATGAGGTAGCCAGCCATCCCGCAGTTGGACCTGTGAGGTGAGGGTGAATTGATCGTCCTTCTCCGGCAGTCGCTTGCCGCTCTTCTCGACGACCTTGCCGATGGAAATCCGTCCGAGCACCGGCGGGGTAATGGCCAAGCCTTTGAGCATGCTGGTTCTCCAGTGGATGAATAAAAAAGACCACCCCGGCGCAGGGGAGGCGCCGGGGTGGTCAAGGGGGAAGCGAATTCAGGTAATCAGGAAGCGTCGGCTGCCGAGCTTGGTGGTGGGGTAGCGCGCCAGCAGGTAGGGCTTTTCCTTGAGCAGTAGGGGCACATCGAGCACCACGCTGTCTTTGGCCTTGCGCCAGGACACCGTGCCATTGGCGAACAGCGCCCGACTGGCATCGCCCATGGCCTGCTGCAGTTGCTGCTTCAGCTCGGCCTCGCGCTTGCTCTGTAACTCCAGGCTGGCGCGGACGGCCTGCAACTCGTCGAAGGCGGCTGACAACATCGGATCCTGGGTAAAGTCCAGGGTATGACCCAGGTCCTCCGGGTACAGGCAGCGCAGGGCCTGCTCCGCCGACTCGGAGCCATCCGCCGGCGGTGGCGTATCGCGTTGCACGTAGCCCCAGAAGTCGCGCTCCAGCTCGATCAACCGGCCGATGAGCTCGTCGTCGCGCTCGATGCGATGGATCTCCAGGTGCTGGCCGCCGAGCAACACGGCCACGTCGGCCGCCTGCTTGCCGGTGACCGCCAACTGGTGCATCACCTGCAGTTGCACGTACACCGGTACACCTTCCTTCCACAGGCGCGCGCCGTTGATGCCGGCGGTCTTGCATTCGAGGATCTGTACGTCGCTGGCGCCGATCACCTCACGGTCGATGTTGGCCAGCATCCAGTCCAGCTTCGGATCGGGATGCTGCAACACCGCATTGATCCGCCGCACCCGATTGCCAGTGCGGCGGACGTAGTGGTTCGCGACTATGGGCTCGAGGATGTTGCCCCAGTAGGTCGGGCTTTCCTCGTCGTTCGGATCGCTCTTGGGCAGCCCAGCGTCGCGGCCGGTCTTTTCCAGCCACAGCTCCAGCTGCGACTTGTAGGGGTTGAGGCCGACCGCGGCCGCAGCGTCAGAACTGCCAATACCGTGTTTGCGTACCGCCAGCCAGTCATCGCGGGACAGATCCTTGGTACCGACCAGGCGCAGGGCAGGGCGCTGCCGTGCCCTGTTGGGCGTGGAATGGGCGTGAGTCATGAGGCTTTTTCTCCGGACATAAAAATGCCCGGCCGGCAGAGCCGGTCGGGCATCGTGGGAGGAATGAAGAGGGCCATGGCCGTCAGGCCATCAACGGGAGGACCGCATCCAGGTGGCGCTGCGATCACTCCCGCTTACTGGGCTACAGCGCCGGCTGTGGCGGTCGCCGACTGACGTCGCCGAGCATGATGGGCGCGAACCTTGTCGCGCCAGGCGGGAGAGAGTTCCTTGGCCAGGTCGAGATAGCGCAGCGGGCAACTGTAGTAGTACGGCGCCATGGACTCATCCATGGCCTTGTACCCCCACTCACCGCCACGGCGTTGCAGCAGATCACAGCGGATGTAGCGCATGGACTCGCCGGGAGCGAGGCCTGGGTGAACGCCTTCGGTTTTCGCTGTCACTTCGCTGACCGACCACAGCACATTGCCCCGCAGGGTGTGGGCAATGACTCGAACGTGGGCGCGAGCCTGGTCTTCAGGTCGGGTCAGATCTCGGATCAGCTCTGACCGGGTACGGGATGAGAACAGCCAGCCCATGAGAGAGGCCTCCAATGAAACACCGGAGTCCACTCCACAGGAGCGGAACCCCGGCGGGTGGAAGAGAGCGCCCAATGCTGTGGTACTTGCGAGCAATCGCTGTAGCCGCAGAACTGCTTGGGCGAAGATGAATAGCGAGAGGAGGGAACTGTCGTCAGGCTACCAGCTGCAGGGCCACATCCAGGGCACGTTGTTTGATCACTGCCCCTTGGCCGAACCAGGCCGAGTCCATGCGGTATTCGTTGCTGCGTGCGCGTCGCTCGTGGTCTACGTACTCGGTGACGGCATTGAGCAGACCCCAAGCGGTGCCGTTGGCAGCCTCCAACTGCGAACCACGACCGCGGCCTTCGTACAGGCTTTGCACTCGACGCAGCGCACGCTCGTTCGGCAGGGCATCCGGTAACGGATTGTTGGGCTGGGCGTCGCAGAGCACTTGCATGAAATAGCCCATAGCTTCGTGCCACTGCACTTTGCGCTCGGCGAGATGACGCATGCGGTACATGAACTCGTCCCATTGCGAGACGGCGATGCCCAGTTGCTTTTTCACCACCTGGGCATCGAAGCGGGTGCTGTGCGGCACCTTGATCGCCCGGGTAGCACCGTCGACGGCGATGGTCAGAGTGTTGTTGCAGACTACCCGTACGGTGGTCGGCGTCGCCGTGGTGGCCAGGGTGCCGTCGCAAGAGGTGGCCAGCAGCAGGTAGCCGTTGACCAGGTCGTTGCCCTTCAGCGAGGTGTTTTGCCCAGTGCGTGCCAGTGCCCAGAATTTGCGGCCGCCCTTGAGCACACCAGCGGTTTCCAACTCGTAGCCAGAGACCTGGGTCAGGTCGCGATAGAACTCCAACACCTCTCGCGGCTGCACCACCTGATAGCGCTGGGAGACTACCGAGAGCGGCGCCTTGGTATCGGAGCGGTAGAGCACCTTCTGTTCGGGGAAAGAATGGATGCTACCCAGGTGACCGACTGCGTCGGCTTTGAAATGGACCGGGCTTTCCTGGATTTGCCAGTCCATGCCAGCTTCTCGCTGCCAGACTTCCAGCGGTTGTTTCGGGGAGAGGCGACTGCCCAGGCCATGCCAGGGAGCTTCGCCGACATAGGCCATACGTTCGATGAGATGAGCCATGATGAGTTTCCTGTGAGCAATAGCCGGCATAAAGCGCTGCGCGAAGCGCAGCACCGGCGGAAGGGATGAAAGGGAAGGGGAGCGAAGAACGAAGCCGATCAGGTCGGCAGGTTGAAGCGATGACCGCAGATCAGGCAGAGGTTGTTGGCGAGCACGTGACGATCCAACTGGTCGCCGAGCTGGGCACCGAGCGCACAACCGCCGACGCCACCGGTCAGGCCGCCGAGAATGGCGCCGGACAATGAGCCAAGGGTGATGCCCAACGGGCCGGCAATGGCGCCGACTGCTGCGCCGGCCTGGCCGCCAGCAAGAGCGGCTGATGCGCCGCGTGCGGCGCCACCGATCGTGCCGACCAAGGCACCGATCTTCATGGCGGGGTGCAGGGTTGCGATCTTGGGGGAGTTACAACGAGGACACTGCAATGACATGGCTGGAGAGCCTCCATGGTGGGTATGTCATGGCAGTGATGTAGGACTGAAATTATTTCGAATCTAATTGCTGTGTCGTAGAAAGCCCAACGCTGCCGGCCGTGGCCGGCAGCAAGCGGCCAAGAGCAGACGTTCCCACCACCTAGGAACGACCGCTAAGTTGCTGTACATCCAGGGCAGTTTGGGCTATCAGCCAGTCTACGAACTGAACCACTCCTGTTATGTGCCGTTGCTCTTCAGGACATAGGCAGTAGTAACCGAGGCCAGCAGGTACTTCAAGATTGAAGGGCCGCACGAGCAGACCCTGATCTAGATCCCGGCGCGAGTTAAACTCATCCGAGAGGGCCACTCCGTAACCGTCGCGGGCAGCTTGCAAGGCCATGCTAAAGCTCTCGATATGCAGATCTGACTCACCTGGGTAGGGTACGCGCGCTTCCAGCAGCCAACGACGCCAGAGGGTGCCGTCATCCTCATGCAGTAGTCGGTGATGTACTAGGTCGTACGGATTAGACAATGCGTTGGGCCCCCGCAACAGTTGTGGGCTACACACCGGAAACATGTGAAGGGTGCGTAGAGGGCGCCACCACAGCCCCTCCCAGGGCGGGGCTGCGTACAGCAGAGCGACATTAGCTCTCTTCCAATCCACTTCCGTGACATGGTTGGCGGCGATAATGCGAAGGCGGATGTGCGGATAGGCCTCCTTGAACCCTAACAAACTAGGTATCAGCCAAGACGAACCAAATACCGGTTCGGTCGAAATGGTCAGAGTTGTTGTCGGTATGGCCTGTTGCGACTGGCTAATGATCTGATTGAGTCCATCGTTAATCTCATGCATGCCCTTGGCAACCGAGCGGTGTAGCGCCAACCCCGCCTGCGTGAGAACTATGTTTCTCCCTTGGCGACTGAATAGTTCCACACCCAGAGCAGATTGCAGGCTCTTGAGCTGCTGGCTGACGGCACCTGGAGTGATGTGCAGCTCCGCAGCCGCAGCCCCCACATGACCAAGACGGGCGACGGACTCAAACACACGCAAGTTATTTAGTGCAGGAATGTGCATGGGAATCGTTTAGCCAGCCTCAACAATAAATCATTAAAATATATAGCTTGTCTGATCTTATTACGCTTGCGAAGAATTGGCTACCACTTCCGATCTGGAGCATTGCCGATGGAAAGCCTGCGATTCGCTTCACTTGTTACAACAGCGACTGGAATGTTGCTAATCGCCTCAAACTCTGTGGCGGCCGATGCCGTACGAACAGTCAACGTCTACGCCTGGGCGAGTTATCTCGCACCAGAGACTCTGGCTCGCTTTGAAAAACAGACTGGCATCAAGGTTAAGTACGACAGCTTTGATAGCGCGGACGTCCTAGAAGCTAAGTTGATGACCGGACACACCGGTTACGACGTAGTCCAACCGGGCGTCGCCATGCTTGATCGCTTGATTCGGGCCAAAGCGCTACAGCCATCGGGCATGCAGCAATATAAAACGAAAGAGCAGTACGATCCCCAGTTGCTCGCTCAGCTCGAGAAGGTCGACCCCGGGAACCTCTATGCTGTGCCCTATGCTTGGGGCACTACTGGCCTTGCATACAACAAGGACGCCATCGAGAAACGCATTCCAAATGCACCGCTAAACAGCTTTGACCTACTGTTCAAGCCGGAATACACCAGCAAGCTGAAGGACTGTGGCATCGCTATCATCGACTCCCCCCAAGAAGTCATGAGTATCGCCCTGCACTACCTCGGAAAGAATCCTTACAGCCAAAATTCGGCCGATTATATAGCCGCCAAACAATTGCTCGACAAGCTGCGGCCGAACCTTCGTTATATTGCATTCGGCAAGCAGAGCAATGATCTGGCTAACGGTGACCTATGCCTGGCTCTGTCTTATAACGGTGACGCCATGACTGCCAAGGGGCAGGCTGTCGCGGCCAATAAACCATTCGCTATCGGCTATCAGATTCCCAAAGAAGGAACCCTGGCCTGGATTGATAACTTCGCAATCCCCGCAGACGCCCCCCACGTTGAGGAAGCGAAGGAATTTATCGAATTTGTGACCGAGGCCGAGGGAATGGCAGAGATGACGAACACTCTGTACTACGCCAATGCCAATCGGGCATCACTCGACAAGGTCAACCCGGTACTACGCAACGACGAAACTCTGTTCCCATCCGCCGAAAGCCGCAAGACATTGTTCGGCGAGGAACCGTTGCCGGCCCGGACATTACGCGAGCGGACTCGGACCTGGGCAAGTTTCAGAACCAATGTCGGGAACTAGCGACATGACGCTCAAAGTGGCAGACGCTTGGTTCGAGAAAAGGACATTTGATGATGGAGTCACGTTGCTATGGGAACCTCATGTACATCCCATGTTGCGCTGCAATATCTGGCATGTCCCTGGGCGCGATCGCGACCTGCTAATCGATACCGGACTAGGTGTTGCCAGCCTTCGCGAAGCAGCACGCAACCTATTTCTGAAACCGGTGTGCGCAGTAGCAACTCATAGCCATCTCGACCACATGGGAGGTCTGCACGAGTTCGAATGCAGGCTATGTCACGCCGCAGAGGCAGAGTATTTTTCTCAGCCAAACAGCGATAACCGCTTGGTTATCAATGATGATCATTGGCTAGCGACGTACATGTCAGACTTGGGCTGCGACCGCCTGGTAATCGATGCCCTCCCAGGGCCTGGCTTCGACCCCGCGAAGTGGGCACTGCTACCGGCGCCGCCTACCGGACTTTTAGTAGACCAAGACATCATCGATCTGGGCGACCGTCATTTCGAGGTGCTCCATCTGCCCGGACACTCCCCAGGCAGCATTGCCTTGTACGAGCAGAGTACGAGAACGCTGTTTTCTGGAGATGTGGTGTACGACGCCGATCTGCTTGATTCCATTCCGCACGCGAATATTGGCGACTACGCGGCGTCCCTAGAACGCCTGCGGGGGCTTCAGGTTGATGTTGTGCATGCCGGACACGAAGCCAGCTTCGGCCGCGAAAGATTGCTAGCCATCATCGATACGTACTTGGAACGCTGGAATAAAGATATAGGGGGCTGAAGGCTGCACTAGTCCACTTGGGTCAGTTGTTGGGTTGGGGTTCACCAACTACAGCAGGCTTTAATCAGCCATTAACGAACTTCCTAGTGTTCGCGACTCACCTGCTCGCGCGAGCTCTCATGCCCAAAAAGTACCAGGTGGTCGTACACGGCAGCCGGGGCGATAAGACTCTCGCGAAGCAAGAAGAAACATCGGCACCTTCTAGTGATGGGGCTTTTAGTCGGAAGGCGTCGTTACAAAACTAGAAAATAAAAGTAGGGAGCACTGCATGAATCACATATCAAAGCTTTGCATTGCTGGCATATTGCTGGCGCCGTGGGGGGCGAGCCAAGCATTCCAGTTGAATGATGACCTTAGCCTAGATTTGAATATTGGCGCTTACAGTGACTACCACAGTCGTGGTATGTCACAAACCCAGAACGATCCAGCCATTCAGGGTTCCGTCACGCTTTCTCACTCCAGTGGGCTGTACGCCGGAGTATGGAGCTCCAACGTCGATTTCGGTTATGGCAGTAAGACTCGCCAAGAAATAGACTATTACGCAGGCTATTACTGGAAAATAACCGACAATGTATCCCTCGACCTTGCTTATTTCGAGTATGAGTACCCGAAAGAAAGCAAGCTTAACTACAGCGAAACCTACGCAAAGCTTTCCGCATACGGGATCTATGCAGGAGGATATTACTCAGGTGATATGGGAGGCGACCAGAGTTACTTGTACAGCTTTGTCGGCTATGAAACCGCACTCCCTATGGATATTGGACTTAATATCCGTTACGGTTTGGTTGACTTCAAAGATGACATCTTGGTTGATGGAAACGGCAGCACTGCCTCCACCTACAAGGAATGGCAGGTTTCGCTAAGCAAGAAATTACTTGGTCTTGACTGGTCGCTAGCCTATGTAGACTCCAACTTGTCGAATGATGAGTGCGCTAGTTACAACGGTTTCGACGATGTCTGTGGCTCAAACCTAGTACTTGGCGTGAGCAAGTCCTTCTGATTTATCGCGTTGCGTGTTACTCCTCTGGCTTGCCTCGATGAACTATGTTCGTCGAGGCTTTTTTTAGGCAAATATCTAAATCCCCAAGAGTCACTGAGCGCAAGGCTTAGATCCCTGTCAGTCATATGCCAGTTTTTCGTTCCGCATGTCCGTATATGGACTCCCCCTCATTGCAAGCCCCTTCGCTTTGGCCCCCGTGCCGACTGCACACGTATATTCGGCCTCTGACTTCGGCATCTCTTTGATGCTGGGCCATGATGGGCTATTCGCGCGCTGGCTCCCAATCGCTTCTACGTGCTTTTCGCACATGGACATTTGAGGGTTTTGCCAGCGCCGGTTCGACCGGTTTGCCATCGTTCAGGTTGCTTCGCAATCGTGGGTGACGGTTACTCTCTTGCTGAGCGTGCTGGTTGGTGGGTCAGGCAGCAGCCCGATCCGGTTGGTAATCGGTGCCGTTACGCAGCATCGCCCAAGCCATGCGCGCGGTTTTGTTGGCCAGCGCGATTGCTGCCACGTTGGCATGTGATCGCTCAGCCAGGCGGACGATCCACTGGCTAAGTCGGTCGTCTTTGGAATTGGCTGTACGTAACGCTGATCGAGCGCCATGAACCATCAGTGTCCGTAAGTAGGCATCGCCGCGTTTACTAATGCCGAGCAATCGATCTTTGCCGCCGGAGCTATGTTGTTTGGGCGTTAATCCCAGCGAAGCAGCAAACTGCCGGCCATTGGCAAACTGACGAGCGTCACCGATGGCAGCGACGAGTGCAGTGGCGATCATCGGGCCGACACCACGCAGTTGCTGTAGACATAGAGCGTCAGGCTCATTTGCCGCGATCACGGATATCTCGCTATCAAGCTCTCTCACCCGTGCATCCAGTGCGCGCAGATCGCCCCACAAGCCATCCAGTAGATGTCGGAAACGCGGCGTTAAACCGTTGTCTGCATCTTCCAGCCAGCACGGTATTGCTCGACGCAGCGAGAGCAATTCTTTCGGTGCAATTAGACCGTACTCAGCGACCAGCCCACGGATCTGATTGGCTTTTGCCGTACGCTGCTCAATTAACCCGGCACGAATTCGATGGGTCGCCTGAATGTCCTGCTGCTCGACTGTTTTGATAGCTACGAAACGCATGCTGGGCCGGCTCATCGCCTCACAGATTGCTTCAGCATCATTGGCGTCATTCTTGTTGCTTTTGACGTAGGGTTTGACGAATTGGGGAGCAATTAACTTGACCTGGAATCCACGAGCCTCAAGTTGCCGCGCCCAATGGTGAGCACCGCCACAACTTTCCATGCCAATTACACAGCCTGGCTCAGCCTGCTCAAGCAAGGCTTGTAGCCATCGATCGCGTTGTAAGCGCTGCCGCCAAATCGGCTTCTCGTGACAGTCAACGCCATGGATCTGAAACACGTTCTTGGCCAAGTCGACCCCAATGCGCATAAGCTTCATGTGTGGACTCCTTCTAGCTGTTAACTGTGGTTCGCACCTTCAGTCTGGCACTCAGATGCCGAGGCGAGGGGGAGTCCATCCCATTGCTTTTGGCCGATTCTGTTGAAAAAGTAGCTGCCGCCCCATGCCGCCGGCAAAATCACGCGCTCAGTGAGCGTGGGGGCAAGCAGCATGATGGGGCAGTTACCGGGAGGACAGCAGCGGCTGTTCTACTCGTTCAATCTGGAAGACCACGTCCCGCCCCAACACCTCCTGCGCAGCATCGATCAGTGCCTGGATCTCAGCGACCTGCGCGCCCACCTGACCGACTTCTACAGCCCTATCGGACGCCCCTCGATTGATCCGGAGTTGATGGTGCGCATGCTGGTGGTTGGCTACTGCTACGGCATCCGTTCCGAGCGGCGACTATGCGAAGAGGTGCATCTGAACCTGGCCTACCGTTGGTTCTGCCGGCTGGGTCTGGAGGACGAAGTCCCCAATCACTCGACCTTCTCGAAGAATCGCCACGGCCGCTTCCGTGACAGCGGCCTGTTCCGCTGGCTGTTCAATGAGGTGCTCCGGCGCTGCATGGCGGCCGGCCTAGTAAAGGGTGCAGGCTTCGCCGTCGACGCCAGCATCATCAAGGCCGATGCCAGCCGGCAACGTGGCGTGGCGGGAGATGAGGTCGACTGGCGCGATCCGGCGCTCAGTACCCGTGCTGTGCGCGAGTACCTCGAAGCGCTCGATGAGGAAGCGCTGGCCGAAGCTCTGCCCAAGAAGATTTCGCTTACCGATCCGCAGGCGCGGTGGACAGCAGCACCAGGTGGGCCGGCCTACTTTGCCTACTCCACCAACTACCTGATCGACACCGAGCACGGCGTGATCGTGGATGTGGAAGCGACTCCAGCGCACCGCACCGCCGAAGTCGAGTCGACCAAAACGATGGTCGAGCGCGTCGAAGCGCAATTCGACCTCACACCTGCACGCCTCATCGGTGATACCGCCTATGGCACGGCCCCGATGCTGGCCTGGATGGTCGAGGAGAAGGACATCGAGCCGCATGTGCCGGTGTGGGACAAGACCGAGCGCAAGGACGACAGCCTCTCCAGCCACGACTTTCACTGGAGTCCGGAAGCGAATGAATACCGCTGTCCGGCCGGTAAACCGCTGCGTAGTGAATGGCGTGCCTTCACTCAGAAACGATCGCGGGTAACCAAGGCCAACACCATCATCTACCGCGCCAGCCAAACCGACTGCGTCACCTGTCCGTTGAAAGCAAAGTGCTGCCCCAACACGCCGAACCGGAAAATCGTCCGTAGCATCCATGAGGCTGCCCGTGACGTGGCTCGACGCATCGCCAAGACATCGGAATACCTGGTCTCTCGTTGCGAACGGAAGAAGGTGGAGATGCTCTTCGCCCACCTCAAACGGATCATGAAACTCGACCGTTTACGACTGCGTGGAATGACAGGTGCGGCTGACGAATTCACCTTGGCCGCGACGGTGCAGAACCTGCGGCGCATGGCCAGGCTTTTGCCTCAAGGGCCACCGCTCACGGGATAGGTGCGCCTGCAGCGAGCAAAAACCCTCGAATTAACCCGCAAACCTGAGCCCGATTGCTCAGTGCCACGCCGAAAGGCAATTTGAAGTGGCTTGCAGCCACTTCAAAAGCTGGTGCACCTGGCCGACTGGCTGCCGCAGAACCGCCTTTTTCAGCAGAATCGGCCGGAAACGGACATTCAAGGCAGGAAAAGCCTGCCCTCAGTGAAACGTAGGGAAACGCTCTTTCACCAATGCCTGAGCCTGATAGGCCAACTGGTCGAGCAGGCGGTCGCGTTTGTTCTCGGCGTCGCTCATGGCCTTCTTGCCGCGTTGCTGCAGCAGGTAGGCGTGGATCTGCCGCACTTCCCTGGATTGGTAGATCGGGGCCAGGTCCTGTACCGCCACCATGCCGTCCGAGCGCTGAGCGCGGGTGTTCAGCAGCACCTGCGGCCCCTGCGCCGCCAGTACCCGAAAGCCCATCGATTCGAAGACCGGCACCTTGCTCGCTACGCAGGCCAGCTCGGCGTGGGCCCGGTGCTCGACCATCTGCCGCAACATGGCCCGGGCAATGCCGCGGCGGCGGTGGCTGGCCTTGACGGCCAGGTAGGCCAGCGTGCAGGCCTCGGCGTCATCCAGGCTCGGCAGGTAGAGGGCAAAACCCAGCACCTGGGAGGGATCGTCGTCATCCAGGGCCAGGATCAGCCGCGTGGGGCTCTCCGGGGTGCCGTTCATGGCCTGCAGGTACAGGTGCACCTCGTAGCCGATCACGTACTGGTACAGCTGATAGAGCGGATTGCTGGGCGTCAGCGGCACCGGGCTGATGTCGCTGAAGTAGTCCACCACCATCTGCAGAACCTGGCTCTTCAGGGATTCGGGCGGCGACGTGTCGAGGTTTGCAAGGGTGAACATCTGAAGCTGGCTCCGGGCATGCCCGATCGGGAAATCGGCGTTGGCGCCATTGTAACGCCCGCGGGCAGCCGGCGTTCTCGCCGTATCTGCGTGGGCACGCTCAACGAAGGGGAGGGCGGATTGATTGTTGCCGTTGGTTTTCGGCTCGAGGCAGTCGGTGGGGGCCGGCAGAAACCGGCCAGGCGCGGACACGCCCTTTCTTTGCGGTGCCTTCAGTGATCTACCTCAACACTGGCCTAGCTTGGATCCTGCAAAGTGCTTTTTCACTCTCCTGGAGAATCCTCATGTTTCCCGAATTCCGCGAAAAGATTTCCCGCCTCAAGACCGAGGATCCGCATTTTGCAAAGCTCTTCCATAGCCACAACGATCTCGACCAGGAGATCAAGAACATGGAAGCTGGCATCACTCCCGCAACCCACGACACCATCGAGTCGCTGAAGAAGCAGAAGCTGCAGCTCAAGGACGAACTCTACGAAATTCTGCGCAAGAAAGATGGCTGCCAATGTGGACATGGCTGCGGCGGTTGACTAGCCCTGGGGCATAGATCTCAGCCTTCGATGCAACGGCAGAAATGCCGTGCACATATGTAACGCCCGCGGGTATCCGGTGTTCTCGCCGTACCTGCGTGGGCGCTCAACGAAGGGGAGGGCGAATCGATTGTCGACGTTGGTTTTCGACCCAGGCTGTGTGAAAACGTCGTCCTCGCCTAGAGTTGCTGGAGCATCGTCAGCGGGGGCGGCGTATGAAGCGATTCATCGAGGAAGCGAGCCGGACACAGGTCAGCTTGCTGCCGGAATGCCTGGATGACTTCGTTGCCGAAGACAATC